>NZ_BCNX01000007.1 GCF_001571405.1 Methanoculleus thermophilus | reverse complement strand
ATCAACCTGCGCATCGAGGAGTACGCGATGCGGTATATCACCGACCACAACAGAAAGGTGGACCTCCGTGGACCGGTCTTTTTGACGGTCAGGTCCGTCATCCTGGGGCAACCGATGCTCCCCCCTCCCCTGTCCCCTCCCCCCTGCAATGCGATGTCCAGTGGGAATCCGCGTCAGGTGAAGCCATAAGAGTATCAACACATTTCAAGCTGCCCTGAAGGGATGGGTTCTGAGAAATTCGAAGAGTTTAGAGGCGCGAACGAGAGTGTGCGTGAACACCGCTAGGTGCGAAGCATCCCCCCTCCCCTCTCCTCACCTCCTCCGGGGATATTCCCACGGCATGGCAGTTGCTCGTTTGGAAAAATAGTGAATAGGAAGAGGAGGTTCTTTCGCCCTCCCCCTCACGCGCTCTCGCCCGCGCCTTCTCCCTTTGCGCTCTCTTCGACCGGTTTCTTCACTGGCTTCTCCGGTTTTACATAGGTGATGGTGTAGCGCTCCACCACATGCTCTACGACCGGCGGGAGATACTCAGGCTCCATCGTGAGGCTCCCGAACGGGCAGCCCTCGACGCAGTCGCCGCAGGCGATGCACCGCATGCGGTCGATCTCCCAGACCTTCGCCTCCTTATCAAGGCGGATCGCCGCGCACGGGCACCGCCGCGAGCAGATGCCGCAGGAGCGGCAGGTTGACGGGTCGAAGGTGACGTGCCCGCGGGTGATGGGGCTTCTCCGCGCCGGGACCACAGGATACTGCCGGGTGGCCGGGCCTCCTGCAAGGTTTCGGAGAACCGTCCTTGTCATCTCAAAAAATCCCATAGCTCTTCACCTCTCCGTGCAGCTGATGCAGGGGTCGATCGAGAGGACGACGACCGGGACATCCGCAAGCTGTGCGCCCGGGAGCATCTTCACGAGCGGGGGGATGTTTGCGAGCGTCGGCGTCCTGATCCGGGCACGGGCAAGGTGTTTCGTGCCGTTGCCCCGGAGATAGTGGATGACCTCGCCCCGCGGCTGCTCCACGCGGGAGAAATACTCGCCGTCAGGGGTTCCCTTGACCTTCACGTCGAGGGGCCCTTCGGGGATCTGATCGATCGCCTGCCGGATCAGGTCGATGGAAGCGTAGATCTCCTTGACCCGAACAGCGCACCGGGCGTAGCAGTCGCCGGCGGTCTCGACGACCGGCTTGAACCCGAGATCCCCGTAGGCGGCGTAGCCAGTCTCGCGGTGGTCGATCGCAACCCCGCTTGCCCTCGCGGTCGGGCCGACCGCACCGAGTGCATAGGCCTCGTCTTTTGAGAGGACCCCAAGCCCCTGAAGCCGGTACTTCACCGTCTCATCGTTTAAGAAGATATCACCGAGGTCCCGACACTCTTTCTCGAAGGGATCGAGTGCACGATGCATCTCTGCGAGTTTCTCCGGCACGATATCGCGCCGGACCCCGCCGACCTTGCAGGTGCCCTGGATGACCCGGCCGCCCGTGGTGTCCTCGAGGACGTCGAGCACCTTCTCGCGGAGTTGCCAGGACCGCATGAAGAGGTTCTCAAAACCCATCCCGTCCGCAAAGAGGCCGAGCCAGAGGAGGTGCGAGTGGAGACGCGAGCACTCCGACCAGATCGTCCGGAGGTACTTCGCCCGGTCGGGGACCTCGATCCCCATGATATGCTCGATGCCCTGGCAGTAGCAGAGCGCGTGCATGAAACTGCAGATCCCGCAGATTCGCTCCGCCACATAGACATACTCCGTGAACTCGCGCTTCTGGATGAGTTGCTCGAGCCCGCGGTGGATGTAGCCGATGGAGGGAATCACGTCCACGACCTTCTCATCCTCGAGAACGAGGTCGAGGTGGATAGGCTCCGGCAGGACCGGGTGCTGTGGTCCGAACGGCACGACTATGCGTTCCGGCATGTGTCACCTCCTCTCCGCGTGACGCTGAACGGATACTTCTCGGCCGTCTTGATGAACGTCCCCTTAAAGTCGATGTTCATCCCCGTGACCGGAATCCCGAAGAGGTCGTGCATCTCGTTCTCGTAGACGAACGCTCCCCAGTAGATCCCGGATATGCTCGGGACTGCAGTCTCCGGCCCGACCGTCAGGCGGAGGTTCCTGTACTGGTAGCCCTTATCGAACGAGTAATTGATCTCGTAGGACCCGCCGATGTCCGTACACCCGATCTGGACGAGGCGGTAACCTTCGGTGCGAAGCGCTTCGACCTCCCGGGTGAGATCCTCCAGCGCGACGCTGATGGTGGTCTGCTCTTCATTGACCGTCATGTGCTCTCACCCGCCGCCTGCCGTGCGCTCTCCTTTATCTGCGTTGCTCCTGTCATCTTCTCTCGTTTCTCTTCAAGAATCTCGAGCGCCTTCACGACGCCGTCGATGATCATCTCCGGCCTTGCCGCGCATCCCGGAACATACACGTCCACGGGGATAACCTTGTCGACACCCCCTGCGATGTTGTAGCACTCGCGGAATATGCCGCCTGAAGCAGCGCAGACGCCGACTGCGATGACGACTTTCGGCTCCGGCATCTGCTCGTAGATGTTCTTGACCACCTCCCGGTTCTGTGAGTTGATCCCGCCGGTGATGAGGAGGATATCAGCGTGCTTCGGGTTCCCGGTGTTGATGATCCCGAACCGCTCCACGTCATAGAGGGGCGTTAGGCACGCCAGGACCTCTATGTCGCAGCCATTGCAGCTGGATGCATCGTAGTGAAGGATCCAGGGTGATCGCTTCAGGAATGCCATGGTACTCATACACCTCCAAGCATCATATAGGAGAGGATCGCCAGGTTCGCGATGCCGAGTACTGCCGCGAGCCACCCGCTCTTTAATGCCGCCTGCCACCGCACCCGTGCGGTGACGTTGTCGATGAAGATCTCGGCGAGATACGTGACCACGACCGCGACGATCCCTATCACCGGGTTCCAGGCGAAGAAGAGGAAGACGAAGCCGAGAAGGAAGACGTTCTCGTACCAGTGAGCGATCTCAACCTGGGCGAGCGTCGAGCCCGAGAACTCCGTCGTGATACCCTTGACAATCTCCTGGTGAGCGTGGTGCGACGTCGAGATATCGAAGGGGGACTTCCGGAGTTTGATCGTGAGGATGGTCGCAAACCCGAGGAAGACGCCGGGAAGGTAGAGGATCGCCGGCACCGTCGCCGTTGCGATATCGGCGACGAGGAAACTGTTCGTGACCATATAGAGCCCGACGGCCGCAAGGATGATCATCGGTTCATACGCCATCAACTGGATCAGTTCCCGCTCGGCCCCGATGTGGCTGTAGGGCGAGTGGACTGCGTAGGCCCCGAGCACCAGGAAGACGTGGGCGAGCGTGAAGGCAAAGATGATCAGTAAGAGGTCCCCTCCCGCGAAGAAGAGCGCCCCGGAGACGGCGATGAAGATCAGGTAGGCAAGCACGTAGAAGTTCTGCGCCGTGGTGACGACGGCCCGCTCTTTCTCGAAGAGTTTGCCGACGTCGTAGAAGGGCTGCAGGAGCGGCGGTCCGACCCTTCCCTGCATCCGTGCGGTGATTATTCTATCGATTCCGGCGATGAGCCCGCCGACGATGGGCGCAAGGATGAGGAAGAGGATCGCTCCGATAAGCCAGGTCCAGGTCATAGGGCCACCCCCGCGAAGATCCACGATACCAGGATCAGGGCGATGCAGACCATCGCCCCCGGTCGGAAGAGCCGCGCTTCACCGAAATACTCGGTGAGGTAGTAGTTCCGGGTCTGGGCCTCCCGGGTCAGGCCGAGGGAGCCTGCGAAGTGCAGGTCCGGCGTCGCGGTCCTCCCGCTCATGTAGGCCGGGAGGTGCCGTGCGCTCCTCTTAAAGAGAGTAAACGAGACCGGGAGGATGAGGAGGAGAGCCATCATGAGAAGCATGATGGCGACGTTCGCCTCTCCGAGGCGAGCCGTGACGCCGTAGATGGCAAGGACGTAGGGCTCGATCAGCATCGATGAAATGACCGGGAAGAGGAAGACGGCCGCTATCACGAGGCCGGTGATGATATAGAGCGGAGCCCAGGGCTCCTGGAAGAACCCCTTCTCGACCCGCTCGGTATTTCGGGTGACCGCGACGAGTTTGCCCATCCACTTAGCCCAGAAAAAGACCGTAACGGCGCTTCCGTAGGCGAGGATCGCAATGAAGATCAGGCCGAAGGGTGCCTGGACCTGGACGAACGCCTCGATTGCCGCCCACTTGGATATCAGCATACCGAAGGGCGCAAGGAACATACCGGCAATTCCGATGAACATCATCACCGCCATCTTGGGCATCCGGACGATCAGGCCCTCCATGTCCTCGATATCCCGGCTCCCGATCCGGTGCTCGATCGCACCGGTCCCGAGGAAGAGGAGCGACTTTGCTACGGCATGGAAGATGATCAGAAGGATTGCCGCCCAGACGAGCATGTAGGTTCCGACACCAGCACAGGCGGCTATCAGGCCGAGGTTTGCTATTGTCGAGTAGGCCAGGACCGATTTTGCGTTGCTCTGCGATATTGCGATGGCTGACGCAACGACGAAGGTCACGGCGCCGACGAGTCCGATCGAGAACCCGGCCAGCGTCCCGGCGAAGACCGGGGAGAACCTGACAAGGATGTAGACACCGGCCTTGACCATGGTGCTCGAGTGGAGCAGGGCCGAGACCGGTGTCGGGGCCACCATCGCCCCGAGGAGCCAGGAGGAGAACGGCATCAATGCGGCCTTGGTGATCCCGGCAAACCCTATCAGGACGGCCGGGATCAGGACGATCGCCGTATCGCCTGAGGCGAGCACCCGGGCGAGATCGATGCCGCCGCTCGTCGCCTCGGTTGCGGCAAGGAAGATGAGCGCCACAACAAACGCGATCCCGCCGAGGAGGTTCATCACCAGGGCGCGGAAGGCGTTCCGTGTCGCTTCCTCCGTCTCCGAATAACCGATCAGCAAGAACGAACTGATGGTGGTGATTTCCCAGAAGAAGAAGATCCACGTGAGGTTATTGGAGAAGACGAGACCGAACATCGCGGAGAGGAAGGCGAAGATGACGAAGAAGAACATCCTCTGCCGATCGCGCACCTCAGGGTGATGGTGGTGATACGTCTCCATGTACCTGACGGCGTACACGGCTATGAGGCTCCCGATGAGCCCTATGATAAGGGCCATGATGATGGAGAACTGGTCGATGAAGAGATTGTTGACCGCATGGAGGTTCTCCCGGAATGCTGCCTCAAGGTACACCACCAGCGCCGCCTGGATGGCGGCCAGTGCGATTGCCAGGTAGTTTCTGAACTTTGCGCCCATATAGATGATGAAGAGCGCAAGACCCATCTCTATGGCCACCATGACGGGGCCGACGACCTCCGAAGGCGCGGCAAAGTAGACCGTTCCTTCGAATGCATACCGGATAAGCAGGTATATCGACGCCCCGCCGATTGCGAGAGCTGAGAGGGCGACCACAACATAGCGCAACGTCGTTCGTTTTACGAACAATAAAAGACATGCGACTAGGATGGGAAACAGTATTAGGAAGAGCAGCGTCTGCAACTATTGTCCCTCATAGGGTAACTATGCCTTACTTGCATAATTAATCATTCTAAATGGCCCCCGATGTATAGGTCCTCGGGCGCCGATCTTGATGGATGTCGGGCCTTGGATAAGATTTCAGCTGAGGTATCCGCCCAAAAAATGACTGCCCGCAGTACCGATCCGGCGTATGGAGCACCACGGCATGATTTCATGGCTTGATGGCGCCCGCTCATCAATTGGTTTCCTCCTGCGCGGCGCACTCTCACACCGGTGCGGTAACGGCGCCCCGGAAGAACTTCAACCTGATTTACGCGGTATCACGCCCCGGACCCCGCCTTCGTGCTCTCCGGGGGCATCCCCCCGGTAGCGCGGGATGAAGTGGACGTGGACATGCATGATGTTCTGTCCGGCGGCCTCCCCGACGTTGACTCCGATGTTGTAGCCGTCGGGATGCCGCTCGCGGTCGGTCAGAGTCCTGCAGTCGTCGATGAGCCGGGCCATGGCCATTCTCTCTTCATCGGTCGTGTCAAAGTAACTCGCCACGTGCCGGAATGGGATCACAAGCAGGTGGCCGGGGCTCACCGGGTGGATGTCGTAGCGGGCGTAGCAGAGGTCGTTTGCGAGAACGATATCCTCCTGTTTTGGGTTGCAGAACGGGCATGGCATGGCACCTGCTCTCCTCCCGATCCACATGAGTTTTTTGCCCGACCCAACTCACCCGAGCAGGCGGGCGAGGAGCCGTCCGGCAAGGCTCCGGGAGAGGGCGATGGCGTGCTCGGTGCACATCTCGTGGCAGCAGTAGCACCGAATACAGCGTGTTAGATCGATCGTCGCTCTGCCTTCGGTGATGGTAATCGCCTGCACCGGACAGATTCGCTCGCACTTCCGGCACCCGACGCACGACTGAGCAACCACACCGGGGCGGGGGGCGTAGATCCTCCCGAACCGCTGGACGACGGCAAGCAGCACCCGCCGCCAAATACCCGCCCTGCCCCCGGCGTAGGTCGAGGGTTTCCGAAAGTCCGGGACTGCAAACTCTGCGGGGTCATCGCCGACCGTCCGGACAGCCGCGGGATCGAGAAGTCCGCGGGCGGCCGCGCTCCGGATACTCCCGATCTCGAGCGGGTCCATCCCGATGAGCCGGGCGAGGACCGTGTCCACGGCCGCATAATCGCTCCCGGCGAGGATCACCCCGATCTTCCTCGGGTTCCCCGACTGAGGGCCGTCCCCCTCCATACCTATCACGGCATCCACAATCTGGAGCCGGGGCTTCATACACTCGTTTAAGTCGACGAGCATCCTCCCAAAGGCGTACTCGTCCTGGAACCGAAAATGAAAGACCGGTTTCTCAAGTCCAGGGATGAGACCGAAGAGGTTCTTTGTCGCACCCGTCATTCGGGTCCACATGTGCGTCTTCGCTTTCGAGACGACCACGATTGCATCGGCCTCGACGGCGGGAGTGATGATGGGAAATTGGGTTATCAACTCGCCCTCAGGATATGGGACGACCACAGAAGAGGTATCGTAGTTTAAGAGAGCGCCCGTCTCCTCCGCAACCGCCGTATACCCGGCACGCGAGTACGCCCGCCGGAGATTTGCCTCGCTGTAGATGACTCCAGCCCCCGGGCTGTCGGCGATGAGAGCCGGGCATCCGTGCTCCGCAAGGATTCGGGCAACGGCGGCGACGATGGTCGGGTGGGTGGTGACGCACCGCTCCGGATCCTGCCCCTGCAGGAGGTTTGGTTTGAGGAGCACCCTCTCTCCCGATGAGATGAACCGTTCAATTCCACCGAGGAGACCGAGCGCGCGCCGAACGGCTGCATCGACCTCATCCGGATCATAGGCATCGCACCGGACGACCGCGACGGTCGGATCGCGCCTGGTCTGCTGCACCATCTTACTCCTTCCCGAGCCGCTTGAGCGCCTCTTTTGCCGCGAGCATTGCCGCTCCCTGTTTGGTCCGCCCCTTTCCCTCCCCGAGAGGGATTCCCCCGACTGTCACCCGGGCGGTCCAGACCGGACAACTGCCCGGACCTGTCTGGCTGAAGGCATACTCAAGCTCACCGAGATTCTCTCTCGCGACACACTCCTGGAGCCTTCCCCGATAGTTCCGGCGTCCGTCACACTCTGCGATCTCGTCTTCAAAGATCGTGAGTATGACCTCGCGGACCGCATCAAGGCCCCGGTCGAGGTAGATTGCGCCTATCAGGGCCTCAAATGCGTCTGCAATGATGGAGTCCGTCAATGCCTGCCCCCGCCGTCTGATAACGCGATCGATCCCGAGGCCCCGTTGAAGCACGATCTCGGCGAGTTTCGTATTCCTCGTCACCTGGAGCCTTCGGTTCATCTCGCCGGGCGGAAGGTCATACTCGCTATAAAGGTGGTTGGCGATGACGAAGTCGAGGACGTAGTTTCCCAGGAACTCGAGCCGCTCATTATCTCCAACCGCTGCCACCGGGTACTCGTTGCCGATATACGACCGGTGGGTCAATGCCTGATCATAGAGAGGAAAGGCGGCATCGGAGATCCCGGTGATCCCGAACGGTGGATGGGCAAGGAGTGCACGCACTTCAGCCTCCCTATCGCGATGGGCCGGCTCCTGGATTTGAGGAGATTCTCGCCCAAATATCCGACCGATTTGAAGTCTTTCCCTGATTGTCGCGAGTTTCATGGCTACTATGGCGCAGGGTATCCCTGATCAGCTAACTATAGAAAGGCTTCCTTCCTGCTCGATAAATCTTTGCGAGGGTATAGGGTGCTCCGGGAAACCTTTTCGTTGCCTGCGAAAGAGATCTCTATGTGGTTGAGTCCATAACGGGCAAGACCGGTGGCAGCGTCTACCTGGACATTGAGTTCGGTTATGTCTATGGCACCTGCCGCGGGGTCATGATGCCGATCGAGATCGGTGCGGTCGTCTACAGATCGGAGGATTATAGCGTCCAGTATGTCGGCGAGCAGTTCCGGTACGATATCGATGTCGAGATCTGGAAGAAGGTGACCGACTCGTGCGGCAAGACCATCGGTGTCGCGACAACCGTGGCGAATATGGATCGCGGTGAATATGGGCTGGAGTACGACCACTCCTTCCGGATACCGGAAGATGCGGTGCCGGCGGCAGAGGCTACCGCCCGGAAGGCCTATGCCGACCTTCAGGTCTTCATGGAGTCCGTCCTCTCGACGGGGGGTATCGATGAGGTCGTCGTTTTTGCAGCGGATATGGAGAGGAGAGCTTTCCGGACTGCAAACGTCTCGCTCGACGGCTCGAGATTGGTCGACCTCCAGCGGGAGATCCGGCGGCATTTTGGGATGAAGCAGGTTCTCTCCCTCGATCGTCTCGCCCGGCTCATCGATTTTACCGTGGACGGCTCCACCGTCGCCT
The DNA here is from genome assembly GCF_001571405.1 of Methanoculleus thermophilus. Taxonomy (NCBI): domain Archaea; kingdom Methanobacteriati; phylum Methanobacteriota; class Methanomicrobia; order Methanomicrobiales; family Methanomicrobiaceae; genus Methanoculleus; species Methanoculleus thermophilus. The sequence continues at coordinate 339,684 of NZ_BCNX01000007.1, read as the reverse complement.
CTGCGCACTTTCGCTACCCCATCCCCGTCGAGTACCGCCACCTCCTCGGCCCTCACCGCGGGATGGGCGACGCCGTCCGGACCTTCCTGCTCGCACGGGAGTTTCGCGAGAACCTCCCGGATCTTGAGAGGCGCATCCAGAGCCTTGTGAGAACCTGCGGGGATGAAGGCTGAGAGGAAACCGTCTCACGTCGGCGGGGATCTTGCCTCGCGGATCGTCCAGCATGGCCCCGTCAGCGTGACCTCGACCTCGGTCTCCTCCTCGATGCATCCAACCCCGGCAGGAATATGCAGATAGGCGTTCCCTCGTACCATCACCATCTGCGTGTGGCTCTTCCTCGGCAGGGGGGTCGCGATGTACCGGTTGCCTGCCCTGGAGATGGCGAGGAGGAGAAACTCGTCATAGCCGGGGTCCGACGTGACTCTCCCGACGAGTCGGGCGCGTAGGGTCTCCGGGGATCGAGTACGGAACCCCCATTCGGCGAGTAGCGGGAAGGCAAGTTCTCGCACAGCAGTCATCGCGGCGATCGGATACCCCGGGACCCCGATGACCGGTTTGTCGTCGATCCGCCCGAGGATGGACGGAGTTCCCGGCTTCATCGCGATGCCGTGGACGAGCACCTCGCCGAGATCATCGATGATCCTGGCGGTGAAGTCTCTCCTCCCCGCCGATGAGCCTGCCGAGACTATGAGGAGGTCGTTCTCCCGAACGCCTCTCTCGATCGCCGCTCTGAGCAGGTGGGGGTCATCGCGGGTGATCTCGTAGCGGGTGCAGGTGGCGCCCGTCTCGCCGAGGAGTACCGCCGCACCGGCGGTGTTGCTCTCGATCACCTGCCCCGGCCCCGGGACTTCGCCCGCCGGAACCAGTTCACTCCCCGTCGGGATGAGGCCGATTCTCACCTCTTTGGCGTCCACGGTCGTTATCCCATACGTGAGGAGCGCCCCGATATCGCATGGGCGTATCCAGTGCCCGGCAGGAAGGATCATCTCACCCTCCCGGATCTCGCTGCCGGCAGGGTGGATGTGCTCGCCCGGGGAGACTGCTTTTCCCGTGCTCAAGGCATCCCCTTCCGCGATGACGTCCTCGACCATGACGACGGCATCGTAACCGGGAGGGATCGCGTTCCCGGTGTTCACCCAGTACGGATCCGTGAGCCGTACCGGGTTCGTTCCGCTCGCGCCGGCGGTCTCCCTGCTCCTGACGGCAAAACCGTCTCTTGCCGAGATGTCCCTTATGGGGTGGGTCAATCTTGAATAGACCGGTCCTGCCGTTATCCGTCCGGCCGCTTCGGCAACGGGAACCCGGATCGTCCGATTCGGGACAGGGAAGACGGACCGCATCATCTCCCGGACCTTTGCAAGCGGCGTGAGTACGAGGTGCTGCCTCACCATATCACGCCCCTCTCGCTTGCGGCTTCAATCCCATAGATCAGGCAGAAAAAGCGGTTCACCGGTCTGGCTTCCTAGATGAAGGGATGGTCTTTCAGTTCGATTCCAGGGTGTTTGGGAAAAAAATTAGAGTCTGGTGTAGAGGTTTGCATACACCGTCTGGCCCTTGGAGACGGGGTGGCGCTCGCCGAGGTCGCCGATGTAGTGGGCGAAACGGGCCTTCACACCATCGACTTCCTGCTCCACCTCGCCGACCCGCTTGAAGCCGGGGAGCGGGTTCTCGATCGTCCCGAAGACGTAGACGTCGCCCTTCACCATCTGCCCGCCGACACGGCCTTTGGCGTTGCCCTTGATAATGACGGTGCCGCCCTCGCCGTGAGTGCAGACGTGAATGTCCGCGTCCCCGCCGACGATGATCGTCCCGCCATTGATGAACGTGGCGGTGTCGTTTCCGACGTTTCCGGCGACCCGGATCAGCCCGCCCTGCATGCCGCGCCATTCACCGCGGGGTGATGCGCCCAGGTGGTGTCCGGCGTTCCCATCGATGATGAGCTCGCCGCCTTCCATCCCTATGCCGCAGAACGAGTCGACGTTTCCTTTCACATGGATCTTGCCGCCTTTCATCCAGCCGCCGATATACATGTCGGCGCTGCCTTCGATGACGATCTCGCCGGCGGTCATCTGCTGGCCGATCCTCTTGACCCGGGAGCAGTCTCCACGGAGGACGATCTTCGTCTCGGCTGCCGTTGCCCCGCCATCGCCCTCCACGGTGAAGTACTTTCCGAGCGGACTCTTCTGTTTGCCCTCCCAGACATCGAGAGCAGCGATATCAGCAGCCTTCTTGCCTGCAAAGTTGTCTGGGGTGATGCTCTGCCCCTCGAGGTACAATTCGGGGGGGTTGGTCATGGTAAGAGTTACTGTCTTCATGATTGTCGCCTCACTCTGTCGCGTTGACCTCGATCACCCGCGGGTTGTGGATGTGTTCCTCGAAGAGCGGGTAGTTGTCGAGTTTGACGCTGTAGTGCTTGAGGAAGTGCTCATAAATGTCCCTCTGTACCTGCGCGTTCTCCGGGACCTTCACGTCGACCCAGATTGTCCGCTTTGCGGGTTCCGCAACAATCTCGCCGTCCTGGACGGTCACGACGCCATCTTTAACGACCCAGGCGCACCGCGAGAAGGCTTTCTCGATGGCTGCCGGATCCGAGGGCATGTCTTCGGGGTTGAGGGCGTAGATGGCGATATCGGCATCCATGCCGGGGGCGAGCCCACCGTAGATGTTGCTGATACCGAGCGCCCTTGCCGGCCCTGCACGGGTCATCTGGGCGATCTCGTAGAGCGTGAGTTCCCGGTCGATACTGTCGATCGAGGTTGCCGCGATCGTCTGGTCCAGCCACTTGAACGTCTTCATGGTCGCGTCACGTGCAGCCCTGCTCATCAGCCAGGTGATGACGCGCGGATAGCGGGTGAACGGCCCGGCGTTCGGGTGGTCGGTGGTGAGGAACGTCCGCATCAGGTCCTTCGATAAGAGGGCCAGCTCCAGGCCGACGGCCCACTGGATGGTACAGACCTTGACCTTCGGGCTGTAGATGTATGGGACAACACCTGCTGCGGTCTCGAGTTCTACGTCCACGTTAGCCCACTTCAGGTTGTTTAAGGCACGCAGGTGGTGCTCGAACGGCCCGTCGGCGGTCATGGTCGTGGTCTCGTCGAGCGTCACCTGGCCGATATCGATGGTGATGTTGTCGTGAGCGTTCACGTAGTCCATGATCTCCTTAGACTTGGACTCGAAGTTCTTCCAGGAGTCGCCACCGTAGGAGTGGAACTGGAGGTGAGTGAGGTGCATCACCTGCTTGCGGCCGAAGTTGTTCTTCGGGGTGTAGCCCTCGGCGATTTTCATCGATTCGAGTGTATCGAGATAGTTGCCGGGGTTTCCGAGGTTGTTGCAGTGCAGGTGCACCGAGTGGGGAAGGCCGAGGTGCTCGTTCGTCTCGATGAGGCCCTTTATGATCTGGGCCGGGGTGACATCGAAGTACGGGACCGGGTCATGGATATGGGTGCAGTTCAGTCCCCATCCCCAGGCTTCGGAGCCGCCGGGGTTGACGACCTTGATACCGAATCCCCGGGTTGCCCGGAGAAGCCAGGCAGTGTATGCAGCGTTGTTCTCGACCTCGTTGTTCTTGAGGTACTCGAGAGTGAACCAGTTGTTTCCGAAGACCGGCAGCGCGGCATTGTCGATGATCGGGGTATCCCGGATCTCTTCGTGAATGTGCGGCGAGTGGAGCGGGGGCATTGCCGCCTCGTTGACGAAGGCGTATCCCATACGTGCATAGTCATAGCCTGTTTTGAACGTCGAGGGGACGGAGAAGCCCATTTCCATCCGGCTGCACTTTCTGTGAGGGCTCTTGAAGAGTTTGTCCTCCGGACGGAAGAGCCGGCCGGTGTTCACCTTCGGTCCGACTACGTGGGAGTGGATATCCACGCCGCCAGCCATCACGGTCATGCCGGCGGCATCGATGACTTTTGGGTTCTTGAGGGTCCCGGGTTCGACGATCTTGCCGTCCTTGACCGCAATATCCATCCGGTCGCCCTTGATACCCTGCAGCGGATCGAAAACGAATCCGTTCTTGATTAAGAGTTCGCTCATTCTTCACTCCTCCGCGTGGACACCAACCGGGGTGGTCTTTGCCTTTCCTTTTGCAGCCTCTTCGGCTTCGAGTTCGCAGAGCCTCTTGTAGATCCGCTCGAAGAGTTCTTCGTCGCTGATGACGCCCTCGGGCGGATCGATGACCTTACGGTACTGGATCGGGACGTTGTCCATCCGATAGACGATGCCCGGGACCTCGACTCCGACAATCCCTACCGGGATGTGGAGGTCGGAGATCTCGCTTGCCATGCAGATGTTCGGGTCGATGGTGATCCAGGGGTGCTTCCTCAAGTGCTTGACAGCCTCGATCGGGAAGTGAGCTGCGGCATCGGTTGCGACGTTGAAGAAGGCGTCAACCTCGTCGCGCATCGCCAGGTCGATGGAGCTCGTCTCGCCGGGGTTCATGTGGGCGACATCCTTTGTCAGGTCCAGACAATAGGGGAACCCATACTGCCATGACCAGACCACTCCCGGTCCGGCGATGTTGTAGTGTCCCCGCATCGCCATGATCGTCCACTTGGTGTAGTCGTTTAAGTCACGGGTCAGGCTGATGGCAATGTCCACGTTGTGGTTCCGGCCGTCGGAGTGGCAGAGTCCCATACCATAGAAGATCGTGCCGAACCGGGCCTTCTTCATGATCTCGGCGACTTCGAGGATCTTCTCACGCTTGATTCCGGCAACCTCCTCGGGGATCTCGTGACCGCGGAGCGCGGTACGGAATGCATTGAAGAGTTCGTAGTCGTGTCCCTGCTTCACCTGCAGGTAGATATCGGCCACCTGGGCGGTGTCGGTGTGCCTCGGATCGACGACGATGATCTTGCGGCTCTTCTGACCCTTCCCGGTGAAGAATCCGCGGGGGAAGATCGAGTAGCGGGACATGTGCCGCGGGTGGGCGTGGGCTGGGTTGGCTCCCCAGTAGACGACGACGTCTGCCCGGTTCTTCGTCTCACCGAGGGTGCAGCTCGGGTAGCCGTTGTCGAATATAGCTAAAAACGAACTTCCATGACAGATGGAGGCGCAGTTATCGAGCACGGCTCCAGCCTTCTCGGCGACCTTGGCTGCAGCGGCCATTCCCTCACAATTGGTCGAGCCGAACCCATAGATCAACGGTTTCTTTGCGTTGTAGAGCACCCTTGCCGCGTAGTCGATCGCCTCGTCGTAGGAGATCTCCTTGTAGGTGCCGTCGGGCTGGCGGAGACGGGGCCGTGTAACCCTCTCACTCCCGGTTGCATGGTGGAAGATCTGGTTGCCGATGGCACAGGCGTTCTCCACCTCGAGAATCTTCTTTCCGTCGTCTGATACAGTCACAACAAGGTCGTCACAGCAGACACCACAGTATGGGCATCCGACGTTCTCAATCTTCTTTGGCATTATTGATCACCTCTCCACATCCCGACAGCCCCCTGGACAAGTTCGAGTGCGCTCTTGCGTCGTTCTCCGTTGGCTGGCTCAACCGTCACAGGGAAACCGCTGTACTGGGGCTCTCCCGTCGCCTGGGTCCGCGGAGGAACAATCTGGTTTGACCAGACACCCTGTGGCATGAAAGCAAGGCCGGGATAGAGTCCCTGTCGTCCTTTGACGACCTTGACGACCACACTTCCGCACTCGCTTGTCACCCGTACAAGTTGGTTCGGGACGAGGCCCAGCGCTTTAACATCGTCATCGTGCATCTCGATTATCGAGCAGGCCTCGAAGTATTCCGGGGTCGTTTTGCCCTTTTCCATCGCGACGCCTTCTTCGACGGAGCGCTGTGTTATCATGTTCAATGTAATCTTGTTCGCCATGGTTTTGCCTCAACACAGTTGGTAAGGCCGACCTCCCGAAGCTCCGGTGAATCGGCCTCATGGGTAGGTGTTCCCGGTACAGCCTGTTGTTGGGCTTTCCCTCGCGTTGCGGGGAGTTACCGGGGCATTCCGTACCCGGCAAGCCGGACCTTCCTGCACAGGAGGGGCCGCCGCCCCGTTCGCCGAAATGCTCCGGAGACATGCAGAGAGCCCGCTCACCTGAGGAAAACGAAACATCCGGGTGGAGCACCGGGCGGATCGCTTTGTCATAACTTGTAATGTTTTGTATTTAACTATTCCGAATTGGTAAGGTACTAAAGGTTATTATGTTTACATTAAGCCATTTTACACGATTTGTTCTTTACCCGAAGATGTACTGCTGTATGCGGCCCGGGATCGCCCTGTGGTGCAGGTCTCGCAACCGTCTGTTCCAGAAGCCGGGTGAGATCTCTTTGGTGAGTGTTGAGGATGGCGAGGGTAGGCTTACTGCAGGTAGTATATAATTAAATTGTATTTGTTAGCGGCTGCTGTTGCATGCATTTTAAAAATTGTGGCCTTGATATCTGGATCTCGTAAGATCCCCCTCAATTTGGTTAGAATTATATATTTTTAGGATGTAACCTATAGAAGCAGGTACCTTTTGATAGTTTTAAGAAAAATTTTATTAACTCTTATTATTGTTATTGTTTCATTTATTATTTAATATGTCCTTTTTGTGCGACCCTCTTTGGGCAGGTGGCCCTGTAATGATACCTTTGGAAATCCTTAAATTGGATCGCGTTAAACCATTTATTCCATAAAATCCCGATTCTAAAATATGTTATTAGAAATATATTCATTATTATTCTTATAATCAGCAAAAGAAGCCTATCTTATTTCGCAAATTTTATTAACAACTCTCTTTCTACTCTTATAGTCCCTTTTGGGACGTGCAGTAGCGGCCTTCAGGGATCTAGAACAGGTGACTGTTTATTGATCTCTCGCATGAACGGAATGCATTGAACAAGGGTAAAAGGATGAAATACTATGGCTAAATACACGGAAACAATCGACCTCTATTCTGATGATGGGAAGCTGCTCAAGAGCGGCGTCACCCTCGACAGAATCAGCCCGCTGGTTAACCCGGCCACAAGTAAGATCATCGACCTGACCAAGAGAACGATCAGCGTCAACCTCGGAGGCATCCAGGAAGCGCTCAAGACCGGAAAGCTTGGGAAGGGCAAGATCAAGGGAAGAGAACTCGATCTCCCCATCATGGAGAACAAGGACGCCATCGTCGCCAAGATCAAGGAGATGGTCCAGGTTGAGGAGGGCGACGACACCAAGATCCTGGAGTTCAACGGCGGCAAGCTCCTGCTCGTTGAGGTTCCGTCGAAGCGCCTGATCAACGCGGCAACGTACGATGCTGCAATCACCTCAGTCGCAGCCGCGACCACGTTCGCGATCGTCGACCAGTTCAACATCGACGCCTTCAACGCATCCACTGTCAAGGCAGCCTGTTGGGGCAGCTACCCCCACACCCAGGACATGGAAGGCGCACTCGTCACGTCGATCCTGACCATCCCCCAGAACAACGAGGGTATCGGTTACGCGCTCCGGAACATCCCGGTCAACCACGTCGTCATGATGACCGGCAGGAATGCCCTGCAGGGTGCCGCACTCGCGTCCACCTTCGAGACCGCTGGTGTCTTCGAGATGGGATCCGCCATCGGACCGTTCGAGCGTGCCCAGCTGCTCGCCTACGCCTACCAGGGCCTGAACGCGAACAACCTGGTCTACGACCTCGTCAAGGCAAACGGTGAGACCGGAACCGTCGGTACCGTTGTCCAGAGCCTGGTCGAGCGGGCCATCGAGGACAGGGTCATCACTCCGGGCAAGAAGGGCAGCTACTTCCAGTTCTACGACACGAAGGACCCGATGCTCTGGAACGCCTACGCTGCTGCAGGAACCATGGCGGCCACCATCGTCAACTGTGGTGCCGGACGGTTCGCCCAGGCAGTCTCCGCGACGCTCCTGTACTTCAACGACCTGCTTGAGCACGAGACCGGTCTCCCGAGCACCGACTACGGCCGTGTCATGGGTACTGCCGTCGGATTCTCGTTCTTCAGCCACTCGATCTACGGTGGTGGCGGCCCCGGTATCTTCAACGGCAACCACGTCGTGACCAGGCACGCAAATGGCGTAGCTATTCCGTGTGTGGTCGCTGCGGCAGCGCTCGACGCAGGAACCCAGATGTTCTCGCCTGAGAGCACCTCGAAGCTCTTCGCCGAGACCTATGGTAAGATCGACGTCTTCAACAAGCCGATCAACCAGATCGCAAACGGAGCCTGAACGAGCAGAGATCTGAATGATGAACGCCGCATTTCCACAGGTCAGGATCGTGCCGCTCAGGATGCTCAAGCCTGAGACTGCCGAACGCCTGCTCAATATGCTCACCGGCATTGCCGGCATCCGCCGGATGGTGGTCCACGGCCCCGGCCTGCCGAAGACGGTCCCGTATGGGCCGGCACGAGGAAGCCCGAATCCGCATTCGGATCGCAGGGTGATCCAGGTCGGCGACGCTCAAGTCGCGCTCCGTGTCCAGGTTGGGGAGATCATCCTGGAGGTCGAGAATCCCTCTGTCATCGATGAGATCCGGACGCTCTGCGACGGTTTCTTTGTGGGATTCCCCTACCAGCTCCAGGAAGGCAGGTTCATGAAATCGGCCCCGACGCTTGTTGACTACGCGAAGTACGGTCCTGATGCTGATCAAACTCTCATCGGCCTTACGGACCCCCGCAGCAAGGAATGCCCGGTGATTATCCGGCCGCAACGGTGAGCAAAAGAGCACCCAATACCTGGAAATATGGCTGGAATTCGTTCTAGACAGGAAAAGGATAAGATATCAGTCGCTTTGAGGTGAATTGAAATATGGCATACACGCCCCAGTATGGTCCAGGGACATCGATCGTCGCCGAAAACCGGCGCAAGCAGATGAACCCCAACCACAAGCTTGAGAAGGTTCGTTCCGTAACTGATGAGGACATCGTGCTGATCCTCGGCCACCGCGCCCCCGGATCGGCGTACCCGAGCGCCCACCCGCCGCTTGCCGAGCAGCAGGAGCCCGACTGCCCCATGCGCAAGCTCGTCAAGCCCACCGAGGGTGCGAAGGCAGGCGACCGGATTCGTTACATCCAGTTTGCAGACTCGATGTTCAACGCCCCCTCGCAGCCCTACCAGCGGACCTACGCCGAGATGTACCGCTTCCGCGGTATCGACCCCGGTACGCTCTCCGGCCGTCAGATCGTCGAGTGCCGTGAGCGTGACCTCGAGAAGTACGCAAAGGAACTCATCGAGACCGAGATGTTCGACCCCGCCCGTGTCGGCATCCGTGGTGCGACCGTGCACGGTCACTCGCTCCGTCTCGCAGAAGACGGCATGATGTTCGACGCCCTCCAGCGCTGCGTCCTTGGCGAGGACGGAGTCGTCCGCTACGTCAAGAACCAGATCGGCGAGCCCCTCGACCGTGAGGTTGCCGTCGGCAAGCCCATGGACGAGAACTGGCTCAAGGCCCACACGACGATCTTCCACTCGCTTGTCGGAACCGCCTTCCGTGACGACGCCGAATACATCGAATACGTCCAGCGCATCCACTCGCTGCGGACAAAATACGGCTTCATGCCGAAAGAGGAGTGATTACAATGGCAAAGATTGAGAGAACCCAGAAGCTGTTCCTGAAGGCACTCAAGGAGAAGTTCCAGGGGCAGGACGTCGAGTCCGAGACCACCCAGTTCTACAAGTTCAACGGTGTCCGGCAGTCTCCCCGTAAGATGGAGTTCATGAAGGCAAGCCGTGCGATCGAGATGGACCGCGGCATCTCCATGTACGACCCCGAACGCTGCCACCTCGGCGGTATCCCGATGGGCCAGCGCCAGCTGATGACCTACGAGGTCTCCGGCACCGGTGTCTTCGTGGAGGGTGACGACCTGCACTTCGTCAACAACGCTGCGATGCAGCAGATGTGGGACGACATCAGGAGGACTGTCATCGTCGGCATGGACCTCGCCCACCAGACCCTGCAGAAGCGTCTCGGCAAGGAAGTTACCCCTGAGACGATCAACGAGTACCTCCACATCTTAAACCACGCAATGCCCGGCGGTGCTGTCGTCCAGGAGCACATGGTCGAGACCCACCCCGGCCTCGTCGACGACTGTTACGTCAAGGTCTTCACCGGCGACCAGGAGCTCGCGGACGACATCGAGCCCCAGTTCCTGCTGAACATCGAGAAGCTCTTCCCCGCAAAGCAGGCCGAGGAGCTCAAGGCTGAGATCGGCAAGAGCATGTACCAGGCGATCCACATCCCGACCGCGGTCTCCCGGACTTGTGATGGTGGAACGACCTCTCGGTGGTCTGCAATGCAGATCGGTATGTCCTTCATCGCCGCCTACCGCATGTGCGCCGGTGAAGCGGCCGTCGCCGACCTCTCCTACGCCGCAAAGCACGCAGGCGTCGTCCAGATGGGTTCACTCCTGCCCGCCCGGCGTGCCCGTGGCCCGAACGAGCCCGGTGGCATCAAGTTCGGTCTCTTCTCGGATATCGTCCAGGCGAACCGGAAGTACCCCAACGACCCCGCGAAGGCTGCCCTTGAGGTCGTCGGCGCCGGAACCATGCTCTACGACCAGATCTGGCTCGGCTCCTACATGTCCGGCGGTGTCGGATTCACCCAGTACGCAACCGCGGCCTACACCGACAACATCCTCGACGAGTTCACCTACTACGGTATGGACTACATCAAGGACAAGTACAAGGTCGACTGGAAGAACCCGAGCCCGAGCGACAAGGTCAAGCCGACCCAGGATATCGTCAACGATATCGCGACCGAGGTCACCCTCAACGCCATGGAGCAGTACGAGCAGTTCCCGACGATGATGGAGGACCACTTCGGCGGGTCCCAGCGTGCCGGTGTCATCGCCGCCGCATCCGGTCTCTCGACCTCCATCGCAACCGGAAACTCCAACGCCGGTCTGAACGCCTGGTACCTCTCCATGCTCCTGCACAAGGACGGATGGTCGCGTCTCGGCTTCTTCGGCTACGACCTCCAGGACCAGTGCGGTTCCGCAAACTCGCTCTCCATGGAGTCCGACCGCGGTCTGATGGGAGAACTGCGTGGTCCGAACTACCCGAACTACGCGATGAACGTCGGTCACCAGGGCGAATACGCCGCTATTGTCGGCGGTTCCCACTACGGCCGCGGCGACGCGTTCTGCTACAGTCCGCTCGTGAAGGTCTGCTTCGCCGACCCGGCGCTGAAGTTCGACTTCTCCGAGCCCCGCCGCGAGTTCGCGAAGGGTGCAATTCGGGAGTTCATGCCTGCCGGCGAGCGCTCGCTCATCATCCCGGCCAGGTAAACCAACTCCATTACCCTTTTATTTGCACGTCCTCATTTCCGTGATCGCAAACATTCCTGCCGATCAAATGGAGAAGGTGGAGCGGGTGGCTCCCACTCGCCCACGTATTATGAGGCCACAAATTCATATCACGAAGTCTGCTTATTTTCAGTGATTCTTTCGCACTTCTTCTCTCCCTCGTCTCCGCGATACCTGTCCCGGTCACGAAGAGGCGCGCGGGGGCTTTGGATTGGGGCGGCGGGGTGTTCAGTTGGTGGGTCTGCACCAGGTCTGGGTTACAGAAACGCTCAGTTCAAGCTTCACCGATGAGGTAGGCTGGGGCAGTGCGTAGCGATATCCACACGGCCCATCTACGGAAGTAATTTTCATGGGTTTAACGTGTCCTGTTGCTGTAGAAATCCGTTTTCGGGCTTACACATGGTCATTTCCGGTATGATCGGAGAATGCCGCCCTCTGCTCCATCCAGCACCCGTGCAGCCCCTTTTGACCCTTCACTTTCGCCCCGGCCACCAAACCTCCTTATATCGCCGGATCTCAAACATCTCCGCAAGAGGACCGGTGTGTGGAGGAGTTCATGACGTGGCGACCGGCGGCCGGATAATCCTGCACGTGGATATGGACAGTTTCTTCGCCTCTGTGGAGGTCCGCCGGAATCCGTCCCTCGCTGGAAAACCGGTGATCGTCGGCGCCGATCCGAAGGGCGGGGCGGGCCGGGGGGTTGTGAGCACCTGCTCGTATGAGGCCCGCCGCTACGGCGTCCACTCCGGCATGCCCATCTCCCGGGCGTACGACCTCTGCCCGCACGGTGTCTTTCTTCCGGTGGATCGCCTCTTCTACACCAGAGTTTCAGAGGAGATCATGGCGGTTCTCTCCCGGCATGCCTGGCGCATCGAGCAGGTGAGCATCGACGAGGCTTACCTCGACGTCAGCGATGCCGGCAGTTTCATGGCCGCAAAGGCACTTGCCGCCGCAATTAAACGCGAGATCCGGGAAGAGACAGGGCTTACCTGCTCGATCGGAATCGGCCCGGGCAAGGCCGTGGCGAAGATCGCCTCTGACCATCAAAAACCCGACGGACTGACGGTTGTCCCTCCCGATGAGGTTACGTCGTTTCTCGCCCCGCTGCCGGTGACGAAGATCCCCGGTGTCGGGAGGAAGACCGGTGAGGAACTCCGGCGGATGGGTATCCTGACCATCGGCGATCTTGCACGCAGGGACGTTCAGGATCTCATCGCCCGGTTTGGACGGCCCGGGATCCACCTCCACCGTCTTGCCTGCGGGATCGATGACCGCGAGGTGCAGGGTCGGGTTGAGTCCCGGTCCGTCTCCCGCGAGACGACGTTTGAGACGGACACCGCTGATCCCGTTCTCCTGTCCGAGACGCTTGCGACCCTTGCAGACGACGTTGCCGAGACCCTTGCGGCTGAGCGTCTCCGGTGCCGAACCGTCACCGTCAAGGTCCGGTACCGCGACTTCCAGACACATACCCGGTCGAGAACGCTTGAGCGGTTCACCGGCGACCCTGAGACGATCCGACGGATCGCATCAGCCCTGCTCCTTCCGTTCCTCAACGGTACGCCCGTCCGGCTTATCGGGATTAGGCTCTCGACCCTCGAGGGCGGACGCACCCGGCAGACGTCGATCGACGAGTTCCTCCCCTTAGCGCGGCATAACCCTGGCCGCCTTCCGGGGTAGGCCTCGGAGTCACTGGGGCGAACCCTCTTATATTGAGTGCGCATTACGCTGCCAGAATGCCTGATATCTGGACCGTGCTCCTCGCGGTTGCAATCATCCTCCTCTTCGTGGTGCCGTTTGCCCAGCAGCAGGTGACCAGGGCACGACGCCTGCGGGCGATCCGTGATATCGAGGCCGAACGCCAAACAAGGGTCATCGCCCTCATCCACCGGCAGGAGCGGGTCGCCTTCCTGGGCATTCCGTTCTACCGCTACATCGACATCAACGACTCTGAAGAGGTGCTGCGGGCGATCCGGCTCACACCACCGGAGATGCCGATCGACTTCATCGTCCATACCCCCGGAGGTCTCGTCCTCTCATCCGAGCAGATCGCAATGGCGCTTTGGCGTCATAAAGGAAAGGTGACGGTCTTCGTCCCGCATTACGCCATGTCCGGCGGGACTCTCCTCTGTCTTGCGGCCGATGAGGTGATGATGGATGAGAACGCCGTGCTCGGACCGGTCGATCCGCGGATCGGCGACTACCCGGCGGCGTCGATCTTACGGGTTCCGCGTCTGAAACCTCCGGAGGAGATCGAGGATGAGACCTTCATCCTGGTCGATATCGCGGCAAAGGCCCAGAGCCAGATGAGGGAGTTCGTGGTCAGTCTGCTCCGGGACCGCATGGAGACTGATCGGGCAGAGCGCCTCGCACGCCTGCTCGTTGAGGGAACGTGGACCCATGACTACCCGATCACCTTCGAGGAGGCCCGGGACCTCGGGCTTCCCGTCATCTCCGGCATGCCCGCCGAGATTTACCGCCTGATGGATCTCTTTCCCCAGGCGATGCCCCGCCGCCCGTCGGTCGCCTACGTCCCGATCCCTTACCGGGAGGAGGAGAAGAAGGGGTGACGACTTGCCGCCATCTCTTTGCGGAGATGCCTGCGGAACTCATTTTAAAAATCCCGAAGATACATTCTCACTGGTGCGTACCGCACCCGGGGCGCCGGGACCGGATGCCCAACGGGTACGGAACCGACTGGAAACGGTGAGGAATGACTTCGACCGTAAAACGCATATTTCTCGTATGTCTGATCCTCGTGACGATGCTCTTCACTGCCGGGTGCACCGGCGAAGGACAGTCTTCTGCGGGGAAGACGGCAACGGAGTTCCGGGGTGAGGCCTCCGGCTACGACGACCGTGTGGAGTTCCGATACATCCCGAACTCCGATGAACCGGAAACCTACAGCGTGACCTATACGATCGAGCGGGACGTCTCGTGGGGCACGATGATCGAGACCCGGGAGAACGTGCGATACGAGAGGATCTCCAGCGGCAACCCCATCGCGATCGTTGTCCCGCGTGAAGAACCCATGGATGGCGTGGCGCTTGAGATCGAGATCCGGAGCGCTGCTGGTGTTGTCCTGCACCAGAGCAGGACGTCTGTGGGCCCCGAGACTCCCGTCCCGATGCCGCTGTGATCTGTGGGATTGGGGTTACCCCATCCTTATCCCGTCCTGGAACCAACCTTCTTTTTGATCGTGAGCACCTACCTCCAGCTGCATCTTGGTGCATTCGACCGTTCTCTGGATCCACCCTGCAACGATTGCCCCGACCGGAACGGCTTTCGCCGGCTCTGCTATCAGTGCCCGTTCGCCGTGCGGAGCGCAGGCTCCGTGTACTGCGAACGGTTCTCGATCCATATCCGTGCACAGGAGAAGTATGCCCTCCCTGGCTGGAAAGCGATCCGGCGTGCGATTCTTGAGCGGGACGGGCAACGGTGAGCTATCTGCGGCGGAGAGCGGGACCTTCACATCCACCATCTCGACCGTGATCCCACGAACGATGACCCGAAAAACCTGCTCACTCTCTGCGGTATCTGCCATGCCCGGGTGCATACGGAACTCCGTCACGAGGGTGGCGTCGGGCGAGTGGAGCGGGTGATCCGACACCATACCGGGTAAGAATACCCCCGGGTCCGTTGAGTGAAGGGAGCGCAAAGAGACTGTCCGGATGGGGGTTGTTCACGTTTCCACAACATTTGCCATCCCGATCAAGGGGAACGGTTATATTGTATGCCTGCTACCAGTTGCGTTGCTATGGGGGGAGCACTGGAATGGGCATCACAGACAGACTTTTTGGAAGATGCGATCCCGATGACCGGGAGAGGCCCGAAACAGATACTGAGGTGAGCAGAAAAGCCGTCTCCCTCGCACAGCAGGGACGGTTCACTGAGGCTATAGGTTGCTTTGACAGAGTGCTCGAAGAAGATCCGACAAACGTGAAGATGTGGAATAACAAAGGCGTCTTCCTTGATCTCCTCGGCCGGGATCAGGATGCTCTGGCCTGCTGGGAGAAAGCCCTTGAGATTGATCCGGAATTTGCTCCGGCCTGGGTCTCACGGGGGATGTTGCACCGACGCCGCAACAGGTTTGAGGAGGCGCTTGCCTGCTATGACCGGGCCGTGGAGCTCAACCCTGACTCGGCCGTCGCATGGTATAACCGGAGCGGGATCTTCGTTGCAATGCGCCAGCTGGACGAAGCGGTTGCCTGTTACGAACGAGTGCTCTCGATCGATCCCCATTTTGTGGCGGCCTGGATCGATCTTGGTTATGTTCACTTCCTCCGGCACCAGCACGAGGAGGCCATTGCCTGCTACGACCGGGCCATCAGTGAAGACCCCGGGAATGTCCGGGTCTGGAGCCTGAAGGGGGGGGCCCTGTACGCACTCGGAGAGTACCGAAAGGCGCTTGAGTGTTTCGACCAGGTGCTCTCGCTCGATCCGCGGTACTCTGCCGGATGGAGCATGAAGTGCAGCGCCCTCTACCACCTCGGCATGTACCGCCACGCGCTTGCATGCGCCGACAAGGCCCTTGAGATCAACCCTGACTGCGAGTTGACCTCCCAGGTCCGCAAGATGCTCGTCTCCCTGATTGAGAAGTGGTGACGTCCCCCGTTTCTGGGGGCAATGCACTCACCTCTCATCCGTTCGCGAGACCTCTCCTATCTCATCAGGTAGACCCTGTCAAACCCGCCAGGAGGCAAGCCGTGCGATCCAGAGTATGGCATCCTCCCGTGCGGGTGTTGCCTTCATGAAGAGAGGGATGGCAGGAGATCTCCATGAGCCGGCACATTAAGCATATGGATGGATAAGAGGTATCTGCCGGGCAAACGATCACCAGACGGCGGTGTGGAGATCCTCATCGTGTCGAAATCTCCGAAACGATCGGGACCCCTGCACTGCGTCGATGACCCGCCTGCGCGTCGTTCTCATCAAGGCCACGAGGGGTATGTACATCCGGGCATCCAGGCAACGGTAGATGAAGTCCCGGAGTCTCATCTCCGCCTGGAGTTCGGGGATGAGGCGCCGGTTGAGGAGGGAGGTGTAGGTCCCGGCGAGCGGTGCACCTGTGGTGATGTGGCGGTCAACGGCGTGGGCGGCGAGTTCCGCGGTCCGGTGGGCGTAAAAGATCCCTTCGCCGAGGATGGGACTTGCAAACCCTCCAGCGTCCCCGACGAGGAGTGTCCCCTCATAGGCCGGGGAGGTGATGTAATTGCCGAACGGCAGGGGCCATCCTGCTGGTTTCCGCTCTTCAAAGGCTGAAAGACCGACGACCTTCAAAAATTCCCTGAGACGATCGGGGAGCCCTCTCCGGTTCTTCTCAATCAGCCCCCCGATCCCCACGATGATCTCTTCTCTGTTCGGAAAGACCCAGCCGTAGCCCCACCGGCAGACATCAAGAACGAGGCACGGTGTTGTAAGACCGTCGCTTAGACGAATGGTCGCTTCTTCGCTCATGCGCACCTCTGCCTCCTCCCGCGGGATCGCAAGTTCCAGGGCCCAGCCGAGGTTCTTGTTCCACCGCTCCGGGTCGATAGCGCTGTCCGGGAGGGAGCGCCGGACCCGGCTATGGATCCCATCGGCACCGATGATGGCACGGGCAGTATATTGTTCTCCGTCTGAGGTCGTGACGATACGGTTGACGTGGTCGATTGCGGTCACGTCGACGCCTTCGTGGATCTCTGCGCCGGCCTCTGCCGCCTTATGGGCGAGGTAAGTGTCGTAGCGCTCCCGTCGGGTGAAGTGGAACGGTTCAGCGAGGTCTTCGGCGAGGACACGGTTGCTTCCTATGTAGAGGGCATAATCCGTCCCGGTGAAATCAAGCAGTCCTTCCTTCCTGAGGGCGGGAACCGGCAGGGAATAGACCCGCTCGAGGAACCGGACGGACTTCTGGCTGAGGCAGCCAGCGCAGAGCTTATCTCGAGGATACCTCTGTCTCTCAAAAAGCGCCACCCGGTGACCGAACCGGCCAAGCAGATACGCCGCAGTGCTTCCGGCCGGCCCGCCCCCGATAACGACTGCGTCGTAATCCGGTCGACTCTCCATCTCTGTCTCTCTCCGTGGTAATGAGAAACTGTTGTTTATGTTTATTCCGTTCTCCAGGATATTCCTCACTGTATCAGCCCTGCGGGGGGACTGCGCCCACGCTGGCGGTCGTATCATACCTGATGTTCATCGACACTTTCACACCCCGCGCGGCAAGCTCTTAATTCTGCGAACCGATGCTTCTGCATGTCGACACTGGAGCAGAAACTTACCCGTCTCACCGCGGCGGGCCGATTCGACCTCTGCAGTCCCGGGGAGGGGATCAGGCTTCTTTCTGCTGCACCTGTCATCAACTACAACCGGCGGGCTGGCGGATGCGGGCGGATGCTCAAAGTGTTGCTTCACGGCACCTGCGCTTACGACTGCGCTTACTGTGCAGTCCGCCTGCAGCGAGAGCAGCTCCGGTTCACCCCTGAAGAACTTGCCAGGACCTTCCTCGGGCTCTGGCAGGAGGGGCTCGTGGGCGGGCTTTTCTTAAGTTCCGGTATCGCCGGAGACGTCGATTCTGTGATGCACGAGATCGTGGAGACGGGGGAGATCCTGCGGCGGCAGGGCTATGACGGCTATCTTCACCTGAAGATCCTCCCCGGCGCCACCCGGGCGGACATTCACGACGCTGCCCGTGTGGCGGACCGGATCAGCATCAACCTGGAGGCGACGTCCGCCGACCGACTCGGGTGCATCGCCGGGGTGAAGGATTACAGGCAGGATATCCTGAAACGTCAGGCCTGGATCGCTGAGGAGAAGCCCGGCGGGCATACCACCCAGATCGTTCTTGGGGCGGCGGGTGAGACCGATGCCGAGATCCTCTCATGTCTCGCCGACCAGTATCGGCGGGTCCGCCCCTCCCGTGTCTACTTCTCGGCGTTCCATGCCCTGCCGGGAACCCCCCTCGCCTCACGCCCCAATACCCCCGTATGGCGGGCAAGACGGTGGTACCAGGCAGACTCCCTGCTCCGGGAGTATGGGGTTACGCCCGATGAACTCCGGACGGTCCTTGATGACGGGGACTATCTCCCGAACCGTGATCCAAAGGAGGTCCTCGCAGACGGCAGCAGTCCGGTGAACGTCAACCTGGCCTCACGCCGCGACCTCCTCCGGGTACCAGGCATCGGGCCGAAGAGAGCCGACAGAATCCTCCTGCTGCGCAAAGAAAAGCCGTTTACCGGCCCTGCTGACCTTGCGGCGCGGGCCGGGGTTCCGGGAAAGGCTGCCGGATGCTATCTAACGTTCGGCGGGCGGGATTCGGTGCAGATGCGGCTTGCCCTCTAGGTGGAAACGAGCCTGGATCCCCGGAGATCGAGGTACCGGTGGTTATGCTATCTTTCCAAACTCTTCGCTCACATCGGCGGCGGATTGGTAGGTCCGGTCGCTGAACTGCCGGATCGCCGCAATCACGCTCTCCGGAGCGTTATTCCTCTGCGCATGGACGATGAGATCCTCTTTCCTTGCTGGATAATCCATGCCTTTGAGGTAGGTCTGCAGGTCGGATGCGGAGATGCGTTCCCGGTGCGGCACGGTCTTTCGGACCTCGGGCTCCCCCCGGGTGACGGTCTCCGGCGCTCCCGGCCGTTCGCCGCGGGTCTCTCTGCCGAACTCCTCGCTCACTTCGGCGGCTGACCGGTAGGTCCGGTTGCTGAAGCCCTGAAGTATTGTGATCACGCTCTCCGGAGCGTTGTTCCTCTGCGCATGGGCGACGAGATCCTCTCTGCCCGCTGGATAATCCATGCCCTTGAGGTAGGTCTGCAGGTCGGATGCGGAGATGTGCCCGGGAGCCGGTCCCGGGGTTGTTGTGGGGCGTTCGACTCCCGTCACCGGACGGGTCTCCTCGGTTACTCTCTCTCGTGTCTCTCTCAGCTCCGTCGTGACGACCTCCTCAGGCCGGGTTTCCATCACGGACTGCGTCGCCGTTGTGCCTCTCCCCTCGACCTCCTCGGCTGTTATCGGGATTCCCGTTCGCCCGGCCTTCTCCCGCACCTCCACCCGCTCTGTCGTGACGACCTCCCGGGGAGGGGGTTCCACCCGGGTCACGGCCCGCGCCTCTTCCTGGCTCGGGGGCCCCATCGGGCGGGTCGACTCAATCAGGTTCCAGTTCGGCTCCCTGGGCCAATCACCCTCGACGAACCCGGGATCGTTCTCGAGCTTATACTTGCTGATATTCACCACAAAGACGTCGTCTCCCGGCCGGTAGATCATGGCCTCGATGGGGATTGCAAAGAACTTCGAGCCGAGACCGAACATGCCTCCACTCCTGAGTACCGCGTATGCCACTTTTCCCGTGGGTAGGCCGACCCGGAGGCTTGAGATCTCACCGAGGTCATAGCCATCCGGGTTCTTCACCCGCTTCCCCACAATATCCTCGGACGAGAAGTATTCCTGCCTCTCTGTCCTGCGCGTCTGCTGCTCCAGAATCGTTTCAACCATAAAAACCACCATCTCCCTCATATGCTTTCGAAGGTGATCTCCGCCTTCGCGCAGAGCGGACGATGCACGTTGAGATTATTAAAAATTTCCTCAAATCCCGGGAGGGAATTCTCCGTGATGAAAAAGGGTGTGCGGGGGTCGATGAAGGGATGGTTGCCCCTCATCTGCCAGATTCAGGTGATCCCTTCCGTCACCTGACTTTGCCGAACTCCTCGCTCACTTCGGCGGCTGACCGGTAGGTTCGGTCGCTGAACTGCCGGATCGCCGCAATCACGCTCTCCGGCGCGTTATTCCTCTGCGCGTGGGTGATGAGATCCTCTCTACCTGCCGGATAATCCATGCCCTTGAGGTAGGTCTGCAGGTCGGCCGCGGAGATGCGTTCACGGTGCGGCACAGTCTCCCGGGTAACCGTCTCAGTCCGGGTTTCTCTTGCTCTGGTCTCCAATGCTTCTGGCCGCTCGCCGTGGGTCTCCCTGCCGAACTCGACGCTTACGTCGGCAGCCGACTGATAGGTTCGGTCACTGAACTGCTGGATTGCCGCAATCACGCTCTCCGGTGCGTTGTTCCTCTGCGCGTGGGCGACAAGATCCTCCCTTCCCGCCGGATAATCCGTGCCCTTGAGGTAGGTCTGCAGGTCGGATGCGGAGATGCGTTCCCGGTGCGGCACGGTCTTTCGGACCTCGGGCTCCCCCCGGGTGACGGTCTCCGGCGCTCCCGGCCGTTCGCCGCGGGTCTCTCTGCCGAACTCCTCGCTCACCTCGGCGGCTGACCGGTAGGTCCGGTCGCTGAAGCCCTGAAGTATCGTGATCACGCTCTCCGGTGCGTTGTTCCTCTGCGCATGGGCGACGAGATCCTCTCTGCCCGCGGGGTAATCCATGCCCTTGAGGTAGGTCTGCAGGTCGGCCGCGGAGATGTGCCCGGGAGCCGGTCCCGGGGTCGTAATGGGGCGTTCGGCCCCCATCACCGGACGGGTCTCCGCTTCTGCCGGACGTTCTCTCCTGACCTCCTCGACGACGGTCTCTCTCCGGGTCGGCCGCTCCTCGGTGCGCGGGGTCGTCGGGACTCCGCCCCAACCGCCCGCGACCGTCTGGACGGGCGGTGGCATCGGGACGTCTCTTTCCGGGGGCATGGGTTCCGCCTTCGGTGCCGCCGCTCCCATCTCCGCCGAGGGTGGGCGTTCTGTTACCGGGCGTGAGGGTTCCACTACCCCGCCGCGAACCGGTGGTGGTGTCCTGATCAGGCTCCAGTCACCTTCGGCGGGCATACTCTCCCGGGAAAACCCTGATGCACTATCAAGCCTCTGCTTATCGGTATCCACAACAGCAACCCTCTCTCCCGGGCGGGTTCGAACTGCTTCCCAGGGAATGGCAAAATGTTTCTCACCAAACCCGAGGATCCCGCCGTAGGCGAGCACCGCGTATCTGATACAGCCACTCTCGCGGTCGATCGCGATATCGGTAAGGTCGCCGAGCCTCTCTCCCTCCGGGTTCTGAACCCTGATATCCCTGATCTCATGTGCCCGCATCAGGTCTACCGTCTCTCCCAATCTTGGCCGGGTCTCCATCTCCAGCGCCGGCCCAGTCTGTCGTCCAGCCATCGTATCTCCCTCTAACTCGTTTACCTGCGAAGGGGTATCCCTTCAAGGCAGGGGGAGTAGAGGATCGAGGATACTTAAGGGTTTCCCGTTCGGGAGAATCTGTCGTGATCAGGAATTAATGAGAAGAGGGATCTCCGGTCCCGAACTCATCTTTGGGCGTAGCGGAGGATCAGCTCGGTTGCCGCCCGGATGTCTTCTCCCTGTTTCTTTGCCTCGGCTAAGTACGCGGCGTAGACCTCGTCAGTCACAAGCCGAATCTGCGGCCGATACATATCGGCATGCATCATCAGGTCAAAGCACCGCGCTTCGCTCTCCGTAAGATGCAGGGCCCGGTACTCCCCGGTATGCGGCATAAAAGCCGGGTTTTTATCGCGAGGCGTCCTGATCACCAGATCGGCGAGCGGCGTCCCGGGAATTGGCTCGGCGCTGCTTATGAAGACATCGTCGAGTGAGAGCGCGGCAACCAGGTCTTTTGTCGCCTCGTAGTCCCGTTCCGTCTCGCCCGGGTAGCCGACGATGAAACTTCCTGCAACGTGAAGACCATGCTCCCGGCACCGTTCCACCGCCTCCTCGACCTCGCGGACGGTCGCGCCCTTGCCCATCTGTCGGAGCACCCGGTTGCTCCCCGACTCGATCCCAAAAAAGACCCACCCGATGGTATATTGCCGGATGGCGTCCAGGATCTCGTCGGTGATGCAGTCGACGCGGATGTCCGGGGCGGATACATTCTTTGGCCCCATCACTTCCGCCATCCCGCGGAGAAGGGCGATGAAGGCCCCGGGATTCATCTCGCAACCGTGGGAGCCGTAGAGCGACCCGGTCCCCCCCGAGATCGAGAGCCGCTTGGCCCCGGCTGCACGGAATGCCTTCACCTCCTCGATGATGCTCTCAAGCGGCCTGCTCCTGACTTCTCTCCCGAAGAACCGGGGCACCTGGCAGAAGGTGCATCCCCCGATGCATCCCCGGTGGGTCTCGATGTACGCGCTCGCGCCCCGGATGCTCTGGCTGCCGATATCCTCCGGGATCAGGGGGAGCGGCCGATCGATCGGCGCCGGTGGGGCGGGGGCCGTCACGACGGCCTGGTCGCCGTCAAGGTAGGCGATACCGGGGAGGGTCTCCGAGGCGCCCTCCTCGGCGAGGCGGACCACGGTCTCCTCGCCCTCGCCGACGACCACCGCATCGGGAGCGAGCTCCCGAAGCACGATCTCCGGTACGGCCGAGACCGGTCCCCCGACGTAGACCGTGCCCCCCCGCTCGCGGTGTCTCCGGACAAGCGACCTGATTTTGGGGTCGAGAAGGTGCTGGGTCGAGAAGAGGCTCGCAAGCAGGAGTGAGCCTTCCGGAACCTCGGGCGTCCGGGTGAGCGTGACCTCGTGTCCCGCATCGCGCAGAACGCCGCCGATCAGCATGGCGCCGTAGGTGTAGATGCCGGGGGAGAAGATCGTGATATCCATGATTATACAGTATCTGCAGGGCAGTATACAAATGGTGAGGCTCCGCAAAGCCCAGTCAGAGCGTCGTCGGCATCTTGTAGCGTCGGGCCTCAGCCACGGTATGGGTGTTGCGGTCTTTCGCGTCGATCAACCGGGCCTGGAGCCGCATGATCTCTGCAATGAGGGGCGGCGGGTTCTGCTCCAGCGTCTCCCGCACCAGGGCACGTGCCTCCCGGAACCTTCCTGCCCTGCGGAGAAGATCTACCAAGATCGCCTCATCGCCTCCTGCCTGGGTGGTCAGCCGATCCCCCTGTTCCCACGCCCGCCGCAGGAGATCGGCGGCGCGTATTCGGCAGATTCGGGCGGGGACGTCATCACCTTC
The DNA here is from genome assembly GCF_001571405.1 of Methanoculleus thermophilus. NCBI lineage: Archaea > Methanobacteriati > Methanobacteriota > Methanomicrobia > Methanomicrobiales > Methanomicrobiaceae > Methanoculleus > Methanoculleus thermophilus. Next base: position 316,585 of record NZ_BCNX01000007.1, on the reverse strand, counting down.
ATCATCGCAGATCCAGGCGGCATGGAGGGATGCCCACGCGGCCTGGGCCGGAGCACCGAGTTCCTCCTGAATGATCGACCAGCAGAGGAAGGTGTTTGCAAGTCTCGGGAACCTGCGGGAGTCGAGCTGCCAGCGGTAGCGGGGTAGTTTCACCACGTCGGCCACCCCCTCTGGGGCCTTCCCCGGATCCGGGGCACAGTAACCGCAGGATGGGCAACGTTTCACCCATGCATAGATTGTGGAGCGCAGAGGTTCGGCCGGACGGGTATCGAGGTCCCGCGACCCGACACTGCCGGCGGCCTCGGGGATGGTGAACCGGCAGGGGTCGCCGCAGACTGCACAGGTTGTGTTGAGGTAGCGGAGGTTGGTCATCGATGGCCGGAATTGTATAATTCACAATATATAACTTATCAAAAATGATCTCGGGTGGGGGCATCTCTACCCCGGGTCGTGTCGGATTCACCGGGACGGAATGCGACGTTCTCTAATTCTCTCATCTCATCGTTCTTTCTGGCCGGATTCCCCGATCTTCTGGGCATAGGCTGTTGCAGCCCAGCCGAGGAGCACCGTTGCACCTGCGGTCAGGGCGAGGATCAGCCAGTGGATCGGGCCGGCGGTATCCACCGCGAGTCGCACTATGAGGTTTAAGGGGTTGTAGGGGACGGCCATAACGAAGAGGAAGACCACGACGAGGGCCGTCGAGAAGACGAACTGGGCGCTGGTTCTCTCACGGTAGTGAAGCGCAACGATTGCCGCAAGAAGGATGAGGAAGAGACCGCCCACTGAAGCGTGGAGGAGGATTGCGGCTATGTTTCCGACCGCGATGCCGTTTAACCCGAGAAGAAGGAGCCAGGCTCCTGCCTGGACCGGAACCAGGACTGCGCAGGTGGCAATCTTCCCCCAGATCATCTCCGTGTACGTGATCGGCGTCGAGATGAGTGTCTCAAGTGTCTGGCGCTGGTACTCCTCGGTGATGAGATCGATGATCAACGCCGCCGAGACGATCGCCGGGAGGAGGACGAGCAGGGGAATGAGGAGGCCGTAAACGAATTCAAAGAAACTCTCACCGCCACTGGCCTTAGGGAAGTTCAGCCCGATGGGGTAGGAGACCATCCGGTCGGCCCGAACCTCCCGGAGTTCCCTTTCGTAACTCTGGAGGACCTCTTTTAACTTCACGTTGATGATGCTCGATTGCAGGTCGTTCTGGATGAGGTAGAGCGTGATCGTGATCGGCCCCTCTGCATCCGGCGGTGTATCCGGGACATGAACCACCGCTGCGATCTGGCGATCGCTGAGCGCGTCGATCGCTGTTTGGAGATCCATCCGGTAAAGCACGAGGTCGTCCCTTTTTGCGAACTCATCGATGAGTGGTGAATCTGCCCCGGTGTAGCCGACACCGTAGGTGGTCGCGGAGTAACTCTCGATCGCCTCGGGGTCGTACATGGCGGTGAGCCCCACCATCAGGAACGAGGAGAACATCGCGATAAAGACCTGCAGGAGGACGGCAAAAAGAATCGTCTTCTCCGATGAGAGTCCGAGGAACTCTTTCTTTGCAATGATCCCGATATGACGGCCGTTCACAGCAGTCCCCCCGTGAGGAAGTAGAGGTTGTAGAGGCTGTGCACCACGCTCGCCGCGATGAGGCCGGGTACATAGGCGTGGCGTCCCCCGAGCAGAAGGAAGCCGCCGGTGATCAGCACCCCGGTGATATGGAGAAGGAGCGGCATCCAGAGCACCTGGAGAGAGAGGAAGAGGACGCTTCCGAAGATCGACTCCGTGATCTGGGCGAGCGTGGCAAAGAGGAGGAGTTTTTCCCCGACAAGGAACCCGAGACCGATGGCGACCGCCCCGAAGATCAGGTTCTTTGGCGTCAGGAACGTTGGACGTTCACGTGCTACGGCGTAGATCCCGATCGACTTCGCAAACTCCTCGATGAATGCCGCAGAGACGGTCAGGAGGACGAGGGAGAGCGGCATCGGGATGTTGAAGAAGAGGACGAGCGTCATCATCTGCGCCATAAAGACGAACGGTATTGTGAAGGCGGCAAGGATGAAGAGCGCAAGGTTCGGATGGTCGCGGTTGATCGCGCCTGAGATGAAGTCCGCAAGCCGTGATGTGAGGGGTTTCTCGGAAAAGAGCCGCTCCTCGCGGAAGTTGATTGTGCCGAGATAAAAGAGGATGATGCTTGTTGCAAAGAAGAGCGCGGTCGAGTAGACATACTCCATGGCGGTGAATCCCTCACCTTGGAGTTCGAGGACGATCAGGGTGAGGGGGGAGATGATGCTTATGACATGGGTGTTTGCAAAGATCGTCGGGAAGAAGAGGTACGATGTGGCGAGCGTCGAGAAGAATATCGAGACGAACGAGAGCTCCTTGAAGCTCCGGGAGGCCATCCCGATGATCAGGGCGTTTGCGAGGAAGAAGAGGATGACCGGGATGAGCGGGAGGAGGATCGTGAGCGGCGCCCCGATAAAGACGGTGATTGCGCCTGCAATGATGAGCATGAGCCCGAAGTAGGGGAGGGCTTTCCCGATGACGATCGCGCTCGATCTGATCGGGGTGGAGAGGAGCGCCTCCCCGGCCCTTCCCACCCGCTCGTTCATCACGCTCATCATGAAGAACTGTGAGGTGAAATAAAGCGGGAATATAAAGACGAAGACAAGAATGAGTGCATCGTAGGGGAGCGGAGGCGAGAGCTCCGAGGGTACGAGAAGCCCGTCTGTTGCAGAACTGCCCGAGAGGATACCGGTGTAGCGACTCATGGGGTGATCGCTCCTCGCCTCCGCGAGGTGTACTCGAAGGTCATCCTCGGAGACCAGCATGGCCGACGGTGGGGGCGTCACCGCCTCGACTGATCCGGGCGTAGCGCGGGGTACTCTGGTATCTGCCGTGGGGCTCGCCTGCTCTCCGCTCATTACCGTCTGAAAATCAAGCTCGCTCTTCACGTACTCCAGATCGATCCAGAGCGGGTAGCCTGCAAAGAGATCGGGCTCCCCTGCGGCCACGCGAGAGACATAACCATCGTAATCACGCTTCAGTGTCTTTAGCGCCGCCAGCCCTTTCTCTGTTTCGGCGGCATAGACCTCGCCGTTTAAGATGATTATATCATATGCAAACCGGTTCTCCCAGAGGGCCGGGCCATCATCGAGGTAGAGGGTAAAGCGGTTATCAGGGGCGACGATCCGGGCGACCTCGGGGTCATCGATGCCGATGCGATAGATCCCGTCCTGCATATGGACGCCGCTTGAGGCGGCAAACCCCATCACCAGTACCAGGAGGACGAGCAAACCTGCCGCGAGCGGTAAGACATGCCTGCCCATCGTGGTCATCGACCTGTTCATCTCCCAGACGGCGATCGTCCAGATAGAAGAAGCGCGACTCATGGTAATGCCCGGTGACGTCAGAGATTCATAACTCTCTGCAACAAACTATTTGTAGACATCGAAGACATAAAAGAGGTGTCCCATGATAACGGCCCGCTCCCTTGTCAAATATTACGGCGACTTCCCGGCTCTCGACGGTGTCACCTTCGATCTCGACGATGCACGGATACTTGGGGTGATCGGGCACAACGGCGCTGGAAAGACGACGCTCTTAAAGATCATGGCCGGCCTTATTCTCCCGACAGCAGGTAACCTCGTCATCAACGGAATCGATGTCGCAAGAAGGCCGCTCGATCTGAAGCAGAACCTGGGCTACCTCCCTGAGGAGTCCCGGCTCTACGAGACGATGACCGTGGATGCCTACCTTGCGTTCTTTGGGGAGATCTACGGCCTCAGGAAGGAGGTCATCCGGAGGCGGCGCGAAGACCTTCTCGCGGAGCTTGCGCTCGAGCCAAACGGGAAAAAGATCGGGGAACTCTCGAAAGGCATGAAGCGCAAGGTTGCGATCGCACGGTCGCTGATGCACGACCCTGGTCTCCTCATCTACGATGAGCCCACCTCCGGCCTCGATCCCATGACCTCCCGGTCGGTGATCGAGTACGTCAAAGGTCTTCGCGACCGGGGCAAGACCGTGATCTTCTCGGCACACAACCTCTTTCAGGTAGAGGAGGTCTGCGATATGGTGTTGATCCTGCGCCGGGGTAGAGTGGTGGCTAAGGGCACCATGCCCGAACTTCGGGAGAAGTTCGGATCTCTCACGTATCAGGTCTTCTTCCGCATCGGTGACCCGGCAACTTTCACCACATCGGTCGACTACACCATCTCCGATGGCCGGTACCTTACCGTAGCTCACTCTATTGAGGAGTTGAACCGGACGACCGCGACGCTTGCAGCCGATGGCGCGACGATCGACCGGATTGAGTCTCATTACCCGACGCTTGAGGAGATGCTCTTTAAGATTGGACAGTGACGACCCGGGTTTGCCTGAAGATGCTCCAGCGGCGCCCCCGGGCGGCCTGCAGCGATTGCACCTCTGGAATTCTTTTTTAGTCAGGTGTGCATCACATTTGTCCGTTTATTCCGCCGGAGCAGGTATTATATATCTTTGGCATATATGTGCCTCCGGTACCCCGGAAAGCTTGCAGCAATCAAGCCCGCGTTAGAATCCGCGGTTAGTCTTGAGGCTGATTGGGCTCGAATGGATTGCCCGGCGCCACGTTGAGAGTCGGGGGATCGTTTGAATAAATGGTCGGCTACAAGATTGAAACTGGTTTGCTGGAGTGATCTTTAGATCGGGAAAATTCACATGATAAGAAGAGACAAGTGTTCGACGGGCCTGAAGGGATTTGAACCCTTGGCCTACGGATTAAGAGTCCGTCGCTCTGCCGAACTAAGCTACAGGCCCAAGCATCTGACCTAACAGTATAGGATATGAAAGAATATAAATATTACGGATACCTCCCGAAAATCGCAGAGATGGAATCCCTTAATACGATGAGAAGTTACACCATTGTACGCATGCCTGAGGCGGTTCAGAACGTTTCAAAGGAACGTATCAAGTACATCATTCTTGGCTGCGGGAGCACCGGCTATAACGTCGTGGAGGAGCTCGGGCAGGAGAACGAGGACCTCATCATTGTCGATAAGGACGAAAAAAGGGTCGAAGATCTCCGTGATCAGAAGTACGAGGCGATTGTTGGAGATATCAGAGATCCCGATCTGCTAGACCGGCTGCCGGTCCCGGAGATCGCATTCATCCTCGCGAACGACCGGGAAGCCAATCTAGCTGCGCTCAGGACACTCAAGAACCGTTATCCGGCGACCTACGTCATTGCGCGCGCCACAGACCCTGTCAGCGTTGACCTTCTCCAGCAGGAGGGTGCTGATGTCGTCCTCTATCCACAGGAGGTGGTGGCCCGGACAGCTATCCACCATATCAGGAAGCTCCATTCCTCGCGGCTCGCCCTGCGGCTCTATGATCTGCTCGCTTCCTGGGAGGGGACGCTCTGCATCGTCACCCACTTGAACCCCGATCCTGACTCAATCTCGAGCGCTATGGCGCTCTCAATGATTGCGCGGCACGCGAGCCACAACAAACTCGACTGCCGGATTGTCTACGAGGGCGATATCGGGCACCAGGAGAACCGAGCGTTCATCAACCTTCTTGATATCAAAATGGAGCGGCTCACCCCCCAGATCCTTTCTGAATGCAGCTATATTGCTCTGGTTGATTCGTCCGGACCCGGCGTGAATAACGAACTCCCCAAGACCACCCGGGTCAACATCATCATCGACCATCACAAGAACGGTGAGCATCTCCCCTCCGTTGCTGACTTCGTTGATATCAGACCGGGAGTCGGTGCCACGGCGAGTATCCTGACACAGTATCTGATGGAACTCGATATTCCTGTGAACAAGACGGTCGCCACAGCCCTCCTGTACGGCATTCGGGCGGATACCAGGGACTTCAAGAGGAACGTCACGCCCCAGGACCTCAACTATGCAGCGTTCCTCCTCCCCCTGACCGACTCAGACCTCCTCGATAAGATTACCTCCCCTACAATCTCCCAGGAGACTGTTGATATAATCGGAAACGCTATCAGGAACCGGCGGATCAAGAGCGGCTACCTCTTTTCGAACGTCGGTTACATCAGAAACCGCGATGCGCTTCCCCAGGCGGCTGATATGCTGATCCACCTTGAGGGTGTGAATACCGCGCTGGTCTACGGTATCAGCGACCAGAACATCATCATCTCCGCCAGAAACAAAGATATCAGGATTCACCTGGGTAAGGTGATGGCCGAGGCCTTCGGCCCTATCGGAGAGGCGGGCGGGCACGCTACGATGGCCGCCGCCCAGATCCCGCTCAATTATTTCTCGATGGTGAAGGAGAAGGAGGGCCTGCTCGCCCTGGTGATCGACCCGATCCTCAAGCGGTTCTCCAGCATTGTCGGCCTGGATGACGAGGACGAAGAATGAGGTTTGAGGACTGGGAACCTCACTACGCTGCAATCCTCGAGTATTTCGGGTTCGACCGCGAGGCTGACGAGGATGCGGCCCGGCTGCTTGCAGAACTGGCCGGCGGTCGTGACGATATTGGCGTGCTTGAAAAGCTCGTTCGGGGAAAATCGGTGACGGTCTGCGGGAACGCCCCTAATCTTGCAAAAGAACTGGATAGGATCGAGGGGACTGTGCTCGCCGCCGATGCGGCCGCAGAGGTGCTCGTGGGGCATGGGATCCAGCCAGATGCCGTCTTTACTGACCTGGATGGGGCAACCGATATCTTCATCGACCTCTCACGGCAGGGGACGGTGATGGTCGTGCATGCTCACGGCGACAACATCCCGCTTCTTCGTCACTGGGTCCCCCGTCTGCCGGGCCCGCTCGTTGCCACCACGCAGGCGGCCCCCATACCCGGCGTCCACAACTTCGGTGGGTTCACCGATGGCGACCGGGCGGTCTTTGCCGCCGACGAACTCGGTGCGGCAGAGATCCGGATCATCGGGTTCGATCTTGCCGACCGGGACGTCGATCCCCTCAAGCGGGGAAAACTTTACTGGGCGGGAAGATTGCTCCGCCTGATCGGGTATGACCTCTAGCGCCCTCATCATCGACGGCTACGTCGACGAGCCTGCCTGCCTCGGTGTCGCCCCCTACATCTCCCCTTACGTGAGAGAGGTTGCCGGGGTTCTCATCGAGCACGGCTACGCCCCCCGCTACGTCACCATCGACCAGGTCCGGTCCGACCCGGCTCTCGTCGCCGCATCCGGGCGGGATGATCTTGTGGTGATGATCGCGGGGCTGACCGTGCCCGGTGCCTACATCGGGGGGAAACCGGCGACTCTGACGGAAATCCAGCAACTCGGGACGTTGCTTCGGGAACCGACTACCGCGATAGGCGGGCCGATCACCTTCGGTTACGCGTCCGGAGGCGGGAGAATGGCGGTTCGGCAGGCGATTGCCGGATTCGACGTCATGCTCTCGGGTTCGCCGGCGGTCGCACTGGACGCCTGGCTCTCGGGCGGGGAGCCTGCCGGTGCGGCCGATTACTCTCTGACCGATCCCTGGTCGGTCCTGGGCGCGGGGGTCATCGCTCAGCATCCGGCGTTCCCCTACGTTATGTGCGAACTCGAGACCGCGATTGGATGCTCGCGGGCGACGGTCGGAGGCTGCTCCTTCTGCACCGAACCCTTTTACGGCCTCCCGCGCTACCGGAGCATCGAGGGAATCGCGGAGGAGGTGGCGGCGCTCCATGCTGCCGGAGCCCGCCACTTCAGGCTCGGCCGACAGCCGGATCTCCTAGCCTACCAGAGCCAAGGCGGGGAGTTCCCGGTCCCGCGCCCGGAGGTGCTCGAAGACCTCTTCTCCGCGATCCGGAGCATGGCTCCGGATCTTGCGACCCTGCATATCGACAACATCAATCCGGGCACCATCGCCCGGCATGAGGATGCAGCGCGGGCGGCGCTTGAGGCGATCGTCGCAGGCCACACCCCCGGCGACACCGCCGCCTTCGGGATGGAGACCGCCGATCCCACGGTGGTCGCGGCAAACAACCTCAAAGCGATGCCGGACGACGTCTTCCGTGCGATCGAGGTCGTGAACGATGTCGGGGGAGGCCGGACGGACGGCATCCCAGAACTTCTGCCGGGCTTGAACTTCATCATCGGTCTTGCCGGGGAGACGCCGGCGACCTTCGATGCGAACGAGAGATTCCTCAAACGTGTCCTTGATGCCGGGCTCATGGTACGGCGGGTGAATATCCGCCAGCTGATGCCGTTTGAGGGGACGGCGGCCTACGACGAGCACACCATCGGGAAGCACGACGCAAGGTTCCGCTCCTTCAAGGAGTGGACCCGGACCCACTTCGACGAGCCGATGCTCCGCCGGGTCTTTCCGGTCGGGACCATCCTTCGAGATGTCGTCATCGAGATCAGCGGTAAACCCTCATTCGGCCGGCAGATGGGCTCCTATCCGATTCTCGTCGGGATCCCTCTCGAACTACCGGTAAAGACAGTCCTTGACACCGTCGTGGTGGACTGGGGAATGCGGTCCGTGACGGCCCTTCCCTGCCCGGTGGAGATCAACACCCTGCCTGTCTCGGCGCTCCGGTGGATCCCCGGCGTCGGGAAGAAGAGGGCCGCAACCATCGCGGCCCGCCGCCCGTTCCGGAGCCTCGAGGAGTTCCGAAAGATCGTCGGGGAGACGGGGATCGAGGGTGTGATGAAGTTTTAGGGCGGGGGCTTCATATGCAGACTGCCGCTGTCTTTGGGAGTTGCGTTTGGCCTGATGATGTTTGGACTCATGATCGGAATTAATCCTGACTAAAAGATCGCATAATCTCACTCACGGATTTCCATCGGCTTCGTACATCCGGTGCTCTAGCCCCGGTTCTCCAAACCATCGCCACATGCACCTAACGGTGCTTGAGCTCCGTTCCTGTAGGTACGTCGCCTATCGCAACTCACTGCCCCCGCCCCCTGGGGGCGGGGAACGACTGGCGCGAGCATCGCGAGCGGCAGGAGTTGGAGCACCGCAGGTGCGAGTGAGGAGGCCGAAGGCCGGGCGGGGTGGGGGTTACAAAGTAATTTGAGGGGCTCGCCATCGGGCATGACGGGCTGAAAGGCCAAAACTCGAGAAACCCGCAAGGTTTCGAGGAATGGAGAGCGAAAAAGTCGAAGGTCTTCGAAGGAGCATCCCCCAGTCTCTTCACACCTGACAGTGTTCAAACACGCTTCTAAGGTCCTTGACCTTCTCAAGACTCAAATGTCATCTATCGCCATTCCAAGATAGGAGCACCCCCTGCGTGGGCACCTGCACCCCATCCTCAGAACCCCCACCGCCCGCGCTTCGCGCTCCTCAATCGCACCTGGCGGTGCTCAATCTCCTTTCCCTGCGGGAAAGTCGTTCCGCCCCCAAGGGGGCGGGCAGTGCGTGGCGATGGACGGTGTGGTAGGTAAGGTATTTGATTACCGAAGGTGCGGGAACAATGGAAATCCGTGAAATGGGATAACACTACGTTCCAATAGAAAGTAGTTCTCTACAAAATCGAGGGTTCGGGGAGCCAGGGACATCCCAAGCTCCTGCCGTTCCAGTATACCGCACCTTTGGCCGGTCGTTTTCTACCCTTCTTCCCGAAGTTCCATCACTCGCAGGACGTCCGTGCGGGTGACGATCCCGACCAGGACATCGTCCGCGACCACCGGGATCCTCCCGATATCCATCCCGGATATGATTCTCAGTGCATCGATGAGCGGTGCCGATGGTGATAGGGTGGTCGGGTTCCGGGTCATGACGTCCCGCACCTGCATCGCCTCCCGATCGAGCTGCGGGACCTTGTGGATGTCGGAGAGGGTGATGATCCCGACAAGCGAGCCGCGTTCAACAACGGGGAATCCGAGGTGCTTCGTCTCGTACATCATCTCCACCACGCGTGCGAGGGGTACTGTTGGCTCCACCGTGGTGACGGGGCTGCTCATCGCATCTGCAACCGTGACGTCCTGAAGCAGAATGTTGTAGCGCAGGTACGTGGCCTCCTGGTTCGCCCCGATATATATGAAGAAGGCAATGATGATCAGGATGGGGTTTAGGAGCAGGAGCCCCACAATCCCGAAGAGGACGGCAAACGCCTTCCCGACATCGGCGGCGATCCGCGTCGCCCGGGCAAGTGGCATCCTCCGGGCGAGCCATGCCCGCAGCACGCGCCCTCCGTCCATGGGAAACGCCGGGAGGAGGTTAAACCCGAAGAGCAGGACATTCAGGAGCCCGAGGTACCCGAAGGTGAAGACCAGGACACCGGCCACCGCCGGATCTTCGATGAGAGCATCAAAGACGTAGACCAGAGCGCTGCTGACAAGGCCGACCGCAAGGCTCGTGAGCGGGCCTGCAAGCGCCATGGGGAGCTCGATCTTCGGGTCCGGCATCGTGTCTTCCACCTGGGAGACCCCTCCGAGGATGAGGAGGGTGATGCTGTGGATCTCGATCCCCTTAGCTTTTGCGATGAGCGAGTGGGCCATCTCGTGGATGAAGACACCGAAGAAGAGGCCGAGTGCGACGACGGTCCCGAGGATGTAGGGGTTAAAATTCGCCGTAATCAGCGTCAGGTCGATCGGAACACCAAAGAGGACAGCGATCAACTCGGTCGTGAGCACGATCTGGCTCCCGATGATCCAAGCAAAGAGCGGAATTACCAGAAGGAAACTCCAATGCAGTTTGACCGGGATCCCGGCAAGGTTTCCGATCTGCAGCGACGCGTCCATGAAAATGAGTATCTTTTTATCATTTATAGTAATATACCTTCAGAGGGTACCGATGAGAACACAGGTCACAGAGTTGTTCGGACTGAGCGTCTATACCGATAGGGCCATCTTTGTTGGGAATGTCGACGATGTTGTGATCGATGTGGATCAGAAGAAAATTGACTCCCTTGCAGTCGGAGAACTCAACCCCGAGATCGGTGAGGTAAAGGGGTACGTTGGGCTGCAGATCCCCTTCCGGATCGTAAAGAGCGTCGGGGATATCGTCATCGTCCGCCACATCCCCGGGATCTTCAAGTCGCCGGCAAAGGAAGAGTAACTACAACCCTCTCGGCCCGATATCTCTATCGATAGTATATTATGGATATAGTAAACCGTGAGATCTTCTCGAATCTCACCATCTTCCCCCCAATTTTTGTCAGACTCGACGGCCGGGCCTTCCACCGCCTGACCCGTACGCTCGATCTTAAAAAACCGTTCGATCAGGCATTCCACGCAAGCATGTGCTCGGTCTGCCGCCACCTCCTCACCGGGAGCGGTCTAGCGCCGGTCTTCGCCTACACCTTCTCCGACGAGATCAGCCTCTACTTTAAGACCCTTCCTTTCTCCGGGAGAGTGGAAAAGATTGACTCGGTGACGGCCGCGATTGCGGCAAGTGCGCTCACGATCGAGCTCGGGTGTACTGAGCCGCTTGCGTTCGACGCCCGGATCATCCCTGCAGCCGGAGAGTTTGCGATCGAGTACCTCATATCGAGGCAGAACGAGGCGTGGCGAAACCATATCAACGCTTACTGCCAGAATGCCCTGATCGAGGAGGGAATGACCCCCCGGGAAGCCGCCGCGGCCCTCCGGGGCATGCAGTCGGACGCCATGCATGAGATGATGTTTGCGCGGGGCGTCAACCTGGCGGCAACCCCTGCCTGGCAGCGGCGGGGGACGCTCCTCTATCGGGATGAGTGCATAAAAGAAGGGTATAACCCCCTGACGGGGGAGACCGTGCAGGCTGCGCGGACCTGCATCCGGGAACCGGACGAGACGCCGCTCTTTTTGACGGAGGAGGGAAGGGCCCTGATCCGGTCACTCACCGGCGCGTGAGATGCCCATCTGCATCTGCACGCCTTCCACATCCCAGTCCTTCTCGAGGGCAAAAGCCTCTTTGGGCTTCTCCCCGTCAGCATGCCGGATGGTGAGGGCTGCTGCCCGCACTTCGCCGGCAATCTCCTTCTTCCACACCTCTTCCCCGAGGAGGGAGGCTACTCGCTCGTCGCCGACCTCCACAGTCGCGACGATGAATTCGTTGACGTTCAGGTTCAACTGGCGGCGCATCTCCTGGATCCGCCGGATCACCTCGCGGGCGTAGCCCTCTGCCTCGAGTTCCGGCGTGAGGGTGATGTCCACGTAGACCGTCGCGTCCTTCATGGGAGCTGCAAAGACCCCCTCCGGAAGGGCTTCGGTGAAGGCGACATGGCGTGCGGAGATCGTGTAGCCGTCGAGTTTTGCCTCTCCCTCCCGATCGATCGCGGTCTTCAGGGCGGTGCCGTCGGCACCCTCAATCAGGCTCTTGACCTTCGGCCCTTCTTTTCCGAACTCCGGGCCGATAGCCCGCATAACCGGTTCTGCCTTCCACAAGATCCGCTCCCATCTCCCGGTAACGACCCTGACCTTCCTGGCGTTCGCCCGGTTTAAGGCAAGGGCGTTTAAGTCCTCAAGGGCCGTCTTCACGTCGTTGCTCTCGGTGACCACCACGGCCTCATCGATCGGCCAGCGGAGTTTCCTTTTTCCCGCCTGCCGTGCGGTGGCGACTGCATCGTCAAACGACCGGATGATCTCCATATCCGCTTCAAGATCCGGATCGATCAGGAGGTCGTCCGCCTTTGGCCAATCGAGCATATGGACGCTCTCCGGATCCCCGGAAAGGCGGAGGTTACTGTAGATCTCTTCGGTGATATGGGGGACGAACGGTGCAAGGATCGCGGTCAGACGGCGCAGGACATAGTACGAGGTCTCGTAGGCATACCTCTTCTCCGGTGAGTCCTCCTCAAGCCACATCCTCGGCCGGACGAGCTGCACGTACCAGCGGGAGAGGTCCTCGAGGATGAAGGTCGTGAGTGCCCGCGTCACTTTGTGGAGGTTGTACTCGCGCATATCATCGGCCACAGTCCGGATGAGCGTGTTCACCCGGGAGAGAATCCAGCGGTCCTCCTGCGGCATCTCGCTGATCTTTTCTTGGACATAGGTATCGTCCCACCGGCCGTCCTCTCTGGATGCAGGTTGGAACGAGTCAAGGATCATATATGGGAGCGGGAACCGGTAGACGTTCCAGAGGATGTTGAGCGTCCGGTGAATGGTCTTCACACCCTCCCAGTTGAACTTCAGGTCGTCCCAGGGAGCGTTCGCCCAGAGGACGTAGAGCCGCAGAACGTCAACGCCGAACTGGTTCATCACTTCTTCGGGTGTTACGACGTTTCCGAGGCTCTTGCTCATCTTGCGCCCTTCGGCATCGAGCGCGAACCCGTGCATCAGAACGCTCTTGTAGGGGGCCCGGCCGAACGCCACGGTGCTCGCCCCGAGCTGGGAGTAAAACCAGCCCCGGGTCTGGTCCTGCCCCTCGGTGATGAAGTCCGCCGGCCAGTAGCGGTCGAAGGCCTCGCGCTCCTGGGGGAACCCAAGGGTTGCCCAGGAGGCGACCGCCGAGTCGAACCAGACATCGAAGATATCGGTCACCCGGCGCATCACCCCGCCGCAGGAGCACGGGATGGTGACGGTGTCTACGTAGGGACGGTGGGGGTCGGCAATCTTTGCCCCCGACAACTCCTCGAGTTCCTTGATGGTGCCGACGACGGTGTATCTGTCACACTTCTCGCAGTGCCAGATGGGGATGGGGATGCCCCAGTAGCGCTGCCGGGAGATGCACCAGTCGCGTGACTCTTTGACGAAGTCGTGGAACCGGGCGCTTCCCGCCCACTCCGGGTACCACTTCACCTTTGCGATCTCCTCAAGCATCTGGTCGCGGATCTCGGTGGCCTTCACGAACCACTGCGCCGTTGCCCGGTAGATGATGGGGGTCTTGCACCGCCAGCAGTGACCGTAGCGGTGGGTGATCGTCTGTCGAGCGAGGAGGTAATCGCCGAGCGCCTCAATGATGAAGTCGTTTGCGTCCCGGACGTACATATCCTCAAACGTCGTCCCGGCTGCCGGCGTGAAGCATCCGCCGGCGTCAACCGGACAGAAGATCTCAAGCCCTTCCCGGATGCCGACCAGGTAGTCATCCCACCCGTGCCCCGGTGCAATGTGGACGAGACCGGTGTTCTCGAGTGCGACATAGTCTGCCTCGACGACCCGGTGCCGGATCTCTGCCTGATGCGGCACCTGGCCGGCGAGCGGCGATGCGTACTCCATCCCGATAAGATCGCTCCCGCTCGCCGTCTCTAGGACTGTATAGTCCTGGTACCGGCCCATCTTCAGGACCGATTCAACGAGTTTCTCGGCAATCCAGAGGATCTCTTCTTTATCGTCCTTCTTTGCCCGCACCCGCGCATACGTAAACTCTGCGTTGACCGCTACCGCCACGTTGGCTGGAAGGGTCCAGGGTGTTGTCGTCCAGATCACCAGGTACTCGTTCTCGCGCCCGACGATCGGGAATTTTACGAAGATGGAAGGATCGGTCTCGTCCCAATACTCAACCTCCGAGTCGGCGATCGCCGTCTCGCATCGGGGGCACCAGTTCACGACCCGGTAGCCGCGCTCGAGCAGGCCGCGTTCGTCGGCCCGCTTGACCGCCCACCATGCGGACTCGATGTATCCTGGATCAATGGTCTGGTAGGGGTTGTCGAAGTCGAGCCAGATGCCGAGCCGCCGGAACTGCTCGCTCATGATCGCCATGTGCGTCAGGGCGAACGATCGACACTGTTCGATGAATTCTGCGATGCCGTATTCCTCGATGTCCTTCTTTGAAGTGAACCCGAGCTGGTGCTCGACCTTCACCTCGATAGGCAGGCCGTGCATGTCATAGCCGGCCCGCTCGATGATATTTCTGCCCTGCATCCGGTGGTAGCGGAGGATGGAGTCTTTGATGATCTTGTTCCAGGCGGTGCCGAGGTGGATGTGGCCGGTGGTATACGGCGGCCCGTCGACGAAAAAGAATGCTTTTCCATCCTTGCGCAGCGCCTGGACGCGTGCATAAATATTCTCCCGCTTCCAGTAATCCTGGACCTCTGTCTCAAGTTCACGCGGGTTGTAACTGCTGGTGACCTCTTTCACCTTGTATCCCTCATATTCAGCACTCTGGTGTACCGTTTGTTCTGAGGAGACAAAGTGTTTGTGTGCACTCCAGTTGTTCCGACAGGAGCGCGAGCACCAAAGACGCAGTTTGCGACTGTCGGAACGACAGGAGCGTGAGCACCGTAGGTGCGACTCACGATGGACGTCCTGTCCGGAGTGGGAGCACTGTAAGTGCGACTCGCGACCACTAAAGTTCCACAGCCCACCCTGTTCCTTTTATCTTTCGCCCGCCAGACTCTCTCTCATGCAGATCGCAGTCATCGGGAGGGGGGACTGCTCCGACGAAGAATACGATATGGCGAGATCGGTCGGCCGCCTCATCGCCGAGGCGGCCGGGACCGTCTGCTGCGGCGGCCTCGGCGGGGTGATGGAGGCCGTCTCGCGGGGCGCACGGGAGGCCGGCGGGACGACCGTAGGCATCCTCCCGGACACCGGGGACGGAAATCCGTATCTGGATGTGATCATCCGCACCGGTATGGGTCATGCGCGAAACGTCATTCTCGTCCAGTCGGCTGACGCAGTCATCGCCGTCGGTGGAGGTTACGGCACGCTCTCGGAGATTGCCGTCGCACTCAAGATCGGAAAGCCCGTCTACGGCCTCTCGACCTGGAAAATAGATGGTGTGAGGGCCTGCGCCACGCCAGAGGAGGCGGTCAGCCTCGCAGTCCGCGCAGGACGCCCGTCTCGTCCGTCTCGTAGCCCCCAAGGTCGCGGAGGACCTTCTTGAACGCTTCTGAGGAGACCGTCTCGATGAGCGTTGCAATCCTCGGGTCATCGAGCATCGCGCGGTGCATCACGAGCTCGTAGCGCTCTGTCGCCACCGGGACGAACTCGAGACCAAGCGCCTTTGCGGCGCTGTAGACCCCCATCCCGGCATCCGCCTCACCGGTCTTGACAGCGAGCGCCACCGCAAGGTGCGTCGTCACTTCGCGGTCGTAGCCGGGAATGGATGCCGGATCGATCCCGCGTTCTGCGAGGTGGCGGTCGAGGAGCATCCGGGTCCCGGATCCCTTCTGCCGGTTGATGAACGTCCGGCCGGGTAGGTCGTCAAAGGTCAACCCGTCGCGGGAGATGACCCCCTGCTGCCGCTTTGCAACGCAGAGGAGGGCAAGGTCCGCGCCCGGCATGTAGCGATCCAGGTAGTAGGTGTTGTAGGTGCCGTCGGGAGCGAGGAGGTGCATCGGGGCCGCGTGACACTCCTCTTTTTTTAGCGCAATCACCCCGCCCATGCTCCCTACATGGGTGGAATGGATATCGACGCCGCGAGGCCGCACCAGGTCGGCCAGGTAGTCGAGAGCCGGATCGTGGCTCCCGGTGATGAGCACCGCCTCTTCGGCCTCCGCACGGGGGACGGTAAGCCGGACGCTAACGGTCTCTCCCGCCTCGGCGCCTTCCTTCTGCGCCGGGATCTGCATGTAGCCGTTCGCGCGAACCGCGCTCATCTGGACGCCGGCGCCCCGTGACTGCGGCACCGCCACCCAGCGCTCGCCGAGCCTTCCCACCGAGAGGAGGACGAACTCGTCGGTGCCGATATCCGAGTGAAGGCTCGTGGTCAGTCTGGCATCGACCCGCTCGGGCCGTGGGGTGGAAAGGCCGTAGCGTGAAATCAGCGGCAGGACGATCTCGCGAAGCACGGTTGCAGCGGCAAGGGGGTAGCCGGGAAGACCGATCACCGGTTTTCCCTCAATTCTACCGATGATCACGGGCTTTCCTGGTTTGATGGCAACCCCGTGCGCCAGAACCTCACCAAGATCGCGAATGATATCGGCGGTGTAGTCGCGTGTCCCGGCGGATGAACCGGCCGAGACGAGCAGGATATCGTTCTCTGCGACACCCCGCCTGACGGCGTCCCGGATCTGGTTGTAGTCGTCCGGGACGATGGGGTAGCGGTGCGTCTCCACACCCGCTTCCGAAAGGATCGCCGCGGCCATCAGGGTGTTGCTCTCCACCACCTTCCCGGGCGGCGGCATCTCACCGACCGGCACAAGTTCACTCCCGGTGGGGATCAGTCCTGCCCGGAGATGTATGACCGGGATCTCCGTAACCCCGTAACTTGCAAGCGCACCCAGATCATGCGGCCGGATCCGGTGGCCTCTTGGGAGGATCATCTCCGACTCGCCGATATCCTCACCGACCGGCCGGATATGCTGCCAGGGGCTGACCGGTTTTCTGATGGTATACGTTTCTCCGTCGCCGGACTTCGCCTCGACCCAGACATCCTCGATCATCACCACGGCATCGTAACCGGGCGGGATGATATTCCCTGTATTGACCCTCGCTGCATCCGGGAGGGTTACGGGCCGCTGCTCGCTCGCTCCGAGTGTATCTGCGCTCCTGACCGCAATCCCGTCCATCGCCGAGATGTGAATGGCCGGAACCGAGAACCGGGCAAATATAGGCTCTGCGGTGATCCTCCCCACCGCCCCGGTGTTTACCGGGATTTTGACGATCCCGGGAACTCCCGGGAACGAGCGAGCCACGAGCGCACGCGCTTCGTCAAGCGATATGACCGAGAGGTAACGCTTCACCACAGGATCACCTCCACCTCTTCACCGACCTCGAACCCCTCGCTCGAGGCCGGGATGCGCACGAGCCCCTCGCTCCTCACCAGGGTATTGAGGAGCCCGGATTTGCCGAAGACCGGCGTCGCCTCTCCGTCTCTGAGGCTGACCCGGATATAGTCCTCCCGCCCACGTGTCGAGGGGATATTCTGTGTCAGCCGTGCGCGGACAGTCCGCCGGGCGACGGTGACGCCGAGCATCGCTGCGAGCAGGTGTTCGACGATAGCGACGAGCACGACGAAGGCCGAAGCCGGGTGCCCGGGGAGCCCGATGACCGGTTTTCCCCGGGCAGTCCCGATGATCGTGGGTTTTCCAGGAGCGAGCGCGATCCCGTGCACCAGCACCTCACCGAGTTCTTCGATGACCGCCGCGGTGTTGTCCCGTTCATCCTTCGAGGACCCCCCTGATATCAGGACTACGTCGCACTGATCGAGTGCCGATGAGATCACCTGCCGCAAGGCTGCCCGTTCATCCCGGACAATCCCGAAGTATACCGGGTGGCAGCCTCGCTCCGCGACAAAGGTCCCGGCCAGGTAGGAGTTTGCATCCCGCACCTCGCCTGGCCCGGGAGTGCTCGTGATCGGGACGACCTCGTTTCCTGTTGATATGATCCCGACCTTCGGCGTCTTCATCACGCAGACCCTGTCGGCGCCGATCGCCGCGACGACACCGATCTCGCGCGGCGAGAGCATGCGTCCCCGTTCAAGGACCGTTTTTCCTCCCTCAAAGTCTTCGCCGCGAAGGACCACATTCTCTCCGGGTGCCACCGGGCGATGCACCAGGATATCGTCTCCGATCTGCTCTGCGTGCTCGATCATCACAACTGCGTCCGCCCCCTCGGGAAGAGCCCCTCCTGTAGGGACGTACCAGCAGGTCCCCGGGGAGATCCGATCTGCATTGGCCTTCCCCATCAGGACCCGACCCCGGCACTGGAGCATCGCCGGAATGGCCTCGGAAGCCCCGGTGGTATCGGCCGCAATGACAGCGTAGCCGTCGACCGTCGACCGGTCAAACCCGGGTATATCGATATCGGCAAGGACGTCCCGGGCAAGGACCCGGTAGAGAGCGTCTTCGAGCGGGATCTCCTCGCACCCGGGTGAGGGTGCTATCCTCCGCACCGTCTCTACGGCCTCGCTGACGGGTACGACCTCAAGGAAGAGGCTCATCTGAAGCAGCCCAGCTGACAACTCCTGATCTTGATCTTCGGTTCGTGCTGGTTGCAGTAGCGGGCGATATCCATCTTTGGAATATTGTATTTCTCGGCGATCTCGAAGGCCTGTGGACAGGTAATCTCGTTGGTTATGCCGTATGCCTCGAATGCTTTCCGTATCTTCTCTTCGTCCATAGTACACAGATGGTTTGCCTGTAGAGAGATAGGATTTACTGTCCGGCCAACCAGCACTATCATTTAGCGTGCAGCCCGCCAACGTATGTATCGATGCGGATCGCGCTGATTAACTCAAAACAGGACATTGCCGGGGTAAACATCCGTGACAACCTTCGAACTCTGCTAAGGGAGGGCGGTCCATGGCCGCTTGCAGATCACGAGCTCGCGTTCCACGAGATAGATGGGCGGCTGATCTATCAGGACCGGATCGACGAGACGATCGATGCAGACCTTATCATCTTCATCTCCCGGCACTCGAGTGTGCACCCGACTCCTGCTCTGACCGTGCACGTGACCGGCAACTACGAGACCGCCGACCTTGGAGGGGAGCCCGGGATGCTCGCGCCGGCAGCCCCCGCCTGGATGCATGCCGTCCTGCAAAACCTTGCCGCCAGGGCCCCGGAGGGCTACCGTGTCTCCTATGAGGTGACGCACCACGGCCCGACGGCGCTCGCGATACCGTCGTTCTTCGTCGAGATCGGCTCCACTGCCGCCGAGTGGGCCGATCCAATGGCCGGGAGAGCGGTTGCGGAGAGCATCCTCTCTGCGGCGCCCCTTGAGACGATCAACCTCCTCGGCTTTGGCGGGACCCACTACGCTGTGCGGCAGACGGAGATTGCCCTCTCCTCCCGGGGTGCTTTCGGTCATATTGTACCTACCCGTCAGATCGGTGCCATCAACCCCGAGAGCATCCGGAGGATGCAAGAGGCGAGTTCTGCTGTCGCTGCTTACGTCGACAGGAAATCACTTTCATCCGATGAGGCCGGGCGAATTGAACGGTTGCTCGACGCGACCAACCTGCCCATCCTTTCTGAGTCGGAGATCATCGAGGCCTCTCGCCTTGAATGGGCCACCTATCTTGCAGTACGCGCTCTCGCCAAAGATCTCGCCCCCGGATCACGCATTCATATCCATAATCTTACTGGACGGGGAAACCCTGTTCCGGTCCCCGTAATCCAGGAATTAGTTGAAGAAACCGTAAAATCCAATAAGGTTGAATTTCTTGAATCCCTTGACAAATTAAAGGTGGCTCATATCTCAAAAGGATCAAAAGAGGTCATATCAACGTTTATCGGCTTTGAAAATGAGTCCTCTCAACTCGCAAGGGATATAACTACCCTCTGCGTAAAACTCTTACTTATCTGTGAAGACGCTGCTATCGACGGTGATCACCTTGTCCTTCGGAAGGTGCGGTTCGATCCTGAAAAGGCGCGTAGACATGGGATCCCAAGAGGATCACTCTTTGCCAAGCTTGCCAACGGGGAAGCGGTTGAGATCGGGGGGCGAACGATCACACCTGATGCAGTGCAGACAACCAGCGTGAAGCGGATACATATTCCGGGATTGGAGGGGTATATATGAAGTCCATCGTAGAAGAAGCACTTTCACGGGCACGAGAGGAGCAACGTTTTGTTGAACCCACTGAGGTTGATAAGGAACTTGAAGATGTCCTTATGGAACTCCGGACCGAGATCGCAGTCGTCGGATGCGGAGGCGGAGGGTCGAATACGGTCACCCGAATGGCGGAGGAAGGCATCAATGGGGCGCGGCTGATCGCTCTCAACACCGATGCTCAGCACCTTATCCGAACCCGCGCGGATACCCGGATCCTTATCGGGAGGCAGAGAACTCGCGGTCTTGGTGCGGGTTCGATTCCCCAGGTCGGTGAGGAGGCGGCTCTTGAGAACGAAGACGATATCAAACGCGCTGTTGAGGGGTGCGATATGGTCTTCATCACCACGGGACTCGGGGGCGGCACCGGCACAGGCTCCGCACCCGTCGTCGCGAAAGCCGCCCGGGAGGAGGGTGCCCTGACCATCGCCGTCGTCACCCTGCCGTTCACGGCCGAGGGTGCCATACGCGCCCAGAATGCCGAGGCAGGCCTTGAGCGGCTTCGGGAAGTGGCGGATACCGTCATCGTCGTCCCGAATGACCGCCTGCTTGAGGTCGTTCCCCGCCTCCCGCTCCACGCTGCCTTCAAGGTCTCGGACGAAGTGCTGATGCGGGCCGTCAAGGGCATCACCGAGCTCATCACGATGCCCGGGCTTGTCAACCTGGACTTCGCCGATGTCCGGACCGTCATGGAGCGCGGCGGCGTTGCGATGATCGGGATGGGCGAGAGTGACAGCGAGGATAAAGCCGCCGACTCGGTCAAGAAGGCGTTGCGTTCCCCACTGCTTGATGTGGATATCTCCGGGGCGAGCGCAGCACTCGTCAATGTTGTCGGTGGGCCGGATATGACGATGTATGAAGCGGAGGCCGTCATCCAGGAGGTCTACGACCGTATAGATCCCGATGCCCGCATCATCTGGGGTGCCCAGGTCGATCCTGATATGCAGGGCAAGATGCGGACACTGCTTGTCGTCACTGGAGTTCGGTCACCACAAATATATGGGAGGAATGAAAAGAGTACGCCACGAATGATGAAGGAGTTTGAGATCGACTTTCTGAAGTGAGCCGATATGATGGACTATAAGGAAAAATTCAACGAAGTAAAATCGATCAAGATCGAAGAGGAACTCTTCAAGAAGTACTGGCGCGTGCTGAAGCTTGCACGAACGCCGACCCGCGATGAGTTCTCCAAGATTGCGATCGTGGCGGCGGCCGGGATCATGCTCATCGGTCTTGTCGGCTTTATCATATACGAGATTATGCTGGTAATGCCCAAATGATGGATATGGCTGAGAGCACAAACCGGATATATGCAATAAAGACGACCGCAAAACAGGAACGGACCGTAGCCGACAACATCGAGAAGGTTATCCGGGACCAGAAGGATATCCATGTCGTGGCAGTTATGGCTCCCGAGGAACTGAGAGGATACGTCCTTGTGGAGAGCCCTGATTCCCTGGCCCGGATCGAGCAACTGGTAGAGTTGATCCCCCATGCGCGTGCCGTGGTGCATGGCTCGACTGCCCTCTCGGAGGTTGAACATTTCCTGGTGCCGAAGCCGGTGGTCAGCGGCATCGCCGAGGGCACTATCGTCGAGATCATCGCCGGCCCCTTCAAGGGTGAGAAGGCGGTCGTAAAGAGGATCGATTCCGGGAAAGAAGAGATTACGGTCGAGTTATACGAGAGTATGGTCCCGATTCCGATCACGGTACGCGGGGACTCCGTCCGCATCGTAGAGCGGACGGAAGAGACGAGCTGAGAATATTCTCACTCTTTTTGGATGGCGGTAAGGCTCCTTGCGTTGCAGGTGCTGCCTAACCAGTTCTCTCGCCTTCGCGCATTCATGCTCCCTGATTGGCGGGGGAACCGGTGTGGAGCCGCCCGGCACTATATTTAAATTCTCTCACGGTGACCTTAGATAACCCAGGCAACTATTCCTCCTGAGGAATAAGCTGGTGAATTTGTATGGCAGAAACGGTCGAGGTATTGGTACCCGGCGGCAAGGCAACAGCAGGTCCACCTCTCGGACCGGCGCTAGGACCTCTCGGTATCAACGTGAAGGCTGTCGTCGACGAGATCAACAAGAAAACAGCGGACTTCAACGGCATGCAGGTGCCGGTGACTGTCACGGTCGACGAGAAACGGAACTTCACGATTGAGGTGGGTATTCCGCCCACAACGGCACTCATTATGAAAGAGGCCGGTATCGCGAAGGGTTCTGCAGAGCCGGGTACTCAGGTGGCAGGAAACCTGCCGCTGGAGGCCGCCGTTCGTATCGCCCGTATGAAACTTGATGACATGCTCTCGTACGACCTGAAATCCGCTGTTAAAGAGGTTGTCGGTACGTGCGTGAGTGTTGGTGTCACCGTCGAGGGTATGAAGCCCCGCGAGATGATCCAGGCCATCAACGATGGAAAGTACGACGGCGTACTCGTCGAATAGATGTCAGACAACCATAGAAGATCGTGAGGTCGTGTACTATGGAGGCAAAGGATGGTTGACAGAACCACTATACAGGAAGCCGTAAAGACGGCACTGGAGAAGGCTCCGGAACGGAAGTTCAAGGAGAGTGTGGATATCACCGTCAACCTCAGGAATATCGATATGTCCCAGCCCAAGAATCGTATTGATGAGACGATTCTTCTCCCGAACGGTTTTGACAACGTCAAGATCGCCGTTCTCGGGAAGGGCGACATCACCACGCAGGCAAAAGAGGTGAATGTGGACCTCATCATCGGGCCTGAGGAGATTGAGCGGCTCGGGGGAGAACCCCGGGAAGCGCGAAAAGTGGCGGAGGAGTACCAGTTCTTCCTTGCTGAGACGGCAGTGATGCCTCTCGTCGGCCGGTACCTCGGTGTCAGGCTTGGTCCGCGCGGACGAATGCCGATGCCGATTCCGCAGGGAATGGATATCAGGCCCGTCGTCCAGCGGCTGAGAAGTTCCGTGAGGATCCGGACGAAGGACAAGAAAGTCTTCCATGCGAAGGTCGGATCGGCAAGCATGGACCCGGCAGCGATCGCCGAGAATATTGATGTGATCCTGCGACGGGTTGAGTCTGTCCTCGAGAGCGGGGCAATGAACATTCATTCGGTCTACGTGAAAACGACCATGGGGCCGGCAGTGAGGGTAATCTGATGGCACTCTATACGCACCACCTGCCCCGGTGGAAGAAGGAAGAGGTCGAGGCGATCAAGCGCGGCATCGAGGAGCACGCGCTTGTCGGTGTCGTGGACATGTACGGCATTCCGGCATCGCAGGTCCAGCAGATCCGGCGGAACCTCCGCGGGACCGCGACGGTGAAGATGGCCCGGAACACGCTGATCGAGCACGCCTTAAACGAGCTCGGCGGCAGCGTTGCGGCATTAAACGACTACGCCGAAGGCCAGAGCGCCCTGATCTTCACGAACGAGAATCCCTTCAAGCTCTTTAAGCAGCTGGAGAAGACCAAGACGAAGATGGCTGCAAAGCCTGGTGAGACCGCTCCTGAGGATATTGTTGTCCCGAAGGGTCCGACCAGCTTCAAGCCCGGTCCAATCGTCGGTGAGCTTCAGCAGGTGGGCATTCCCGCAGTCATTGAGGGCGGAAAAGTCAAGATCCGCGAGGAAAAGACTGTCGTGAAGAAGGGCGAGACCATCAATAAGAAGATTGCCGATGCGCTTCTCAAGCTCGGCATCAAGCCTATGGATGTCGGCCTCGTCCTGCAGGCTGCCTACTATCGGGGCACTATCTTTACACCGGATCTGCTCTCTATCGATGAAGAAGCCTACGCGAACAACATCGCACTTGCTGCCCAGCAGGCATTCAACCTCTCGGTCAACGCAGTCATCCCGACGTCGATTACCATCGGCGCGATCATTGGCAAGGCGGTCCAGGAAGCCCGGAACGTGGGTGTCGAGGCGAGCATCTACGAGAAAGATATCGTCGACCTGATCATCGGACGGGCACAGCGCGAGATGCTGGCCGTTGCGCTTGCTGCACAGAGCCACGGCTTCGAACTTGATGAAGCGACCCTGCAGGCAGCCTCCGCTGCGACTGCCGCAGCCCCTGCTGCGGTAGAGGCGCCGGCCGAGGCAAAGTCCGGGGAAGAGGAGAAGGAAGAGGAGAAGAAGGAAGAGGAGGAAGAGAGCGGCATGGCCGGTCTCGGCGCCCTCTTCGGCTAAACACTATTTCAAAAGAATGAGGTGAATCAACATGGAGTATATCTACGCTGCACTGCTCCTGCACAACGCAGGCAAAGAGATTACTGAAGAGAATGTGACTGCTGTCCTGAACGCGGCCGGTGTCGCCGTTGATGACGCCCGTGTGAAGGCCCTTGTCGCCGCACTCGAGGACGTGAACATCGAGGAGGCCATCAGCAAGGCCGCCGTTGCACCTGTCGCCGCTGCGCCCGCCGCAGCCGCTGCCCCTGCAGCCGCCGCACCCGCAGCCGAAGCAGAGGAGAAGAAAGAGGAGAAGAAGGAAGAGGAAGAAGAGAGCGGCATGGCCGGTCTCGGTGCCCTCTTCGGCTAAACCCTTTTTCTTTCGCCGGTGGGTGCTGGCGCTTTTGTGAATATCTCCCCTGATGGTTGCTCTTCTCAAGAATAGTTTTGCCTTGCTACAGTCTGTACAGAGGAGACGCTTACGGCTGTAAGGAGAGTATCGGATGGGCGGCTCCTCCCTGATATTCGAGGACAGGAGCCGGAGTGATCGCTTTAGCCAGAGTTTCTGCTCGGCTTACTTCTCAATACTCCCCCCGTAGACCACCTGCCCGAAGCTGATGCATCCGTCACCGAGGGGATAATCCCTGTTCATGACGAACTCGAGCCCGGCGGCAAGGATCTCAGCCCGGATCGTCTCTCTGATCGCCCGGTTGTAGGCTACCCCGCCCGAGAGGGCAACCCGCGGGATCCCACGCTCTTCTGCCGCATTGACGGCCATCGCGGCAACGCCTCTCGCGAGATTATACTGGATGGATGCGGCGATATCTTCGACCCGCTCCCCGGCACCGAACCGCCGGTAGGCCTCTGCGAGAATCGATCGGGTCGAGAGGACCTCACAGCCGTCTTTTCCGCGCAGGATGTTGTGTTCCCAGACCGATGGTTTTCCCGCGTAGGCTCTCGCCTCAAGTTTCATCGCCGGCTCTCCATCGTAGGTCCGCTCCCGGCAGATCCCAAGGAGTGCCGCTGCGGCGTCAAGAACCCGGCCGGTGCTGGAAGTACTCGCGACGTTTAAGCCCCGTTCGACCTGCCGTGCGAGAACCGCAAGTTCGATCTCGCTCCACCCTCTCGATGCGAGCAGGTCGCGGACCTCGTCTGTCGGCAGGATGCCGTAGAGCATCCGTTCGGGATACCGGGTGGCAAGATCGCCGCCCGGCATCGGGACGACCTCGAGGTGACCGACCCGGTCGAGGTTGGGTACCTGCCCGGCGAAGACCTCGCCGCCCCAGATTGTGCCGTCATCGCCATAGCCCACACCATCGATGGCGATCCCGATGCACTCCTCCCGGGTCGCCGCCGCTATGTGCGCCCGGTGGTGCTGGACTGCGAGGAGGTCCGCCCCGGTTGCCTCCGCAACCTCCCTCGCGTAGCGCGTTGAGAGGAACTGGGGATGGAGATCGTGAACGATCCAATCATACCGGGCGCCGACGAGCCCTCCGATCTTCTCTGCCGTCTCCTGCAGGTAGGCGAGGGTCTGGGGGTTTCTCACGTTTCCTACGTGGGGCGAGGTGATGCAGAATCCGTCCTTGTAGATGGAGATGTTTGCGTTCAGTTCCGGTCCGACACCGAGGATGCACGCATCACCGAGATCGATCGCCGCCCGTTTCGGGGCGAAGCCGCGGGAGAGGCGGATGATGTAACCGTCCCGTACAACGGAGTCGTCGCACCGGTTGACGATCTGCCGGTTGTGGGTGAGGATGTAATCGACCTCTCCCGAGAGTCGTTCAAGGGCGGTCGCAAGATCGGTGATCATCGGATAGCCCGGAAGGTTTGCGCTCGTCATGACGAGGAGCGGGTGAGCGAGGTTCGCAAAGAGGAGGTGGTGCAGCCCGGTGTAGGGGAGCATGCACCCGATGGTGTGGAGATCCGAGATCGCCTGGTGTGACGCGGGATCCCGCTTCTCAAGCACCACGATCGGCCGCTCCCGGGAGTGGAGGATCTTTCGCTCTTCCTCGGATACGACCGCGATCCGCTCCACCTCCTCTGGAGTCACCATCACTGCGAGGGGCTGCTCCGTTCGGCCCAGGCGGCGTTTCAACTCAGGAGCTGCCTCTTCGGTGCAGGCGATATGGAACCCCCCGATCCCACGGATGGCGACGATTGAACCGGCATCGAGGAGTTCTGCCGCTTTTTTGATGGGCTCCCCTTCTATCGGAGTCCCATCAATTCGCAGAAGGGCAAGGTGCGGTCCGCAGGCCGCACAGGCGATCGTCTGCGCATGGTGGCGCCGGCACGAGGGATCGGTATACTCGCGCTCGCAGGGGGGGCACATCGGGAACTCTATCATGGATGTCCGTTCCCGATCGTAGGGGATCGCATTGATGATGCTGTATCGCGGACCGCAGTTGACGCAGGATGTGGCCCAGTAACCCTCGTATCGCCCGCCCGGTGTGAGAATATCAGCGATACAGTCGTCACAGATGGCGACGTCTGGCGGGATGAAGCCCGAGAGACTTCCGGAGCCGCTCTCAAGAATCGTAAACGTATCGGGGGGGTCACCGCAAAGATTCCGGACATCTATAGAATCTATGTGAGATAATGGCGTTCCCCGTGAAACAGCCTCCAGAAATTCCTCAAACCGGTCACCGAACGCGCGGATCTCCACCTCGCTCCCGAGATTTTTGACGGTCCCCTTGATCCCGTATTCTCGGGCCTTTGCGTAGACAAAGGGGCGAAATCCAACCCCCTGGACGATGCCCCGGATGATGATAGTGCCACATGTACGCATTGAAATTTCAGCAAAAATTTATGGAGTTATACAACGATATAGTAATAGGGTATCGCATTGACAGGACATATTAAGATTCTTAACGATCCGGTTGAACTGGTTCCTCTTCTAATAACATTCAATAATGCGGACTATAAAAAGATCTACGATCTCTTAAACAAGGCCTGGCTGACCGAGGAGGAACTGGGGGCGTATGTTGATGCCTCGGTGGTGACTGAGTGCCTCTCCATTCTCAAGAAAGGAAACCTGATCGAAGAGCAGTGGCGGATGCCCAAGCCCGGCCAGAAGCCGATGAAGGAATACCGGACGACATACAGCAAATTCAGGGCAAATTTTCAGTGTTCCATGGGGGATATCGGAGACCTGC
This sequence comes from Methanoculleus thermophilus, assembly GCF_001571405.1. Classification (NCBI taxonomy): domain Archaea; kingdom Methanobacteriati; phylum Methanobacteriota; class Methanomicrobia; order Methanomicrobiales; family Methanomicrobiaceae; genus Methanoculleus; species Methanoculleus thermophilus. The sequence continues at coordinate 289,037 of NZ_BCNX01000007.1, read as the reverse complement.
TGCACATCGCCATCTCTAACGACGAGAGCCTTCGTGCGATCGTGGATTCGGTTGAGCAGGAGATCTCGGCAGGGACTACCTCGATCGGCGATATATCTAGAAAATATGGAGTCAGTCCGATCTTCATCAAGGGGCTGGCGAAGAGGATCCCCAGTCTCGATGTGAAAGGGCAGGGAATGGTGTTGCTTGACCGGCCTCAGTGAAGATCCCCTTTACGTCATCCTGCGCAGTAAACGAGAGGCGACGCGGTTCCAGATCCTGGTGGAGATTGCGGAGCACCAGCCGGCCATTCGCCAGCAGGAGATCGCCGAGAAACTTGGTGTGACACCCCAGGCAGTCTCCGAGTACATCCGGGAGCTGGTGGATGAAGGGCTCGTCACCGCTCATGGCCGAGGTCGATACGAGGTGACGAAGAGCGGGATCGAGTGGGTCCTGCGGCACGCCGAGGCTCTTGAATCGTACGCCCGCCACGTCAACCGCGACATCATTCAGCAGGTGGCAGTCTGGACAGCCATCGCCCGCGAGGAGATCCGGAAGGGGGACAGAGTCGGTGTCTTCATGCAGGACGGCTGGCTCTATGTGGCGAAAGAGGAGCGGAGCGCCACCGGGATCGCGACGATGGATGCCCAGCCCGGTGAGGATCTCGGCGTTGCTCAGTTAAACGGCATCATCGATCATGAGGAGGGGCTCATCCATGTCTGCAAAGTGCCGCGAGTGGAGCTCGGCGGATCCAGGAAGGTCCGCACGGATCTCCTCAGGGATGTCATCCGCAACGCCGAGGTCGTGGCCGCTGTCGGCCTCGAGTCGTATGTGGCTCTCAAGAAGGCAGACATCGAGCCGGATATGTTCTTTGGCTCCCGCGAGGGTGTCATCGAGGCGGCGTTCCATGGCCGTGAGTGCGCAATCCTTATTGTTGATGAGGAGTTTACTGATTTTCTCAAGCGACTGGAGACGGTGGGGCTCGCCTACACGATCCACGACCTGATCGCACCATGAAGGTTATCGTCCAGCCCCAGAAAGGCACGTACAAACTGTTGTTCGTTGAGAGCGGGCATGTTCAGGGTTCCGGGTTCGTCGATCTGACCAAAACCCCGAAGGGTCATCGCCCGAAGAACTTCAAGATGCGCAGGCGGGGCAAACAACTCAAGCCCACTCCCACCCGTGAGCTCATCACGATGCTGCGCCGGTCGTCAGTCCTCCTTGCGGCGGAGAGCCCGGAGTTTGAGTCGTTCCTGGCCGATCTGCAGATCCCGTCGTCGCGGATTGATATCTGCCGGTTCTGCCAGCTCGAAGACCGGTTCGTCCCCGTCGATAAAGCAACCGGGGTCCGGTACGGCGGGGAGTGGATCTGTATGGACTGCGCAAAACGCGAGATGCGCCGGGAACTCGGTTATCTTGGGAGGTTTGGCGGTTCGGTGCTCGTCCACCTCGAAAAACTTCTCGCCCAGGTTCGGGATCTTGACCGGGTGCTGGCATCCATCGGGCCGGATCACCCTGACCGGCAGCGGACCCTCTTTGACCGGCTGGAGGCGCATGTGGTCCAAAAGACCGCCCATGTCACAGAGCTCGCGCTGCCCCCCGCGTTCACAAAGGCTGCCGGGGTTGAGTACCTGATGCCCGTCCAGCAGCTCGCTGTCCAGGGGGGGCTTCTCGAGGGCCAGCATCTCCTCGTCGTCTCTGCAACAGCGAGCGGTAAGACCTTCATCGGGGAGATGGCCGGGATGAAGAACTTCCTCGAAGGCCGTGGAAGGATGCTCTTCCTGGTTCCGCTTGTCGCGCTTGCCAACCAGAAATACCAGCGGTTCCGCGACCGCTACGGCCACCTTGTCCGGGTTTCCCTCCAGGTGGGGGTGAGCCGCCTCAATCTCCCCGAGACCCGGCCGGCAGGGGACCGGGATCTCAACGCTCCTGTCGTGGTGGGGACCTACGAGGGAATCGACCACGCTCTCCGGACCGGGAGGCCGCTCAAAGATATCGGGACCGTCGTCATCGACGAGGTCCAGACGCTCGAGGACCCCGAGCGTGGGCACCGCCTCGACGGGTTGATTGCCCGGCTCAAGTACATCGCTCCCGATGCTCAGTTCCTCTACCTCTCTGCTACAATCGGTGCTCCCGGGCTGCTTGCCGAGAAACTCCGGGCAAACCTCATTCGATACGCAGATCGTCCCGTCCCGCTCGAGCGGCATCTCATCTTCCTTGAGCGGTCCAAGAAGATCTCGTTCATCAAGCAGATGGTTGCCGAGGAGTACAAGATGCGGTCGTCGAAAGGCTACCGGGGCCAGACGATCGTCTTCACCAACTCCCGGGCCCGGTGCCATGTCATTGCCGACGCCCTTGGAAAGATGGCTGCTCCGTATCACGCGGGACTGACCTCTCAGGAGCGTCGGGACGTGGAGCAACGGTTTGCGAACGGCGAGATCGCTGCCGTGGTCACTACGGCAGCGCTTGCCGCCGGCGTCGATTTTCCGGCCTCTCAGGTGATCTTTGACGCCCTTGCGATGGGCATCCAGTGGCTCAGCGTTCAGGAGTTTCACCAGATGATGGGCCGGGCGGGCCGGCCGGACTTCCACGACCTCGGCCGGGTGGTCATCCTGGCTGAGCCGGGAGGGTCATACTCCCGGACTTCCGGAAAGACCGAGGAAGAGGTTGCCATCGGTCTTTTGCGGGGTGAGATGGAGGAGGTTGCACCCGAGTATGATATGGAGCAGAGCACGGAAGAGTTCGTTGCAAACGCCGTTGTCTGCGGCGGCGACGAACAGGAGATCATCCGGATGAACCACACGATGGTCGGGACGCTGGAGCCGGCCCTCCCCACCCTTCTCGACTACGGGCTGGTTCGACGGCGGGCGGGCCGGATCGAGCTCACCGATATGGCCCGGGTGATGGCGGAGCACTTCATCGGTGCCGAGCGCCTGATAGAGATCAGGGATCTCGTCCGGCAGGTGGACGATGCGGCCGAGATCGTCGCAGAACTCGAGTGCGCCGAGGAGGAGGTGACGCCGTAAGGTGATTCTCCCCGCCAAGACCCGGAGTGGATGAGGTCATCCTATCCGGGGCTTTCTTTACCGACGTCCTGACGAGCACTCTTCTGCATCATCACCGCAAAGACAACGGTTGCGAGAAGGCTTATTGCCCCGCTGACATAAAAGACAGCGTCGATGCTTATAAAGTCCATAAAGATGCCTCCGATGAGCGGAGCGAGGATCATGCCTATCCCGAAGGTTGTGTTGTAAGCGCCCATCGAGGTCCCCATCCCGATGGTCCGGCCTGCATCGACAGTCAGGGCCATGATCGACGGCTGCTGGATGGCACCCCCGACGCCGATGATCGCGGTGATCACGAGCAACGGCCAGAACGACCTGGAGAGCGGGATTACGGCAAGCGCCACTGCCGCTACCGCGGACCCGATGACGATCAGGGCCACTTTGTTCCCTTTATCGGTTATCCTCCCTATCGGCACCTGGAGGAACGCCATCAGGAAGGTGTTCACAGAGAGGATGATCCCCACTTCAGACGGGCTGATCGCGACCAGCGGCGCGAAGACGGGAATGAAGACCATCATCCCACCGCGGCCGAGAGCGCTGATGAGGGTGAAGATCAGGACTCCTCTCATCACCGGGAGCCCAAAGATCTCCCGCGCGGGGGCGGTCTCTCTGCTCTGGGGAGCAAACCTCCCCGGTCTCGCCTCTGGAAGGGAGACGGCGACGAGGAGCGTGGCGAACGCCGAGAGCGCGGCCATGACGTAGAAGACCGACGCCATGCCGAACCCATCGTTCAAGAATCCGCCGAGCAGCGGTCCCATCCCGAGACCGAGGAACATCGATATGGAGAAGTTCCCCATATGGCTTCCCTCCTTGCCCTTTTCCGAGAGGTCGGCGATATAAGCCATGGCTATCGGGACAACCATCGCGGACGCAATCCCGTGAGCGAAACGGACGGCCGTGAGGGAGTAGACGTTATCGACGATGAGGTAAGCGAGTGAGAAGACGGCGTACGCGAACATGCCGATGAGGATGATCCACTTCCTCCCCCGTCGATCGGAGATCCGTCCGATGATGGGCATGAAGACCGACCGGGAGAGCGCGAAGGCCGAGAAGATGATTCCGAGCCATATGCCGGTCGCACCCAGGTTCTCTGCATAAATGGGGAGCAGCGGGCTGACGACACCCAGCCCTAGCATGGTGGCGAAGACGGAGATGAATAAGACGTTGTATATTCGTTTGGCTGTATTCATGCAGATGACACCAGATTGAAGATCAAAGCCGCAGAACCTGGACCGCGGCTGATGCGTCACAATTGCGGGAAAAAGGGTAGGGGATACTCCGACTTATATATTGGCCAGACTATCTGCCGATATCAAGTTCGTCTTGCGACGCAACACCATCGGTCGTAGATGGGATCCCGCTGGTTCTCGAAGACTTCGACCTCTCGCCCCTGCCCGGTGCACCACTCTCGAACCCGGGCTGCTTCGGCCTCTGTGCCGAGCGTGATCAGTGTTTCATCGGTGAGGGAGAGGAGCTCGGTGACGATCGGCTTCCAGAGGTCGGTATTGTAGGTATAGATCTCTCCGGCCATGAACGCGGCACCGAGCGGCACTGGTGCAATGTAGCGGGAAGCCGCCCGGGCATCGATGCACATGGTGTCTTCCGGCACGAGGCGACCTTTCGAGAGGCCGAGCGCGAGGAGCGCGGGGTCGTTGTCGTAGGCGAGTGTGCGTATCCCTTCCGCCTGAAGGGCCGTAGAACCGACACCCGACCCACAACAACAGTCGAGGCAGAGGGTTCCGGCGCGATTGCCCCATACCTCTCTCGTAAGATCCCGGATCATCTCTATCCGGTCGGAACGCAGGTCTTCAAGAGCCGGCGTGGTGGCTGCCAGAAGTTCTGCACAGTAGTACGCGCGGACCGCCGAGAGCCACGCCTCCCGGCTCTCCTGGTAGATATCGCCGCCGACGGCCTCGAAGCACTCAACGGCGGCAAGAGTCGGATCCCGAAAGAGGAACGATGCTGCTTGCCAGCCCCCGTCGTCGTGCAGCGCGAGCGCAAGGGGATCCTCGTTCTCGTCCACGAGAAGCCGGGCCTCGTCCGGTCTTCCCTGGAGCAGCAACGTCGTGTAAATGTCTTCTGTCAGTTCCGCAAACGACGGTTCAACCAGCCGGCACCCGTCGACCTCAAGAATCTCTGCAATCCTCATGCTGCTCACCTCTCAATCTTCAGTCCTCCCGGCGCCCGGATGACCCCATCCACACGGGCATCCTCGTGCAGGGTGAGGCACCGGCAGGATATGTTTCCGAGGATGTGCCCGCCCTGCTCGATAGTCACATCGCCGTCGCTCTGGATCTCACCGTGAATGACCGAACCTCGTGCGATGCTCGCGCCCTCCCGCACATGCAGGCTTCCAAAGATCGTCGTCTCCTCCCGGACCGCGATCGAGGCGGCGCGGATGTTTCCGTGCAGCCGGCATCCAGATCCGACGATCATCTTCTCCGGGACCGAGAACGTCTGCATATCGAGGATGGCACCGGTCGGGATCATCAGCGGGGTGGCGGCGGGGTTCTCCTCCTCACCAAAGAGTTTCTGGAGGACGGAGTCGAGTTCGTCCTCCCTCTCGATCCCGAGGACGGCCACCAGGTACATCACGATGTAGATGATGACCGGCATGGGGTTGCGGATGGATATCCAGCCCTTTGCCTCGAACCCGCGCTCAATCTGGACGTTATCCCCGATATCGAGGTCGCCTTTGACGACGAGTTTGCCCTGGATCTTCACTCCCTCGCCAAGGTAGGCGTCTCCCTCCACGACGACATCCCCGCCGATCTCGCACCAGTTGTCTATCCGGACGTCGCCGGTGGCAAGAATGTTGCCGTTGATCTTGCAGAACTCACAGACCACGACCTCGTTGCCCTGAAGACCGTAATCGATCCGCGACCGCTCACCGATGACGATATCCCGATCGGTCTTGAGCGTTCGCTCCTGGAGTTCAGTCTTATCCGGGAGTGTGCATGCCCTGATCCAGTCGCGCTCTTCGGTCGATCCCATTTAACCTGGTATAATCTTCATGCGCCATACTTATGACTCTTATTAATTAGATCCAGGACTATCGGCATGAGATCGAGGCCACGGATGCGGTGGAGGCCTCCTTCGGCGCACGAGATCTCATCGAACCGGGTGTTCCGATCCACCCTGACCCCGGGTCCTCTGATGACGACCGGCACGGGATCGGCGCTGTGATCCTTTATCGAGCACGGTGTGCTGTGATCGGCGCAGATGACGAGCAGGGTATCTGGGAGATCAAGCAGCGGTTCGAGTGCTGCATCGATAACCTCGATGAAGTCGCGTTTCTGGATGCCTTTCCCATCATGACCGGCCTCGTCCGCTCCTTTGATGTTCATCAGGACGAAGTCTTTCCGTTCAAGCTCACCGAGTGCCGCCTTCACTTTGGCGTTGAGATCGGAGTTGACCGACCCGGTCGTTCCGGGCACCGGGATATGTTCGAGCCCCACGACCTTCCCGATCCCGGTAATAAGCGTCGCGGCGGAGATGACGCTCCCGGAAAGACCATAGCGCTCCGAAAATTGCGGGAACTTGCCCATCTTTCCGGCGCCCCGGATCAGGAGGAGGTTTGCGGGCGGGAGCCCCTCTTCCATCCGTTTGATATTCAGCGGGTGGTCGTAGAGGACCTTCGATGACTGCCGGATAAACTCGTTGCAGGCTTCGGCAGTCTTCTTATCCGCCGGATCATCGGTGCAGGGCTTGACGGCCGGCGGTTTCACCCCCTCCTTCTTTGGGTCGTTCGAGGAGACCTTATCCCCGAGCCCAACTCCTGAAAGGGCGAGGGCTGCACGGTGGCCGGCACCCGACTCGAACCTGAACTCGACGCCAAGCGCCGAGAGGTCGACTTCCTCCCGGATGGCCTCTGCAAGCGGCGCGGTCCCGGAGATCCGCCCTGCCCGGCGGTCGGTGATGAGGCCGTTTTCGTCGACCGTGGCGAAGTTGCACCGAAACCCGATCATCCCGGCGGTCATGTGGATCCCGGTTCCCTCGGCCTCGAGCGGCCCACGGCCGGTGTAGTACTCCTGCGGCGGGTAACCGAGCAGGGCAAGGTGAGAGGTATCGGAGCCAGGGCGGATCCCCGGGGCAACGGAGTCCATGATCCCGCAGATCCCTTCGGCTGCGATCCGATCGAGGACCGGAGTCTTTGCAGCCTCAAGCGGCGTCAATCCGTTCAACGCATCACAGGGACGGTCGGATACCCCGTCCAGCACCACAAATAACACTTTGTGAGCAATCATCGGAAACAGGTGAGATCGCGAACCTGATTACTCTTCCCGGTGAGCAGAGATGGTACTGCTCACCGGGCCGCATCGACCATTCTCTGCAGCGCAAGACACCTCTTCGCAAGAGCGTCCCCGCGCCTGTAGCATTCCTCCTCACAGCCGAGCATGATGAGGATATTGGTCGTCTCGATCATATCGGCCGAGAGGCACCGGATCTCCACTGCGATATCGTCACCGATGATCGCCTCCACGTCGCACACGGCATCGTGGATCTGATGCGAGTGCCGGTCAAGCAGCGCGTTTGCCGCGAGCATGCTGGTCCCGCCGCTCGCGCCGCTCCGAAAAGTTGTCCACTCCCGGTAAAACTGAACGAGCATTCCTCTGATAACCCCATGGGCTATCCTCTGCTGTTTCTCTGGGTGATCCTGGTTTGGGATAACCTGATCACTTGACCGCGTCTCTGTAGCCTGCTCTTTGACCGTCACCATCTTCACCTCCCTGGACGCCTTTGTGCGGGGGTATACCCGGTCATAGAGTATATACTCTTTGTATCGATCCAACATCGCGACGGGGAGAAGAGCAACGTTGGTGCGGATAGAAAAATGGGGGGAGCAGCCGCCCTTATACAGTTGCGATCTGCTCGAGTTTGGACTTGGTGATCTCGACCCGGCGGATCGGGTAAATCTCCTTTGCGACCTTGAAGATATCGCGGGCCATATCCCCGGAGACGATATCCTTGACCAGGGTCTCAAAGTCGCTCTCCGCCGCACGGGCGGTGAGGGCCTGCGAGATTGCCTGCCGCACGGCGTGGACCTGGCTCTGATCGGCCCTCGAGAGGGTGAGACAGACGACGGTCACCCGGAGCAGTTTGCCGTCCTTGCTGATGATCGGGTGGATGGTGTCAATGCGGGATGCCCGCCGCTTCACCATCGACCGGAGGTAGTCCCGGGTCACTTCATGCCCGACGAACTCGGTGTATGCGGCATCGCCGGCAACGTTGTTGATCTTGAACTTCATCTTGATGTGGGACTTTGAGTAGTCCTGCACAATCTCACCGAGTGTTGCGGTCATAACCCGGCCGATCATGTTCTCGGGATCGGCAGAGATGGTATCGCCGATCTCAACTTTACCGAAGCTGTCGGGCACAAAGACACGGTACCACTTCTTGGCCTTCCAGCCTTCAACTCTTCTTCCAACCTGTTTCTTCTTTGCCATGGTATCACTTCCTTCTGATTTTCTCGCTCCTCAGTCCCGATGGGTTAGCATCATCACTCCCGAGGTTCTCCCGCCGTTTCGAAGCGCAGGTGCATACCTCCTCCGCTATCGCCAGGTTCATGAGGTAGTCGTCCACCGAGGCGGTGATCGATCGGAGTTTGGTTCCATCGATCTCGGCCCGAACCCCTCCCTCAATCGGGTAGGTTCTGATCAGGGTAAGGTTATCGGGCTCGAGCGCTGCTGCGACGCACTGGGGATGCCTGTGCGGCGTCTCGATGAAACCTTCGATTCGGATCATGCGGGCACCGCCTCCAGGAGACCCTGCTTAAACTTCTCTACCTGATCGGCAGCGATATTGGCCCCGGCTCTCCGGTGATGCCCACCGCCCTGGCCACCGCATTCTTCAGCGAGCCTCCGCATCAGTGCTTCGAGGTCGAGGTCGATCCCCGGAGGGCAGCGCGCTGATATATGGCACTGTCCCTCCCTCTCTCCGATGACAAAGACGGGACCGCTCTGGGTGAGGTCGTTTGCGAGCGCATCCGCGACGTCGCTTGTCACCGTTCCATCGTCCACCTCAAAGAGAGCAAGACGCTCGTCAAGGCGGCGCGCCCTCTGGATGCTGGAGATGACCGCCTGTCGATAGCGGACGGCGATCTCCCAGGCTTCCTGGAGCGCGTGGGTCGAACGGAGGCAGAGTGATGCGCCGATGTCGCCGCATCCCGTCTTGCCGCATGCATCGACGACGGCGGCAAGGTTCATGGCCTCGTCGATCACTTCCCGCCCGAGGCTGTAGGTGGTACCCCAGAGCCCGCAGAGTGCGGAGAGCGATGCCTGCGGAGCGGTTGCAAGGACGATCCGGGAGAGGAGGGTCTCATAGTCAACGTCGTCTTCGTCTGTGACCTGCGCGACCAGTGTGCGGGCGGTCTCGGGAGTGCCTGAGAGCCCGTCGAGGTAGGGGTTGAGGGCGAGCGCGAGTTGCTCCACCAGGCCCCTCCCCGCGAGGCGGAGGCCCCGGTTGGGCGTGATGAACCCGTTTGCGATGCCTTCATTCACGATCTCCCGATTCGGCCCTTCAATCTCCTGACCGTCGCCGAGGATCCCGAGAAGCGCAAGCCCCGCGAGGTCGCGGTTGTCTCCCATGCGCTGTGCGACAAGGTATGCTGCGCCGGCTGCCGAGAGGTTCCGATCGCCGTCGATTCCCTCGAGACGCGGGTTGACGTGGTACTCGCCCTCGAAGTGGGGCATATGGTGGTCCACCACCATCACGTCGCTGGAGAGATCCGGGAGTGCTGATCCGAAGTCGCAGAGAAGTACGCTGCTGTCGCGCGGCACGTCCGCCGTGGTGATGACCGGGCGGATCCTCAGCCGGAACTGCATGCCCTTGCGGTACATGGCGTGGCAGAGGATGGACGCGGCGGCTATACCGTCCGCATCGTGGTGCGCCAGCACCTCCACAAACTCCTGCTTTAGCAGGTGATCGGCGAGTTCTGCAACAGCAACGTCAAGCGACATGGATCATCAGCGCGATAGCAGGATCTCAGCAGTCTCCGGTCTGTAGGTCCAGTCTTTCGGCAGCCGTCCGGACTTGGTGTAGTACTTGACCAGTCTGCGCACCTTGGACTCCGCGACCTGGAGCTGGCGCGCGTTGAGCTTGTCTTTTTTGTTCTCCGCCAGGTGTTTCCTCATCCTGAGCGCTTTCCGCATCAGGTCTCTGAGATCTTCGGGGATCTCCGATTCGAGACCTTTTTCGCGGAGGATCTCCGTTATCCGCTTGCCCGTGGCGAGTTTGACATCAGGGACGGCATATCTGTCCCGCAGCACGAGGCCGATCTGGCTGGCCGAGAGGCCGTCTTTGCGAAGATCGATGATGATCTTCTCGATCTCCGCTGTATCCGTGTTGGACCACTCGGGAGTTTCCTTCCGGTAGGGTCGGACGGAACCGCTGGTTCCGCGGCGCCGAGCATACATTCTTGCCATTCATACACCTCCGTTAGATACGCTATGTTAAGTCCAGAAAAGAGTCTTTTACTGACTAATCTCTGTAATCCCAAGCCCGAGAGGGCAGTGCTTTCGGGAGCACGTCGGACTTACCATAGCCAGCACATGCAAGTGCTGCATCATGTTTACCGGGAGGAATCTTAAGGGTATCGAAAGCGCGCGGATCCTGGATGGAGAATCGGTTTGCGGCTCCCGTCGTGCGAGCGGCCGTGTCCCGGTCGCCCGGGGGGAGGGGGTCCGCCGTCACGCTCGCATCCCGCTTGCGGCGGGAGCCGAATCTTTATTATCTCTCCGGTTAACATGTAATGATACCGGAGCGATAGTAGTCTAGCGGTAGGACAGGGGCTTCCCAAGCCTCTAGCCCGGGTTCGATTCCCGGCTATCGCATTGGTTTTTCCGTCTCTTTTCTCGGTTCCATTCTATCCTGACGGTCATCGGCATTCCCGTTGCCGTGTATACGCTGTATCGAGTCCTGGACGTAGCGGCGTGAACGCGGCCGAGATTGTGGCGGGATGGGGCCGTTTCTATGCGGGCAGATTCTCCAATTCTTGCGTCACCTCCGGCACCACCTCAAACCGGCAGTGGTCGAACCCCATCGCGTAGCATCGGGTCTCAATCGCCGCCGTCGGCCGCCCGTAGTGGCGGGTGAAGAGCGCACGGAGGATTCTGGAGTCGAAGGCGCATGCGGGTTTTCCGGTTACGGGGAGATCGGCGCACTCGAAGCAGTCGTAGACCAGGAGCGTGAGCGGTCCGGTTCCCGCGACTTCGACTCGGCCAAGGCGATGCTCCTCCCAGAACCTGGCGATGTTGGTGCAGAACGCTTCCGTATCGGGGCCGGCAACCGCCGGGTAGAGTTCCTCTCCTATCCGCTCCCCGGCCCGGGTGAGCAGCGGGTCGAGGAGGACTCCCTCCTGCATGAGCGCGACCCGTATCGTCCGGAAGGCCAGCCGGTAGAACGTATAGGGGTCACTGGATCCGGGCCGGTACGTGCCTGCGTAGGCGGTGATCTCATCATCCAGACGATCTTGTGGCGAGACGCTAGCGACGAGGCCACCGGTGAGGTGGAAGATCTTTCTCCGGGCGTCCTCCGGATCGACCCGGGACCCGACCACGCCCGCCGCGACAAGGTCGCGGAGGTGCACCGAGATCGTTGATTTGGCCCGCCCGGCTAGATCGACGATCTCTTCAAACGTATGCTCCCGTTCCCTGAGTGCCGCAAGAATCGCCCGCCGTACCGGGTTTTCGACAGCCCGCGTTCCTCCGGGTGTCGAGTAGAGATCTATCTCCCGGTTCGGTCTCGGCCGCCCGGCTTTGCCTCTGCGGGTGATCTCACTTTCCATGGAATAAGATCGAAAGGAAGATATATCAAATGTTCGGATACAATAGAACGTTCGTATATTGTAGAACTATATGAGGGATAAAAATGATAGCCAAAGAACTTGCCCCCGGTGTCCACTGGGTCGGGGCGATCGACTGGAATCTTAGAGAGTACCATGGATACACGCTCCCGGGAACGACCTATAACGCCTACCTCGTTCAGGGTGAGAAGACTGCGCTGATCGACGGCGCCTACGGCGGGTTCGAGGAGGAGGTCCTCGGCCGCATTAAGTCCATCTGCGACCCCGCTACGATCGACTACATCATCGTGAACCACATCGAGATGGACCACTCCGGCACCCTGCCCGAGTTCGTGCGGCGGATGCCCGATGTCCCGATCTACTGCACGGAACGGGCGAAAGAGGGTCTCGCCCGCCACTACGATACGACCGGCTGGAACATCCGGGTCGTGAAGACCGGGGATACTCTTGATCTCGGCGGGAAGACGCTCACGTTCCTTGAGGCGCCGATGCTCCACTGGCCCGACTCGATGTTCACCTACCTCGCGGAGGACGCCATCCTCTTCCCGAACGATGCCTTCGGCCAACATGTCGCAAGTGCCGCCCGGTTCGACGATGAACTCGGAAGAGACGTGGCGCTGGCCCACGCGCAGAAGTTCTTTGCGAACCTGATCATACCGCTTGCGCCGAAGGTCTTGAAGAAACTCGACGAGGTCGGCGCTCTCGGGATCGATATCAAGATGATCGCACCGAGCCACGGGGTCATCTGGCGGACATATGCCGGCGATATCCTCAAGGCCTATACCGACTGGAGCCGTGGCGTCTCAAAGGACAAGGTCACGATCGTCTACGATACCATGCACGGCTCGACGGGCATGATGGCGAAGGCTATAGCCGAGGGCGTCATGGCAGAGGGCGTCGACGTCCGGGTCTGCCTCCTCCGCGACGGCCGCTACGAGGGAACGCACCGAAGCGACGTCGTCACCGAGGTGCTCGACTCAAAGGCGGTCCTCATCGGGTCCCCGACGCTCCAGGACGAGGTCCTTCCCACGGTGGCGGGTTTCCTGAGTTACCTCCGGGGGCTGCGGCCGGGCCGTCTCGGGACAAAGAAGATCGGGTGCGCGTTCGGGTCGCACGGCGGTATGGGCGGTGCGGTTGCCCAAGCGAACGAGCTCCTGAAGGCTGCCGGGATTGAGGTGATCGAAGGCGGGTTCCAGGTGAACTACCGCCCGGATGCCGACGAACTCGCCCGGGCTTACGAGTTTGGACGAAGCGTGGCACGAAAGGTTCGGTCACGGTGACGCCCCTTCAAAACTAAAGCCTGTACGTCCGGATCCAGGACGATAGTCGCCCTTTTTGGGCGGCATACCTCTTTTAGACCCGATCATGCCGGTGCGGGAGAGCCGTGATTGTCCGGCTCCTCTTCACATCCATCTTCGGGGTGGATACGCTTTTTACCCCTGGTAACACTCTCCCTCGCATGATCCTTCTGTTCGGGATCGTGGGCCGGGGAGCCCCCGGCCTTGAGCCGGGGCTGTTGGCCGGGATGGTTGATTGAGAGGGGAGACGTGACTGGCATGAAGAACCGGTTCTGGATCGTCCTCTCGCTTCTGATCAGCGGCGCTGCCCTCGCAATCCTGCTTGCGGTGACCCTCACACCCGAGACGCGGGCTTACCTCGGGGAGGCAAGCATCACCGCCATTCTCATCGCTCTCGGGCTCCGTGCGGCGGCAATCCTCTGTCGCGTGGCGCGGATCCAGGTCCTCTGCCGCGGTCTCGGCTACACGGTGCCGTTTGGGAGCCTCACGACCATCCAGCTCCTCTCGCTCTTCGCCGGCTCGATCACTCCCGGACAGGTGGGCGGTGAACCCGTCAGGATCCACCGGCTCTCGCGCACCGGGCTCTCTCTCGGGGATGCCGTTGCCGTCGCCGTCGCGGAGAGGGTGCTCGACCTTGTTGTCTTTATCTCTCTCACCCTTGTGGCACTTTCCCTCCTTCAGCACCTCTGGGGCTATCTTGCCGCAACCGTCCTCTATCCTGTGGCGGTCTTCCTGCTCATCGTGCTTGGTCTTTTGCTGGGCCTCATCGCCCTTACCCGCCGGCCGGCGCTTGCGAAGCGGGTAATGGGCGGTATTGCCACCCGGGTGATCGATCGGTGCAGCCGGAGTCGGCGCTGGCTCCGGTTCTGTCCCGGGGCGGAGGGTGCAGAACCGCTCACCGAACGGATCGACCGCGAGACCGAGGCGTTCATCGCAGGCTCATCCCGATTTGCACGGGCCGGCCGGCGGGCGGTCGGCGGAGCACTCGTGCTCACGTTCCTCGAATGGGTTCTCTACTTCTCCGTCGCATCGGCCCTGCTGGTTGCTCTCGGGCTGCCGCCTTCTCTTCTGGAATCGCTCCTTTTCCAGGTAATTCTTCAGATGGTCGCCATCATTCCGCTTTTACCGGGATCGGCCGGAGTTGCAGAGTTCGGTGCCGCAACGCTCTATAGCCAGTTCGTACCCGCCTATCTTCTCGGCATCTTCGTTCTTCTCTGGCGTCTCTTCCTCTACTACCTCAATATACCCCTTGGGCTTCTTGCGGGCGTCGTTACCGCGAGGGGGGAGACCGGTTCCAGCCGTATTGAAAACCTATAACCCTTTATGAGACTAAGATCTATCGATTAACGTAGAATATGAACGAATTTTTCTGGCTTAGCGGACGATTTAAAAGCGTACGCTTCTCCAGCGGGGAGGATCATGATCACCGATACCGATATGTATGCCCTAAGCATCATCACTGAGAATCGGGCTGGCGTGCTGCGCGATGTGGCTACGGTTCTTGCGGACTATCAGGCCAACATCCAGATGATCCAGCAGTCTATCATCACCACCGGCCCAAAGACCGGGAAGGCCTACCTCTACTTTGAGTTTGAGGAATGCGGGAATCATGGAGACCTTATCGCCGATCTTACAAAGATCCCGTCCGTCATTGACGTCACGTTCTACCCGCCGTTCTCCCGGATATTTGGGTCACGGGTGATCATCATCGGCGGAGGTGCGCAGGTGGCACAGGTGGCGATGGGCGCCGTGAACGAGGCGGACCGCCATAACATCCGGGGTGAGCGGATATCGGTCGACACAATCCCCCTCGTCGGGGAACAGAACCTCGCGCTCGCCGTGGATGCGGTGGCCCGGCTCCCCCGGGCCTCGATCCTGGTGCTTGCGGGGTCGCTGATGGGCGGTGAGGTCTCGCGAGCCGTGGATCGGGTGAGGGCGGCAGGTATCCCGGTGATCGCCCTCAAGATGGCTGGCAGCGTCCCCGAGCATGCCGACCTGGTCGTGACCGATCCCATCCAGGCCGGGGTCTTTGCCGTGATGCACGTCAGCAGCAAAGGGGTCTTTGATATCAACCGTGTGCGGGGTCGTGAGTTCTGATGGAGCCGACGATCGATATGGCTGTGCGGGTCTTGCAGCGGGATGGGCTCGTTGTCTACCCGACAGAGACGGTCTATGGCCTCGGGGCGGATGCACTCTCCGAGGATGCAGTGATGCGGGTCTATGAGGCCAAGAACCGGCCGCTTGGAAAACCGATCTCGGTTGCGGTCTCGGATATGGAGATGCTCCGTGCCGTCGCGGTGGTAGACGACGCCGCCCGGGCTTTCATCGACAGGTTCCTGCCCGGACCGGTCACGGTGATCCTCCCGGCGAAGTCCTGCCTTCCAGAGACTCTCACGGGCGGAAGCGGTCTTATCGGCATTCGGTGGCCCAACCACCCGATCGCGCTTGAAATAATCTCCCGGCTTGACTCCCCCATCACCGCTACCAGCGCGAACCTCTCCGGCGAGGCCCCGCCGACCCGGCCGGAAGATGTCTCCGTTCCCCACGACTACCTGGTCGACGGTGGCGAGCTCCCGGGCACGCCGAGCACGGTGGCGGATCTCTCCAGTCGGCGCATCCTGCGGAAGGGCACCGAATGGGAAGAGGTGGAAGCGTTTCTGGAGGCCCTGTAACCCATGAATACGATACGGCTTCGCGATTTTATCGAGGACCGCGAGGGTTGCCTCTATGCGGTCTCAAACTACGACAACTCCGACCGGGTAGGCTGTATTCTCCGTTACGTCCCCGATACGGAGGGGGAGCGGGTGAGCCGCACCACCGGAAGGCGCTACCGGAAATACGATTTTTCCGAGGCATTCGCCTGGATCAGGGAGCATAAACCGGAGTACCTGGATTCAGTCCACCGGGTGCCGCACAGCGACGTAGTCCGGGTCTATAAACCGGAGGAGGAGATCGGGAAAGTGGCTGCCCGGAACGATCGGGTAAGGAGACTCCTCTCACACTTCAGCCTCCCGGCTGGCTCGTTCGGGTGCACGGGCTCGCTCCTCTGCGGCCTTGAGAACGCCGCCTCCGATATCGATCTCGTGGTCTACGGCGACGCCTGGTTTGCCGCCCAGCGCCAGCTCAAACGCCTCGTAGAGACCGGGGTGATCCCGGAGATGAGCACCGCGATGTGGCGGAAGGTCTACGATAAAAGGGTCCCGGAGATCTCGTTTGACGCGTTCGTCCTGCACGAGCAGCGGAAGTGGAACCGCGGGGAGTTCGAGGGGACCTACTTTGATCTCCTCTATACGCGGGCCTACGATAACCTGAACGCGCTCCCGGCCGGCAAAGGCACGGTGCTCGGGCGGGCGACGATCGAGGCGACGGTCACCGATGCCTCCCTCTCCTTCGACAGCCCTGCGGTCTACGCTGTGGACCACGACGAGATCTCCCGCGTCCTCTCCTTCACCCACACCTACTCGGGCCAGGCGCTCGCCGGTGAGGTCATCGAGGCGAAAGGCGTCGTCGAGGAGCACGGCGATGAGCGGTGGCTGATCGTCGGGACGACCCGCGAGGCGAAGGGCGAGTACATCATCTCAAAGACCCTGCTTGAGAGCGTCTAGAATAAGTCGGAGAGCCGCCGAGGGCCCGCGGTGCACCGCTCAAGGTGCGGGCAGTTCTCGCAAGGGGCCCGGAGCGGGCGCGGCGGGATCTCCCCTGCAACCACCCCTTTTGCCGCCCGAATCGCCTTGATCATCTCCCGTCGGTCCCGTGGTTGGGGCTCGACAAACCGGAAGACTCCGCTCGCGACGTACTCGACGTAGCCGCCGGCGGCGGGCCGGCCGAGCGTCTCTTTGAGGCAGGCGGCGTAACAGGCTACCCGGAGCCGGTCGGTGCCGTATGCCCCGGCCTTCGGGGCGACGCTTGAGCGGACGATGGCGAACGTGCCGTCCTCGAAGATCTTGTCGACTTTTCCCCGGATGCCGAGGGTATCCGACTCGACGGCGAGGTCGATCTGGACCGGGGTCCGCCAGGCCGTCTCCCGGCAGGCGGCGATGCACTCATCAAGGAAGTCGCGGGCTTCCGGCGGCGCTTCGGGGAGGATGCAGAGGATCTCCCGCCAGATCTCCTCGTCATCGAGGTATTCCCCGAGGTGCGTTGAGACCTGTTTGCAGACGGTGTAGCGAAGCGACTCTTCACTCTCATCCGAGCGCTCGAAGTAGTAGCGCCGGGGGCAGATGTGGCAGGCGATGACGGCGGATACCGGTATGTAATCGGTCATGCGTGACGAGTCCCGTTTGAGAAGGGGTACGCCCTCCCGATATATATCGGGCTATGCTCTGAACCCGTCCGGGGTTGCGGTCGGCGTGGCGGTCCCTTCCCCCGGGGCCGGGCTGGAGAAGACGAACTCTTATGCCGGAGTGGAGCCCAGATGATGAGTATGGCTAACCGCGAGATATCGGTCAACATCCCCGGCGATCTCGACCCGGTCTACTCGAACCGCATCCAGATCGCCTACAAGGAGGATGAGTTTACGTTCCTCTTCCTGCACGAGATCCCCGGCGCGAACCAGGCGCGGGCGAAGGCGATCGTCTCGATCAGCCCCCGGCACGCAAAGAACCTGGTCGAGGTGCTCGCGAAAAGCGTCGCCGACTACGAGCAGAAGTTCGGCAAGCTCACCACTCCGGAGGCTGCTCCACACCAGGAGAGCAATGTCACCATCCGGGGCTACTCCTGAACGGGGTAGGGTGGCGAGTCCCCATATGTGATACTTTTTTAATGCAAGACGTACAATAGTCTAAGGCAGTTGCCGCTGTGGCTTAGTGGTATAGCGGCTGATTCGTAATCAGCAGGTCGGGGGTTCAAATCCCTCCAGCGGCTTAAGATGGGGGTATGTCTCCTTCACCGTTTTCTCAAAGATTCGCCCGTTTTTTCAACATCAAGTCTCTGTTTGCATATTGGTGTTGGCTCGGTTCCATGGATTTCTTTTATCTGTTTCAACTCCTCAGGAGGTGTGGCTAAGCGAGTATCAAAACAGATTGCCTGGAGACTGCAGGAGATTATGGCATCCAACCGGACAAAACGAGAGTGGGTGGCTCGATTCCGGCCAAAAATAAGAATATCGCTGCTCTGCATGCCCTACCGGGCTTCTCAGAACAGCCACTCCCAGATCCTCATCCGGTAGTACTTACCGATACTGATATTGGGGTCCTCGTCGAGCATCTTGCTCACCCGCTTCTTCATCTTATACGATTTTTTAATCTTCAGGAACGTCTTGCTGAAGAGCATGTTGGAGGAGATCACCTGGTTGAGGTAACTGTACTGCTCCTTGATCGATTCCAGTTTCAGGCCGGCCGAAGTTTCGTCGCAGTCCTTCGACCCCACGTCCCGAAACGTACGGCAGTCCCGTATGAAGTCCGTGAAGAGCCTCATCCCCTGCTCGTACTTGTTCATGGTCGCGGTCAGGTTCAGTATTTTATCGGAGAACGAGATCACGAAGATCAGGAAGCCGAGGAACGCAATCACGTTTCGCAGATCCTGCTGATCGTGAAAGGGGAGCGACAACGAGACCAGGATGTCTGTATCCACGATACTCAGGAAGGCGATGGATGCCGAGAAGAGCAGAATGATCAACGACAGGATGTTTGAGATCCATTTATATTTCCTATACTGGTAGGCGCAGATCTCCCTGGACAGACCGGCCTTGTCCGCTAAATTGTTAACCTCCCTAACACAATCTTCTACAGTTTTCCCGCTCATTGAAGTTCCTCGCATTGCAATGAATCGTCGATGAGTTCGTTTGCCCCCCTCCGGGATCAGTATACGGAGAGGTGACGGTAATCCAGCTGAAATCGTGTAAGCAAGCGGGATCGATGCCTTTACCGGAAAGATGCAGGCACTGTTTCAACATCATCCGGTCATGTACAGAGATTGATTAATCGGGTATATACGTTTCGAAATTCGATCTCATCTGAACTGTTCCGGCATCGGATATCTGCCTTTTTCGGCCCGGCAGGGTTCAATCCAAATCAGCAAACCACCAAAAAACGGATAACCGATCCCCGCCCACGTCTCTTCCGAGAACATGCAAAACGACACTGGAACTCTGGCAATCACCATCTCACTCCTCGGCATAGCGCTTGTGTTGCACTTCTCGGCGGCACCATACTACTTCATCGGTTCTGCACCGACGGGGTTCAGCACCGGGACGCTCGGTCTGATCATCTGCATCCTCGGGGTGATCCTGGCCGGCTTTGGGGCCGCAAAGAATGCATGAGGAGCGATTGGCGACTCCTTCGGAATCCAACGCAACTCCACCCTATTCTCATGCGGCCATGGGCAACAACAAAAGCCGGTCGGATGCCCGGCAGGATGCAGGCCCTCCCTGCCAAGAATATTCGTTTATTTTTAGTGTTTAGATGGTAAAAATAAAAATCCCTAAATCTATAGGGTCTTTTCTCGATGTCGCCGTTCAGCAAGGAAAAATCCAAAAGATGAATAACCTCGGCCTGTGTATGCATACTCAGAGACCCATGGCATACGGGATCGGCACGCTGGCGCTTACCATGTATCTTCTCGGCATCGTATTTCTGATGCACTTCTCGGTCGCAGACTACTACATCTTTGGGTCCGATCCGACGGGGTTCAGCACCGAAACCCTCGGCTTGATCCTCTGCACTGCTGCGGTGCTTTTCGCCGGGTATGCCGCCTTCAGGAGGGGAGATATCGCCGTATCGATCAGGCGGCAGTTGAGGCGGTGAGCCGGGCGGTGCCGCCCCGCTGGCAGGTCTTTTTGGTCCGGCACGGGTGCTCCGCCGGATCCGCAGTCCTCCCTAATCTTTTAGAGTATACGTGAGATGGACCGTTCCGCCTTCCATCGGCACGGCTTTTTGAAGTTCGAGCGTTACCGGGCCCCCAACCTGACAAAAGAGCCTCTTCTCCTCCCCGCCGACGATGACCGGATGGACAATCAGGCTGATCGTATCCGCGATCCCTTCCTGGATCAGGACGTCGTTTAAGTCGGGGCCGGAGTCGGAGACCACCCGGGTTATACCGAATCGCTCCCCAAGTTCCAGTATGGCACCCCGAAGATCCACCCGGCTCCTGCCGCACCGAATGAACGGATACTCCCGCTCGCGGAGGTAATCGAGGTAACTTTCGGGTGTCGCCTCCGAGACAAGGACGACGACGTCCTTTGTGTGCTCCATCTTCCGGTAGAAGTGGAGCAGATCCTTGAGCACGCCCCTGCTGTCGACGATGACGAAGATGGGGCGTGGATCATCCTGTCTGACTTCTGGCCGGTGCCGGTCCGCCTCCGTCTCGGGCTCGTTGATATCCTGGTAGATCTCGATCCCCGACTTTGCAGTGGCCGAACCTGCGAGCACCGCCCCCGGCTTGAGAGCCTGGAGCACGCCGTAGTGCAGCCCGAGATCGACCTCAAAGCCCCTCACCGCGTGATCGAGGCTCACGCTGTTGTGGATGATGACTTCCGGGTACATGCGGGGAGATTCGTCTGTTCGGGATATAGTCTTCGCGGATCCGCTTCCTCCCGCCGATACAGAAAGCCCTATCCCTTTTCCCGGCCGAGAACTCTTCACTGGAGGATACCATGGAGATCCCGCCCTACATCGCCGACCGGATGGCCCGGAGAATGGCCGATCGCGAATCCCTCCTCTCGCCCCGTGCGACCCGAAACGCCGACTATATCAGGCGGTCCGGCTTCAAACCCGAAGAGCCGGTGATCCGGCCGCCGTTCTTCCGGGACGCCGACCGGATCGTCCACTCGAAGGCATACTCGCGCTACATCGACAAGACCCAGGTCTTTTACCTCGTCGAGAACGACCATATCACCCACCGCGTCCTCCACGTCCAGCTCGTCTCGAAGATTGGAAGGACGATCGGAAGAGCCCTCGGCTTAAACGAGGACCTGATCGAGGCGATCGCCCTCGGCCACGATATCGGCCACGTGCCCTACGGCCACCTCGGAGAGACGTTCCTCGACGAGCTCTGCGCCGAGCACGGACTTAGGGGGTTTTGGCACAACGTTCAGAGCGTCAGGTTCCTCGACGACATCGAGGAATGCGACCTCACGCTGCAGGTGCTCGATGGGATCCTCTGCCACAACGGCGAGTCCAATAACCATACTCTCACAATCGAGGGCGAAGCTGACTGGGACTCGTTTGAGAGTAAACTACGGAAGATCGAAGGCGGGGGCGATGCTCACCCGCTCACTGCCGAGGGATGTGTCGTGAGAATTGCCGACAGCATCTCCTACCTCGGCCGCGATCTGGCGGACGCCCTCGAGGTCGAGGTGATCGGTGAACGGGATCTCGAGGACTTCCCAGAGAACTGCATGGACCTCTTCGGTATCGCCGGAAGGAAGAGGGAAGCATTCTCCGATATCAACCGAAAGGTGCTCGACATCCTGATCCGCGACATCATCACGGAGAGCTACGATGCCGACTGCATCGCCTTCTCGGCGGAGGCGTCGGCGTGCGTCGCGGCCTTCAAGGAGTTCAACATGGAGCATATCTACTCGAACCAAAGGCTCCTCGCGAACCGGGAGAAGATCCGGTTCATGTTCCGGTATCTCTTCGATCGGATCATCGAGGACATTGAGGATGAGCGCGAGAACTCGCCGGTGTACGAGGATCTCATCAACGCACCGTGGGTGTCCCCGCGGTACGTCGCCACCGCCGCGCCGGCGGAACTCGCGAGGGACTTCATCGCCGGGATGACCGACCGCTACTTCGAGTGGGTCTTCCGGCGGAGCATCCTCCCGGAGAGAGTCCGGTCGAGGTACCGGGGATGGTGAATCCCCAGAGGTTAAGGTTCGCCCGTTATCGCGATCTCTGCCCGGAAGTTCTGATGAAAGAGACGGAGAGGGTCAGCCTCACGCTGGATTGCAGATCCGCCGAAACATACATCGTGCCGGGGATTGGATCATGAGTACATGAACCCTGCCTGCCCGGAGGAGGCGTGATACCATCCGGATGAACTCGAGGCGTCCGGCCGTCCTGGTCCACGGGTGGCGGAGCCATCCCGGCATCTGGAATCGCCTTGCCCCGGTTCTATCGGAGACCGGAGTGCCCATCTGGAGGTTTGACTACACCGCAATCCAGAACGCCGGGACAGAGGCTATCGCCCTCGCTCTCCAGGACTATATCCACAAACAGCGGAGAGAGACCGGCTACGCCGGCCCCGTCGACCTCGTCTGTCACTCGATGGGGACATGCATCGCCCGGTACCTCCTTGAGGTCCTCGACGGCAGCAAGCAAGAGGAAGAGGTTCGGCTGATCGTCGGGATCGGCCCCCCGAACAACGGCTCGGCTCTCGCCGAGCTCTTCAACGATCCCGAGCAGGGCCCGGAGGTGATCCGGCGGCTTGCAGGAGTCTTCGTCCCGGAGGACTACGACCCCGGGGAGGACACCATCGTTCAGGAGTTCCGTCCGGGCAGTAAGATCGTTTTGGCGCTTCGCCGCGCCGGGACCCGCGACGATATCGCTTACCGGCTCCTCCTCGCCGCAAACCGGACCCAAACGCCGGCGTTCTTCCCGGCGTTCGGCGGCAGAACATGGGAGATCGACCCGAACGGCGGGTGGCGGACGACGTATGCCGGGGACGGCATCGTCCCCCACACCGACTCCTACCTCCCCGGCGCGAGGGTGGATCTCCTCCCGGAGGATCCCGGGAGCCTGGCCCGGCACCCGGAGCACTATTGCCATATCATGCTGCCGAGAAACCCGGAGGTCATCGCCCGGATCACGGCTCTCCTAAAGTCTTCGGAGGGCCTGCCGCGCTGACTCCGCCCAGGCGTTGATTGCCCGTTCCAGGTCCTCACCAGCCTTTCGTGCCGTCCGTTCTATATGCTCGTGCCCCTCGGGCGTTCCAAGGAGGTGGTGGCCCGCGTTCATAACGTCGTTGACGGCTTTTCGGACCGATTCGGCTGCCTCGTGTATGCGTTCTTCAACGGTGGGAGCGGCCGGAGCCTCCTCCTCCACAGGTTCGGGGTCGGGGTCAACCACCCACCTCCCCTGAACAAAACGACCTTTTTCCTCGCTCATAAACTTGGGTGTAGGTCTCTCCCGAATAAAAATCTGCTTTTTTACGCCATGGCTTCCCGGGTAGGCCCTTTCTTGTATCGGGGAGGACCCGGGTGATGCCTGAATCTTATGGCGCGTCAGGACGCTATCCAACCCCCTGCATCTTTTCGAGGCGTCTTGAGCCCCTGAATACCTGCATGGAGCCTCTACTGCGTCCGGGACAATCCCGGTGCACAGGTTAATTATCTCCTGGGCACAGGGGAAGACCCATGTTCCTGGTTGCCGGCCTCGAGCGGTGTGAGCGGGCTCTTGCATCTGGGCGCTGCATTTTTGCGATCGCACGAATTGCCACGCTTGTTATCCTCTTCCTCCTGGCTCTCCCGCTCCTTCTCGGATTCGCCTTCGGAGTGCCCCCGTTGGTGATCGTTACGCTCATCGCATCGACGCTTGCCTTCCAGGCGATCGCGGCCGTCATCGGCCTTGGGTTTGGGCTTCATCCTGCGATCGTGCTTGCCCTCCTGACATCGGTGGCGGTAGGGGTCATGATCGGTATCCTCGAACTCTGCTATCTCTTCGGCGGGCGTTTTCGTCTGCTCCAGCGACTGATCCAGACGACCAATGCAAGGGCGGGCAGGGTTGCCTTTCTTGGGCGATACGGGGCCCTGATGCTCATCCCGACAATATGGTTCCCCGGAATTGCCCTCTATGGGACTCCCGTCGTCGCCTGGCTCTTTCAGTATCCGCGGTTCTCCTCCCTCCTCTGCATGACCGCCGGCTGGGCGATCGCCGTCGTCACGGTCATGGCGGCGGCGTCGTGGCTCGTTCGCCTGGCGTTCTGAGCCGCGGCAGTCCTTGCTTTTGTCCGATCGCGGATAACTTTTGCCTCCTTCTCTCCTCCGGCGGGCCGCACAATCCCAAGGTATAAATATTCACAATTGTTATCTATGATAGTAGAATTAACAATTGTTAACCCCCTATCCTGCCGAGGTGGCGGAACGGCTACGCGGTTGACTGCAGATCAACTCCATCCCGGTTCGACTCCGGGCCTCGGCTTGAGGTGTTCCATGAAAGAACAGGTTCAGAAGACGTTTGAAGCCCTCTTCGCCCTTGAAGATATCCGGGAAGTGCTCCGGGAGGCGCTCCCGACCGGTCTCGATCCCGACGAGGAGCAGGCTGTACGGGAGGGCGTCGCCCGGGTCCGCGCCATCCTTGACGACCTGGAGGCGGGGACCGGGACCCCTGCTGTCACGAAGATCGCGGGCACCCTCGATATTCGGAATCGTGAAGAGGCTTATATCAATATCCAGCCGATCCAGGCCGCCGGCCGCCTGACCCTCGAGGCCCGGAAGGCGCTCATCGCCTACGGCGACGGCTACTCAACCTGCGACGCCTGCCGAAAGCCCTTCCGGCTTGATAAGATCACGAAGCCCTCCATTGCGGCGTTCCACGAGGACCTCGCGAAGTTCGTGAACATGGACGTGGCCCGTGTCGTCCCCGGAGCCCGCAGGGGATTTCAGGCGGTCGCCTCCACCCTCGTCTCGAAAGGCGACCCCGTCATCGTCTCGGCCCTCGCCCACTACACGGAGTTCCTGGCGGTCGAAGAGGCGGGAGGCGTCGTGAAGGAGGTCCCGATCTCGAAGGAGAACCTCGTCACCCCCGACGCCGTCGCCGAAAAGATCGAGGAGGTCATCAGGGAGACCGGGAAAAACCCGGCGCTCGCCATGTTCGACCATGTCGACTACCAGTTCGGGAACCTCCACGACGTCGCCGGCATCGCGAAGGTCGTCCACCAGTACGACATCCCGTTCCTCTACAACGGTGCCTACACGGTCGGCGTCATGCCGGTCGACGGCAAGGCAATCGGGGCCGACTTCGTCGTCGGCTCCGGACACAAGAGTATGGCATCGGTCGCGCCGTCCGGAGTGCTGGCGACGACCGATGAATGGGCACCGAAAGTGCTGCGCACCACCGCGATGGTCGGCGACGTCACCAACCGGAAGTTCGGGATCAAGGAGGTGGAGATGCTCGGGTGCACCCTGATGGGAGGGACCCTGCTCTCGATGATGGCCTCGTTCCCCGCCGTAAAAGAGCGGGTCAACCACTGGGACGAGGAGGTGAAGAAGTCGAACTACTTCATCGACGCCCTCCTCGCCATCGAGGGCTCAAAGGTCCTCTCCGAGTACCCGAGAAAGCATACGCTCACCAAGGTCGACACCACCGGGAGCTTCGATGCGGTCGCCGCGACCCACAAGCGACGGGGCTTCTTCCTCTCCGACGAACTCTCAAAGCGCGGGATCGTCGGGGAGTTTGCAGGAGCGACGCGCACCTGGAAACTCAACACCTTCGGCCTCTCCTGGAAGAAGATCCGCTATCTCGCGGAGGCCTTCCAGGAGATCGCCACAAAATACAATCTGAATGTGAAACCGAGGACAGGATCAGCATGAGCAGAGATAACTACCGGCTGGGCACGCTCGCCCTCCACGCCGGGCAGTCGCCCGACCCGACGACGGGAGCCCGTGCCGTACCAATCTACCAGACGACCTCTTACGTCTTCCGTGATACGGAGCACGCAGCGAACCTTTTTGCGCTCAAAGAGCCCGGAAACATCTACACGCGGCTGATGAACCCCACCACCGACGTCTTCGAGCAGCGGATGGCTGCGATCGAGGGAGGAACCGCGGCGGTAGGGGTTGCGTCGGGGATGGCGGCGATCACAAACGCCCTCCTTGCCGTCACACAACCGGGCGACGAGATCGTCGCCGCCGACAACCTCTACGGCGGCACCTACGAACTCTTCAACTACACGTTCCCGAAACTCGGGCGCAAGGTGGTCTTCGTCGACTCGACCGACCTCGAGGCGTTTTCGGCGGCGGTGACGGGAAAGACCCGGGCGGTCTACGCGGAGTCGATCGGGAACCCGAAACTTGACGTCCCCGACTTTGAGGCCATCGCGGCGATCGCACACGACGCCGGGGTGCCGTTCGTCGTCGACAACACCGCGGCGGTCGGTCTCGTCCGCCCCATCGACCACGGTGCCGACATCGTCGTCCTCTCGGCGACCAAGTTCGTCGGGGGCCACGGCACCTCGATCGGCGGGGTGGTCGTCGATTCCGGCAACTTCGCCTGGGACAACGGAAAGTTCCCCGGCTTCACCGAGCCCGACCCCTCCTACCACGGGCTCAGGTACTGGGAGACGTTTGGGAATTTCCCGGGGCTCGGCAACGTCGCCCTCGCCTACAAGGTCCGGCTTGAGGTCCTCCGGGACATGGGAGCGTGCCTTTCCCCGATGAACGCCTTCCTCCTCTTGCTGGGGCTCGAGACCCTCCACCTCCGGGTCGAGCGGCACTCGGAGAATGCTCTCGCGGTCGCCCGGTTCCTCCGGGACCACCCGAAGGTCGCCTGGGTGAATTACCCCGGCCTCCCCGACCACCCGTCCCACGCCCTCGCCCGGAAATACCTCTCCGGCGGGTTCGGCGCCCTGGTCGGGTTCGGGGTGAAAGGGGGGTGTGATGCGAGCAAAAAGGTGATCGAGCGGCTCCGGCTCTTCTCGCACCTGGCAAACATCGGAGACTCAAAGAGCCTCGTCATCCACCCGGCGAGCACCACTCACCAGCAGCTGACGCTCGAGGAGCAGGCGGCCTGCGGGGTGACCCCGGACTACATACGCCTCTCCGTCGGGATAGAGGATGTCAGGGACATCATCGAAGACCTCGACCAGGCGCTCGGGGATGAGTAAGATGCCCGGATCGGTCGGCACCACAAGGACGGAGTACGTCACCTTCTCCGAACCCCTCCCTCTCGATAGCGGTGCGGTCCTTTCGCCGGTGACGATCGCCTACGAGACCTACGGCCGGCTGAACCGGGAGAAGAGCAACGCGATCCTGATCTGCCACGCCCTCTCGGGCGACGCCCACGCGGCAGGCTACCATGAAGGTGAGACCCGGCCTGGGTGGTGGGACGGCGTCATCGGGCCCGGAAAGGCCTTCGACACCGACCGTTACTTCGTCATCTGCTCCAACGTCATCGGCGGCTGCAAGGGCTCGACCGGCCCCTCCTCCATCAACCCCGCGACCGGCCGGCCCTATGCCCTGGAGTTTCCGGTGATCACCGTGCGGGACATGGTCCGGGCGCAGAAACGCCTGATCGACCACCTCGGGATCAACTGCCTCGCCGCGGTGGCGGGGGGTTCGATGGGGGGCATGCAGGCGCTCCAGTGGTCGGTCACCTACCCGGAGGCGGTCCGGAAGGTGATCGCCATCGCCACGACCGCACGCTCGACCGCCCAGCAGATCGCCTTCAACGAGGTCGGGCGGCAGGCAATCATGGCCGATCCCGCGTGGGCGGGCGGGGCCTACCCGGCGGATCGCCCGCCGGTGCAGGGGCTTAGGCTCGCCCGGATGATCGGGCACATCACCTACCTCTCCGACGGGGCGATGCGCGAGAAGTTCGGGCGCAACCTGCAGGGCCGCAGCAGCGTCGGCTACGGGTTCTCCACCGAGTTTCAGGTCGAGAGTTACCTCCACCACCAGGGCGAGACCTTCACCCGGCGTTTCGACGCCAACTCCTACCTCTACATCACCCGGGCGCTCGACTACTTCGATCTCGCCGTGGACGACTCGCTCGCCGCTGGGTTTGCCGGGGCGAAGGCCTCGTTCCTGGTCGTCTCGGTCTCCTCGGACTGGCTCTACCCGCCCTACCAGTCCGAGGAGATCGTCAATGCCCTGGCCGCAAACGGCATTCCCGTCCATTACTGCGAGATCCGGTCGAATTACGGGCACGACGGATTCCTCCTCGAGTATGGGCAGTTGAACTACATCATCGGCACGTTCCTCGACCACCTGCTCGTCCGGGACGTCATGGAGACGGGCATTCCGACCATCGTCGAACGGGCGTCCATTCACGACGCTTCCCGGATCATGATCGAGAACGGCGTCAACCACCTCCCCGTCCTCTCTGAGAAGGGCGATCTCGCCGGGATCGTCACCTCCTGGGACATCGCGAAAGCGGTTGCCTGCGATTATGGGAGCCTCGACGAGATCATGTCGCGCTCGGTCGTCACCGCCGCCCCGGACGAGCCGGTCGCGGAGGTCGCCCGGAGGATGGAGGAGCGGTCGATCTCCGCCCTTCCCGTCGTCGACGCGGACCGGCGGGTGATCGGGCTCATATCGAGCGATGCGATCAGCACCCTCATAGGGAGGTGCACATGACGCCGCAGGCAGAGACGGATGAATCGGCCCTCCTGGTCTTCGGGTGCCCGGAGGTTCCGGTGCAGGCGGCGATCGGTCTGTACCTTGCAGGCCGGCTCGCTGAAGATGGCTACGACGTCCTCTGTGCCGGGAACGCCTCGGTTCTTGGCCTCCTCCGCGTCTCCGACTGGAGGCAGCACTACATCGGAAAGACCATCGACCTCGACCGCTGTATCGGGGAACTGGCGGAGAGGAAGCGGAATGCCGCTCTCTGTGTGGTCTTCGCCCATAACGATGCCGGCGTCTCGTATGCCGCGACGGTGCGCCACCTCCTCCCCAACGCACGCCTCCTCCTCATTATCTTCGGCAGGATCGCCGAAGAACTCGCAGCAGGGGTCGAGTTCCCCTGCGAGAAGGTCGTGGAGAAGGCGGTCCACAACCCGGGAAAACTAAAAATTGGGATCGACGAGGTCTTCGGATGGCGTGCATCGACGAGCTGAACCCTGAGGTTCTCCTTCGGGGAGCCTCGTTTGCTGAGTGCCGGAAGGCGGTGGAGAAGCGCTGCCGCGAGATCTACTACGTCGATCCGGGGTACGCGATCTTTGATACGCACATCATCGGGGTCCCGCCGATCGCCGTCGGGGTGGAGGAGGATGCCTACATCGTCCTCCCCTACACCAAGCCCTGCTACGGGACGTTCCTGATCCGTGTGCCGGGGGGCGCGGAGGTCGAACGGCTCCGGCTGAAGGGGAGGCGGAGACCATGACCGAACCGAACCGGGTCTGGCTGGTGCGTTACTCCGAGGTCTTCCTCAAGTCGGAGCCCGTCCGCCGGGCGTGGGAGAAGAGCCTTGTTTGCGGGATCGAACGAGTGCTCCCGGGTGCAAAAGTCCGGCGTGAGCGCGGGAGGATCTGGCTTACCGGGGACGTCGACCCGGAGGTGCTCCGGAATATCTTTGGCATCGTCTCGTTCTCGCTCTGCGATGTCGTGCCGCTCGACGATCTGCCGGCGGGGCTTCTTAGGTTCTGCGATGATCACGATATCGAAGACGCCGCGACCTTCGCCCTCCGGATCCGGCGCGTCGGGACTCACCCCTTCACCTCACAGGATCTTGCCAGGCGGCTTGGAGACCTGGTCCGGTCGGAGTACCCGCACCTTTCGGTCGACCTCGATCACCCAGAACGGGAGATCTTTATCGAGGTCCGGGACGGGACCTGCTACCTCTTCGACCAGAAGATCCCTGGCGCCGGCGGCATCCCCCCGGGTGTGGAGGGGACGCTTGTTGCGCTCATCTCCGGGGGGATCGACTCCCCGGTCGCGGCCTACCTGATGATGAAGCGGGGGTGCCGGATCGTCCCGATCTATGTCGGGCTCGAGGGCTTCCTTGACGAGACGAACCTTGCCCGGACGAAGGCCACGGTCGAGGCCCTCCGCCGCTACCAGCCGGATATCGATCTTATGGTCGTTCGGGATGGATACCTCGCCCGGGCGCGGCGGACGCTTGAAGAGCGGGGAGAGGAGCGTTATACCTGCCTCCTCTGCAAGCGGCGAATGTATCGGATCGCCGCTGAAGTCGCCCGGAGGGTGGGGGCGAAGGGCTTTGTCACCGGCGAGTCGATGGGCCAGGTCGCATCGCAGACCCTGGACAACCTGGCGGTGCTCACCGATGCGGCGACGATCCCTGTTTACCGGCCGCTGATCGGGTTCGACAAGGAGGACGTCATCCGAATTGCCCGCGATATCGGGACGTTCGATGTCTCGATCGCACCCGCAAGCGGATGCGGAGCGGTCCCGGCACGTCCCTGCACCGCTGCGGCGATCGAGACGGTCCGTGCGCTCGAAGAGGCGGTGGGGGATGCCGGAGATGTGGAAATGCTGTCTATTCAAGTATGTGAATGATCAAATGGGGCAATACCTATGGGAAGGATATACAATGACATCACCAGGACGATCGGGAACACCCCGCTTGTCCGGTTGAACCGCGTAACAGATGGGGCCCGGGCGACGGTCCTCGCCAAGGTGGAGTCGTTCAACCCGATGGGGAGCGTGAAAGACCGGATCGGTGTTGCGATGATCGACGAGGCCGAGCGGGCCGGCGATATCCGGGAAGGGACGACGATCGTCGAGGCGACGAGCGGCAACACCGGGATTGCGCTTGCGTTCGTCTGTGCCGCCCGCGGCTACCCGCTCATCCTGGTGATGCCCGAGACGATGAGTGTGGAACGGCGCAAACTTCTCGCCGCGCTGGGGGCCGAGGTGGTCCTCACCCCCGGGGCCGAGGGGATGAAGGGAGCGGTCAGCCGTGCCGCCAAAATCGCCGCCGAGAAACCGAACGCCTACTTCATGCCCAGGCAGTTCGATAACCCGGCGAATCCAGCCGTCCACCGCCGGACAACCGCCGAGGAGATCTGGCGGGACACCGACGGGGCCGTCGATGCCATCGTCGCCGGCGTCGGGACGGGAGGAACGATCACCGGGATTGCCGAGGTCATCAAGGCGCGGAAACCCTCATTTAGGGCGATCGCTGTCGAGCCTGCCGAGTCCCCCGTCCTCTCCGGCGGCCAGGCTGGCCCGCACCGAATCCAGGGGATCGGGGCCGGGTTCGTACCGGGCGTTCTTCGGACCGATCTCATCGACGAGGTCGTCCGGGTCACCGCCGAGGATGCCTTCGCGATGGCACGCCGGCTCGCCGCCAAAGAGGGTATCCTCGCCGGCATATCCTCGGGTGCGGCGGTCCATGCGGCCTGCGAGGTCGCCCGCCGGCCGGAGTACGAGGGAAAGGTGATCGTCGTCATCCTCCCGGATACAGGCGAGCGGTACCTCTCGACGGACCTCTTTAGCGCCTGAGGCGGGGGCGACGCGGTGAGCATCAGGGAAGACATCCAGACGGTCTTTGACAAGGACCCGGCGGCCCGGTCGACGCTCGAGGTCCTCCTCTGCTACCCGGGCCTCCACGCCATCTGGGCGCACCGGATAGCGCACGCCCTCTACCGCCGCCGACTCTACTTCCTGGCCCGGCTCGTCTCTCATATATCGCGGGCGCTGACCGGGATCGAGATCCACCCCGGCGCGAAGATCGGCCGCCGGGTCTTCATCGACCACGGGTCGGGTGTCGTGATCGGGGAGACCGCGGAGGTCGGGGACGATGTCCTGATCTACATGGGTGTGGTGCTCGGCGGGACCGCCCTCGAACGGACAAAGCGGCACCCGACGATCGAGGACGGCGTCATCATCGGGTCGGGGGCGATCGTGCTTGGCCCCATCACCGTCGGGCGCGGGGCAAAGATCGGCGCAGGCTCGGTCGTCGTCCACCCCGTCCCCCCCGGTGCGACGGTCGTCGGGGTCCCGGGCAGGCTTGCCGGTCCGAAGTGTCCGCGGGGCCAGGAGAAACTCGACCGCGGCGACCTTCCCGACCCGATGCTCCGGGTAATCAGCCGCATGCTTGATAGGCAGAATCGGATTGAGGAGCGGCTCCGGGCGATGGAGCGGGCGGGCCTGGTTCCCGGAAGACGCCAGGAGGAGATCGAACTCGAGGAGAGAGTCCGGGCGGCGTTAAAAGAGGTGATCGACCCGGAGGTCGGGATCGATCTCGTCGACCTCGGTCTGATCCGGGGGATCACCGTCCGGGACTCATCGGTGCTTGTCGAGATGGTCCTGACCACCGCCACCTGCCCGCTCGTCGACTACCTCACCGACCAGGTCCGGCGCCGGGTCCTCGAGGTGAGCGGCGTTCAGAACGTCGAGGTGCAGGTTCTCGACGAGCCCTGGGACTGGGACCGGTTCTTCGGCGAACGGAATCTCTTCGAGAAGACCTGAAAATGACTACCGCGGGAGATCCAGCATCCGCTGGATCGCGACCCGCGCCCGGGCGGCGGTATCCTCCGGGACCGTCACCCGCGGCTTGCACTCTTCGAGGGTGGCGCATACCTTTGCGAGATTGGTCTTCTTCATATTGACGCAGATTGCCTTCTTTGAGAGGGGATAAAAGACCTTTCCCGGGCACTTCTTCTCGAGCTGGTGGAGGAGCCCGACCTCGGTCCCGATGATGAACTCCCGACGGGGGCTATCGCAGGCGTGGCGCACCATCCCCGAGGTCGAGAAGACGTGATCGGCCAGATCAATCACCTCGGGCCGGCACTCGGGGTGGACGAGCACCTCGGCTTCCGGATGTGCGCGGCGGGCGGCCAGCACCTCATCGGCCGTCATTCGGTCGTGGACGATGCAGTAGCCCTCCCAGGGGAGGATCTCCTTTTTTGTGAACCGGGCGACGTAGCGGCCGAGGTTTCTGTCGGGGAGGAAGATCACCTGCTCTGCGTCGAGCGACTCGACGACCGCGACGGCGTTTGCGGAGGTGCAGCAGATGTCGCTCTCCGCCTTCACCGCGGCGGAGGTGTTGACGTAGGCGACGACGGCGGCCTCCGGGAACCGCTCGCGCAGCACCCGGACCTCGCCGGGGGTAACCATCTCCGCCATCGGGCAGCAGGCGTCGGCCGCGGGGAGAAGGACGGTCTTTGCCGGCGAAAGGATCGCCGCCGTCTCGGCCATGAAGTCGACGCCGGCAAAGACGATGACGTCGGCCTCGGCCTTCGCCGCCGCCCGGGCGAGTTCAAGCGAGTCCCCGACGAGGTCGGCGACCTCCTGCACCGCCGGGATCTGGTAGTTGTGGGCGAGGATGATGGCGTCTCGCTCCTCTTTCAGCGCTGCTATCCGTTCGGCGAGGGTTTTATCGGTATTGACGGACGGGATGGTATCACAACCTCTGGTCTATGATACAGGTCGTTTTCACAAACGTTATTCCTGCGTACACTTAACAATTGTGAACGTACGGTGCGGCCCGGGACTCCCCCGGGCCGCGCGGAGACGATCTCATGGCGCGAATTCTATCCGAGCGGGATGTGGCGATCTTAAAGAAGGCCGCTCCCGAATGCACGGGGCTTGTATGTGCGGGTTCGGGAGGGCCCTACCGGTCCGTCCTCCCCCCGCTCGCGAACCACTACGCAGCGAATGCGGAGGACTTCCGCATCCGTCTGGAACGGCTCGATGACGACGACCTCCACTACCTCGCGGGGCTGATACTGGACGGGAGCGAGAGCCTCGGGTGCGTCTCACCCGAATACATCGAGGTCTTTCTTTCCGTCGTCGATATCCGGCTCGGCCGGGATGTCGCCCTCTCGATCCTCGAGCACTACGAGGGCAGTGGTGGGTGCGCCCCGTGATCCCCCGCATCAGACGTCCCAGAACGGGGTGAGATCGCAGCCTGTGCAGGGGAGGCACATCGTCCTCGCCCGCCGCGGGTCGAGGTTGTACCGCTCCAGTATCTCCCGGGTCATCACCGTGAGCCGGAGGAGACGCTCCGCCGACGGACGCTCGACGGCGATCTCGCCTGCCCGGAGGGGCGATGCGGAGATCGCTCTAAGGATGGGAATGACGCCAATCTTCGCAAGATGGGTGACGCCGTCCCTGATCGTCTCGTCGTCCTCGCCGAGACCGATGATGAAGTTCGAGAAGACCGCGTTCCGCCCAAAGACCTCTACCGCATCTTTGAGCGCATCGAGGATGAACGAGAGGGAGAGGCCGGGACAGACCCGCGAGAAGATCTCGGGGTCCATCGTCTCGACGTTGTACTTGATCTCGTCGGCACCGGCGGCACGGAGGATCGCGGTCGAGTCCGCGGTGGGGTAGACCGAGACCCCGATCGGGAGGTCGAACCGTGTTCGGAGCGCCCTCACCACGGCGGCCACCCGCTCCACCTCCTGCTCCGGCGTCTCGGCGACGCCGCTCGTGAGGGAGATCGCAGAGAGGCTCCCGCTGGCAGCGGCCTCCTCGACCATTCTCACGATCGTCTCCGTATCCTTGATCGCCCCGTCGAGTTTCGGCACCGGACAGTACTTACAGTCGTAGACGCAGCGCTCGCTGACGGTGACGTATGCCTGCTCCGGGCAGTGGCAGAGCGGGCGTTCGATGCTGCCCCGCGTGATCGTCTCGCCGTCGCGGACGACGGCGACCCCGTCCCCGTCCGGGACGACCCGGAGCGGCGATGCCGGGTTGATGGAGAGCCTGACCCTCCGGCTGCCGGAGCGGATGAAGATCGATGTTCCTCCGGCTCCCGGGCCAGCCGTCGCCGTCGTTGATTGGAGAGCAGGGGCGAGCGCCTCGTCGATGCTCGCCGATCCGATACTGATGAGGTATGCCTTCTCCTCGGGTGTCATGGTGTGCATCTCTTCTCCTCCCGGTTGTCGCCACAGGCTCTTGGGTCACGAAATTAACAATTGTGAATCTGCACACGGATCTCTTCTGAGATCCTTATAATTTTTACTGTTGCGCCGGATACGCCGTATTTCGCTCCTGACCCCTGAGGGTATTTATGGGATCGCAAAACCAACATTCACAACAGAAGTATGCAGATCATCCTCCCGGACCGGAGCGTGCGAACGCTCGCTCGCACCTCCGCGCCGATAGAAGAGATCCTCCGTGAACTCGGGATCAACCCGACGACCGTGATCGTCACAAAAAACGGCAAGATCGTCCCCGAAGACGTGGTGGCGACCGAGGGCGACGAGATCCGGATCATCCGGTTCTCGCACGGCGGGTGAGCCGGTGACTTTCGGTGGGAACCGGTGCTCCCTCTGCGGCGAACCCGCGGTCGTCCGCCTCGTCGAGCCGGAGCGGCGGCTCTGCGCCGCCCACTTCATCGAAGACGCCGAAGCCCGTGTCTTTGCCGCCATGAAGCGCGAGTGCATGGTATCTCCGGGCGACCGGGTCGCCGTCGGCCTGAGCGGGGGAAAGGACAGCACCGCCCTGCTCCTGATGCTCCACCGCTCTCTCCCGGCGCTTGGGGCAGACCTCGTCGCGGTCACCATCGACGAAGGGATCGCGGGTTACCGGGAGGAGACCCTCAGGGCCGCGGAGGCTCTGACGCAGGAGCTCGGTGTCGAGCACGCGATCGTCACGTTCGCCGACCTCTTCGGGGCGGACCTCGATTCGATGCTCGTCGGCAGGGAGGCGCAGGGCTGCACCGTCTGCGGGGTGCTGCGCCGGCGGGCACTCGCCGAGGGGGTGAAGCGGGTCGGCGCGACGAAGCTTGCCACCGGGCATAACCTCGACGACGAGGCGCAGTCGGTCCTGATGAACGTCCTCCGCGGCGACCTCCCTCGCCTTCTCCAGGACACCTCGACCGGCTATCCGGGTTATTTCGTCCCCCGGATAAAACCGCTCGCCGTCCTCTCCGAGAAGGAGATCGTGACCTACCTCCTCCTCCGCGGTTACTTCCGCGACCTGCCCGAGTGTCCTTATGCCGGGACGGCGCTCCGGTCGGAGGTGCGCTCGATGGTTGCAGAACTCGAACACCGTCATCCGGGCACGATGCATCGCATCATGAGGTTCCGCGACGGCGTCCGGCGTCTGGCCCGCCCGGCGGAGCCGGCCAGGGCGCTTTCCGCCTGCCGCATCTGCGGCGAACTCACGAGCGGCGAGGTCTGCCAGGTCTGCCGGCTGCTCGGGCGGGATGAGCGGTAACTGCGGCACGCCGATGGCTGGAGCGCCTTGTCCATGCCTCCCGCTCCGGTGGCTCCCGGATCGAGTGCGCCGCAGGAGAGTCCTGTCTCTTTCGGGCGACGACCGCCCTGATGGTTTGCCGCATTCGGTCCGAACTCGGCTGAGATGCGGAAAGAATTGCCGAAAGAAGAACTATAATGGCATGAGAGGGAGCATAGTGATATAGCGGATTCACAATTGTGAATTCCAGCGCCAAGGTGGCGGAGTGGCTACGCGGTTGACTGCAGATCAACTACACCCCGGTTCGAATCCGGGCCTTGGCTCTTTGCGAATGTTCTGCTCCCGGATGCAGGAGACCTGTCCCGAAACTACCGCAGAGCAGACTCGCAATATTGGGCTTCTGCCTGCATGACGGTCTCGTCCTCCTGTTCGGAATCCTGCGCTCGAAAGACCGTCCAAGCAGGTCTACGCCGGGATCACGGGGATACAGATGCTTTCACAGAATGAACGTGAACGGTATTCACGCCAGATCATGCTCTTTGGCGAGGGAGGCCAGGAACGGCTGAAGAACGCGACGATCATCATCGCCGGGGCGGGCGGCCTCGGTTCTCCCGTATCCATCTACCTTGCGATTGCGGGGGTGGGAAGAATTATCCTCGTCGATAAGGATGCCGTGGAGCGGACGAACCTGAACCGCCAGATCCTCC
This sequence comes from Methanoculleus thermophilus, assembly GCF_001571405.1. NCBI lineage: Archaea > Methanobacteriati > Methanobacteriota > Methanomicrobia > Methanomicrobiales > Methanomicrobiaceae > Methanoculleus > Methanoculleus thermophilus. Next base: position 252,480 of record NZ_BCNX01000007.1, on the reverse strand, counting down.
ACCACGACCGGGACATCGGCAGGAAGAAGACGGCATCCGCAGAGGAGAAACTGCGGGCGATCAACCCGGAGATCACCGTGGAGGTCGTCGATACGACGATAGACGAGACGAACGTGCGCGAACTCGTAGGGGATGCCGACGGGATCGTCGATGCGATGGATAACTTCCCCACCCGGTACCTGCTCAACCGGACCGCTCTCGAGAAGAGGATCCCGCTCTTTCATGGTGCAATCCGGGGACTCTACGGTCAGGCGACCACGATTCTTCCCGGAAAGACCGCATGCCTCCGGTGTGCGTTTCCCCATCCCCCGCCGAGGGAAGTCTTCCCGGTCGTCGGGGTTACGCCGGGGTTCATCGGTATGGTACAGGCCACCGAGGTGGTCAAGTACATCGTCGGGATGGGCGAGTTGCTCGCGAATCGCCTCCTCCTCTGGGATGGGGAGCGGGCCGTGGTGGAGGAGGTCGCGCTTGAACGAAACCCGTCCTGCGAGGTATGCGGCGGGATGAATCAACACGGTGATGCACCATGAAGGTTACTCTTCGTTTCTTTGCCCGGTTCGGGGAACTCCTCGGAAAGGACCGGATCGTCGATGCACCGGAGAATACGTCGCTTGCCGATCTCGTAAGGGATGCTGCGTCGCAGAACGGCGAGGGCTACGGATTGATCTTCGACGGAGAGGGAAAGTTTCGTGAATACGTCATCCTGATGCGGAACGGTAAAAGGGTCTCTGCGGCCGCTGCAGAGAGGACACCCCTCTCCGAAGGGGACGAAGTCGCCGTCTTCCCGCCGGTTGCGGGAGGATAACGAGCCGGAATAGGATCGCTTCGTCTCCCGGGCGGGGCTAACTAGCTCCGCCTCGAACTATTCTGCAGGTTTCCCGGACAGATCAGAATCGACCACGCTTGTGGCCCTCGTTCACTCTCCACGGCCACATCCGAACGTGCCGCAGCCGGCCGGGAGACGGGTGGTCGGGGGAAGAACGGAAGCTGGGAGTATCTGCAGGTCGAAGCTTTTGGGTGCACGGCACCCCGGTTCGAAAAGATGAGAACGGAGAGGGGGAGGACGTGCCTTACGGCAGAAGATCGCCTTTTCTCCGTTGTTCTGCCTGTTTCAACTACTTATTCCGTATGAGCCATTCTTCAAGGTCCACGCTAATGATGCTGTCGTCATTGAGGTCCTCCTGCCTTGACGCTCTTTTGCGGGGATATAGGGTCTCCTGACCGGCAATCACTCTGCCGGGTCGGAGTATGCGAACGTTTCTTCTGCGCATTCTATTATTCACCTCGTATGGGTTCTGTCTTCAACCGGCTGTACGCCCGCTTAAGGGGGAGCGCTCGTTTCTCACGGCGCTGTTATGGGATTATGGCGATGCAACCGGATCGGCTGCTGCCCGATATGCGAAAGGTTGGCAAACGACAGTACTCGTTCGCGCCCCGGGCGCTGCGCTCCGCAACGGTGAACCTCGCCTGGTTCTTCCACCTATCGGGGAAGACCCCTCCGAAATCCGGTGCTGGTGTACGCATGGTCATCGCCTGTTCACAATTGTTAACTCGATGTATCTTGGCCGGCTATACGATAATCGTTGAGAAAGCGGCAAGATTATGCGGCAGAAATTGCCGAAACCTCCGCACATTTATAGGCTGACATCCAACAGAGTAAACAGGTCACTCAGAGGTGAACCGACCTGCCAGGGTGGCGGAGTGGCTACGCGGTTGACTGCAGATCAACTACACCCCGGTTCAAATCCGGGCCCTGGCTCTCTTCTGTTGTATCGTTTCGCGGCGACGCTGCGATCCTCCGCTCCGGGTCTCTCTTCCGTATCGTGACTCCCTGGTCCGGCGGGGCCGATCGCGAAACACACTTTTCTCCCTGCTTCTGCTCTCCTGTCCGGGTGTTGCAGGCCACGCCGCATACCCCGTCTCCATTCCGAATGTGCCGCAGATGAGTCGGCCCTGCTTCCCTCCCGTACCTGTTAAACCCTTCCGTTCGGAGGGAAACCCGGAAAAATTCGCCGCTTTGTTAATCTATATCTATCTGCATGTGGCATCTACTATGCAGAGTTCACAATTGTGAACTCAGGCGCCCGGGTGGCAGAGGGGTTATGCGTCCGACTGCAGATCGGAGGAGATGAGTTCAAGTCTCATCCCGGGCTTTAAGGGATACCATGAGTATTAGAGTCCAGAAGACGTTCGAAGCCCTCTTCGCCCTTGAGGACCTGCGGGAGATCTTTCGTGGTTCGCTCCCGACCGGCCTTGACGAGGAGGAAGAGAAGGCGTTCCGCGCTAAGATCGCGGATCTGAAGTCCATCATCGCGGAGCTTGAAGAAGACCGGGGTACTCCCCGCACCACGATGATCGCCGATACCATTCCCCTCCGCTCGCGGGAAGAGGAATACATCAATATCCAGCCGATCCAGGCGGCGGGCCGGCTCACCCCGGAGGCGAGAAAGGCCCTGATCTCGTACGGCGACGGCTACTCCACCTGTGACGCCTGCCGAAAGCCCTTCCGGCTCGATAAGATCACGAAGCCCTCCATTGCGGCGTTCCACGAGGACCTCGCGAAGTTCGTGAACATGGACCAGGCGCGGGTCGTCCCCGGCGCACGACGCGGGTTCCAGGCAGTCGCCTCCACGCTCGTCTCGAAGGGCGATCCCGTCATCGTCTCGGCCCTCGCCCATTACACGGAGTTCCTGGCCGTGGAAGAAGCGGGAGGCGTCGTGAAGGAGGTGCCGCTTGACGCCGGCAATCGCGTCACGGCGGATGCAACGGCGGAGAAGATCGAGGAGGTCGTCCGGGAGAGCGGAAAAACCCCGGCCCTCGTGATGATCGACCATTACGACTACCAGTTCGCAAACCAGCACGACGTCCGGGGGATCGCGAAGGTCGCGCACCAGTACGACATCCCGTTCCTCTACAACGGTGCCTACACGGTCGGCGTCATGCCGGTCGACGGCAAGGCAATCGGGGCCGACTTCGTCGTCGGCTCCGGACACAAGAGTATGGCATCGGTCGCGCCGTCCGGAGTGCTGGCGACGACCGATGAATGGGCACCGAAAGTGCTGCGCACCACCGCGATGGTCGGCGACGTCACCAACCGGAAGTTCGGGATCAAGGAGGTGGAGATGCTCGGGTGCACCCTGATGGGGGGGACCCTGCTCTCGATGATGGCCTCGTTCCCCGCCGTCAAGGAGCGGGTCAACCACTGGGACGAAGAGGTGAAGAAGTCAAACTACTTCATCGACGCCCTCCTCGCCATCGAGGGCTCAAAGGTCCTCTCCGAGTACCCGAGAAAGCATACGCTCACCAAGGTCGACACCACCGGGAGTTTCGATGCGGTCGCCGCGACCCACAAGCGACGGGGCTTCTTCCTCTCCGACGAACTCTCAAAGCGCGGGATCGTCGGAGAGTTCGCAGGAGCAACGCGCACCTGGAAACTCAACACCTATGGCCTCTCCTGGAAGCAGGTCCGCTATCTCGCGGAGGCCTTCCAGGAGATCGCCGCAAAATACGATCTCCCCATCACCACGTAAGAGGGATTTCCATGGCAGAGAAAGCATTTCGTTTAGGGACAACTGCAATCCATGCAGGACAGGAGCCCGACCCCACGACCGGGTCGCGGGCGGTACCGATCTATCAGACCTCGTCGTATGTCTTCAAAGACACGAACCACGCCGCGAACCTCTTCGCGCTCAAAGAACTCGGGAACATCTACACCCGGCTCATGAACCCGACGACCGACGTCTTTGAGAAACGCGTCGCGGCTATCGAAGGGGGCCGTGCGGCCGTTGCGGTCGCTTCCGGCCAGGCGGCGATAACCTACGCCCTCCTTGCGGTCACGCGGCCGGGCGACGAGATCGTCGCTGCCGACAATCTCTACGGCGGGACCTACGAGCTCTTCAACTACACGTTCCCGAAACTCGGGCGCAAGGTGATCTTCGTCGATTCGGCCGACCCGGAGGCGTTTTCGGCGGCCATCACCGACAAAACGCGGGCGGTTTACGCGGAGTCGATCGGGAACCCGAAACTCGACGTTCCAGACTTTGAGGCGATCGCGGCGATCGCCCACGAGGCCGGGGTGCCGTTCGTCGTCGACAACACGACGGCGGTTGGGCTCGTCCGACCGATCGAGTACGGTGCGGATATCGTCGTCCACTCGGCGACGAAGTACATCGGCGGCCACGGGAACTCGATCGGCGGAACCATCGTCGATTCGGGGAACTTTGCCTGGAACAACGGGAAGTTCCCCGAGTTCACCGAGCCCGATCCGAGTTACCACGGGCTCCGGTTCTGGGAGGCGTTCGGGAACTTCCCGGGGCTCGGCAACGTCGCGCTGGCCTTCAAGATCCGCGTCCAGCTCCTCCGGGACACCGGGGCGGCGCTCTCCCCCTTCAACGCCTGGCTCTTCCTGCTCGGGCTCGAGACGCTTCACCTCCGGGTCGAGCGCCACTCCGAGAATGCTCTCGCGGTCGCCCGGTTCCTCAAGGACCACCCGAAGGTCGCCTGGGTGAACTACCCCGGCCTTCCCGAGCACCGGAGCCACGCCCTCGCAACGAAGTACCTTTCCGGGAACTACGGCCCGATCGTCGGGTTCGGGGTCAAAGGAGGAGAGGCTGCCGGGAAAAAATTCATCGAGCGACTCAGGCTCTTCTCGCACCTGGCAAACATCGGGGACTCAAAGAGCCTGGTCATCCACCCGGCGACGACCACGCACCAGCAGCTCGCTCCGGAGGAGCAGCAGGCGACCGGGGTCACCCCCGACTACATCCGGCTCGCCATCGGCACCGAGGATATCGAGGACATCATCGAAGACCTCGATCAGGCGCTGGAGGGCGTGTAGATGGTCTGCGGGCCCTGCCCTGCTACAGTCGCCTCCGGGCGTTGTCGCGGTCCGGGGAGCACCCATCCACCCCATTCCCCCTTTTTTGAGTCTCAACCCGCCGGGAGGAGACCCGGCATATGAGAATACTCTCCATCCATGCGGATACTATGTGGTACCGCCCCACAAAGCGGACGAAGATGGCGGAGGCCGTTGAACCCCGGGAAGAGAGGATGGATGAATGTGTGGTTCTTTTCTGTTGCGTTGAGAAACTCGACGAGAAAAACCCGTCGTACGTCGTTGCAAGCGCGAAGGCAAACATCCTCGATCGACTCGCGAAGTTGAAGGTGAGCCGGGTTTTGATCTACCCCTATGCCCACCTCACGAACACCCTCGGCTCCCCGGAGTGTGCGCTCTCCATCCTGCAGAGCCTTGAAGACGAACTCCGCTCTGTTGGCGTCGAGGTGAAGCGGGCGCCGTTCGGCTGGTACAAGGAGTTCGAGATCCGGGGGAAAGGCCACCCGCTCGCCGATCTCTCCATGACGATCTGCCCGTACGAGGGATGGGAGTGCGACTTCCGGTGTCCGCATTGCAAAAACCCGATCAAGGCGGTCGACCTGGAATCACCTCCTGCATCCAAAACCCGGACGCCGCCGGGACAGAGCATCGACCCGTGACGGAGAGCCCCTCGACGGGCAGATCGGCTACGGCCCTCCCGATCGTTTCACCGTACCGCTTCTCTACCCTGGATCCGTCCGGCATAATTTGCCGCAAATGACTCTTTTTCCAGAAAAATCGTGTATATTTGGCCGGTTTGCCGGATATTATCCCTTCCCGAGGAGAACTGTATACTCCACAAGGAGGTTCCATGACGAAGATCCGAAGTGTTGCCATCTATGGCAAAGGCGGAATCGGAAAATCGACGACGACATCCAATCTCAGCGCAGCCCTTGCCGATATGGGAAAACGCGTCATCCAGATCGGATGCGACCCAAAGAGCGACTCGACCAACAACCTCCGTGGAGGGAGATCGATCCCGACGGTCCTCGATGCCATCAGGAGCGGAAAGCCGGTCGAGCTGGATGATATCGTCTACGAAGGGTTCGGCGGCGTCCTCTGCATAGAGGCCGGGGGCCCGGAGCCGGGCGTCGGCTGCGCCGGACGCGGGATCATCGCTGCAATCGAGCTCCTCCGGCAGAAGAAGGTCTTTGAGGAGTACAAGCCGGACGTCGTCCTCTACGACGTCCTTGGAGACGTGGTCTGCGGCGGTTTCTCCGTCCCCATCCGCGAGGGCGTCGCCGAGCAGGTCTACACGGTGACGTCTGCGGACTTCATGGCCATCTACGCTGCAAACAACCTCTTCAAGGGGATACAGAAGTACGCCAGCAGCGGGGGTGCGCTCTTCTCCGGCATCATCGCCAACTCGGTGACGCTGCCGGTACAGCGGGAGATCATCGATGATTTCGCGTCACGGACCGGCACCACCATTGCAGAGTACGTCCCGCGGTCCGATACGATCACCCGGAGCGAACTTCTGGGCCAGACCGCAATCGAGTACGATCCGGACTCAACGCAGGCAGAAGTGTATCGCAGTCTCGCAAGAACGCTGCTGAAGAACGAGGAGAGGTACGTGCCAAAGCCGCTCGAGGCAGCGGAACTGAAAGTGTGGGCGGAGTCGTGGTCAGATCGGCTCCTTACGAAGAAGAACGACGCGCGGTCGGGTTCCGGGTCACGGGAGATAGCCTCGACGAGCACGTAGCGGCATGCACCTGAGATCGGGGAAATTGATATGGTATTTGCAACACGAGATGAGGCCGATTCGGCTCTCTACGAGAAGAGGATAGACCTCTCCCAGGCGACCTGCCCCAACCGCGAACAGAGGGCGAACGGCATCAACATCTTCTACGGCAAGGCAAGCGACCTCATCGAGAAGGCCCGGTCGGGGTGCCTGCAGAACCACGAGCGTGGTTTTGCACAGTCATCCGGCTGCTCGCTGAACTTCTACCTCTCCGTCCGCGTCGGCACCATACGGGATGCTGCGACGATCTTCCACGCGCCGGTCGGGTGCTCGTCCTCGGCCCTCGGGTACCGGGAACTCTTCCGGGGGGTTCCCGTCGAGCTGGGAAGACCGGCCGAGTACGACCTCCACTGGATGACCACGAATCTGCGCGAGAAGGACGTCGTCTACGGAGCGGGGGATAAGTTGAAGAAGGCAATATACGAGGCTCAAGAGCGGTATAACCCCAAAGCCATCTTCATCCTTACCTCCTGCACCACCGGCATCATCGGGGAGGATATCGAGGGGGCGGTTGCCGACGTTCAGCCGCATATCGACGCACGGCTCGTGCCCATCCACTGTGAGGGGGTGCGCTCCAGGATCGTGCAGACCGGCTATGACGCCTTCTGGCATGCGGTGCTGAAGTATCTGGTGAAGAAGCCGGAGAAGAAGCAGACGGACCTCGTGAACGTGGCGAGTATGCTCTCGTATACCTGGCAGGACCGCCTCGAGATCCAGCGCCTGCTCGGCAAGATCGGACTCCGTGCAAACCTTATCCCGGAGTTTGCAACGGTCGAGCAGTTCCAGCAGCTCTCGGAGGCCGCCGTGACCGCACCGCTCTGCCCCACCTACACCGACTACCTCTCACGCGGGCTCGAGCAGGAGTACGGCGTACCCTACTTCCTGTACCCTTCGCCGATGGGCATCACCAACACCGACGAATGGCTCAGGCAGATCGGGAAGTACACCGGCAAGTCCGACGAAGTCGAGGCCCTCATCGAGGAGGAGCACCGGATCTGGATGCCGAAGATGCAGGCCATACGGTCCGAGTTCGACAGGATCGCCGCAGAGAAGGGCAGCAAGGTGAGCGTTCTCGGCTCGCTCGGCCAGGGGCGGCTGCTGGCGCAGATGCCCTTCTTTGACGAACTCGGACTGGTGTCGCCCGCGGCGATGTCGCAGGACTACGACAACCTGATCCTCGAAGAACTCGAGGAGGTCGTCTCCCGGGTCGGCGACTTCGACCTGCTGGTCAATACGTTCCAGGCGGCGGAGCAGTCGCATATCACGACGAAGCTCGACCCCGATCTGACGCTCACCTGCCCGTTCCAGGGAGGAGCGTACAAGCGGATCAAGGGTGCGACCCGGATCCACGCCCTGCGCGGCGACCCGCATCCCTGGAGCGCCCAGAGCGGCTATACGGGGGCGGTGGCCTACGGAAACTTCCTGCTCCAGGCATTGAAGAGCAGGTCGTTCCAGAAGACCCTCAAAGAGAAGACGAAAGACAGCTACCGCGACTGGTGGTTCAAGCAGAGCAACCCGCTGTACTACATGAAGAGGGTGGTATAATATGACGGATTCTAAGGCAGAAGAGGCATACGGCCCGGGGAAGGTCCCGGAGTCCTCTGCAATAGAGGCCCCCAGGTTCTCCTGCGCCCTCGGAGGAGCTCTTGGCACGGCGGTCGGGATCTACGGCGTCGTCCCCATCCTTCACTCCGGTGCCGGGTGCGGTATCGGGCAGCTCTTCGGGCAACTCTACGCCGGGGGACAGAACGCAGGCGGACCGCAGGGGGGGACCAGCACCCCCTGCTCTTCCCTGGTGGAGCACCACGTGGTATTCGGAGGTGAGGAGAAGCTCCGGGACCTGATCCGCGCGAGCACTGAGTTGATGGACGGAGAACTCTATGCGGTCATAAACGGCTGCGTCCCGTCGCTGATCGGGGACGACGTAAACTCTGTCGTCAAGGAGTTCCGCGAGAAGAATGATATCTTCTTCGTGCGGTCCTCCGGGTTTGCCAGAAACTCATACGAAGGCTATGAGCTCTTCTTCGAGGGGTTGATAGAGGATCTTCTCAAACCTGCGGAGAAGATCCGGCCAAAGACGGTGAACGTATTCGGTATCGTCCCATACCAGCATGTCTTCTGGAAAGGCGATGCGCGGACCATTAAGAACCTTCTCGCCGAGATCGGGATAACGGCCAATGTCTTCCTCGCGGAATTCGACGGGGCGGCTCAGCTGCGTGACATTCCTGCTGCAGAGTACAACATCGTGCTCTCCACCTGGAACGGCCACCGGACGGCGAAACTCCTGAAAGAGAAGTTCGGCACACCGTACCTGACCTTCCCTTCGGTCCCCGTGGGGCCGAAGCAGACTGCGGAGTTTCTGCGCAGGGTGGCAAAGGTCTTCGATATATCGGAAGAGGTTGTCGAGCGCGTGATCGCGCGGGAAGAGCGGCGGGTGTACCGGTTCATCGAATACGGAGGCGATGCCCACATGCTTGTCCGGCCGCACCCGTTCTTTGCGGTTGCGGCGGATTCGGGGACTGCGATCGGCATCTCGCGCTTCCTCATCAATGAGCTTGGCTACCTGCCGGATATCGTCCAGATCACCGACGACCCGCCCGAGGAGGTGCGTGACGAGATTGTCAGGTGGCTCACAGAAGACCTTGAAACCCCTCTCAAACCGGAGGTGGTCTTCGAGACAGATGCGCATCTTATACGGCAGAACTTGTTGGGAAGATCGTTCCTGTTCCTGTTTGCAAGTTCCCTCGAAGCCCCTATTGCTCTCGCGGAGTGGGGCGCGCTCCCCATCACCGTCGCGTTCCCTGCATTGAACCGGCTCGTCCTGAATCGGACCTACGCCGGGTTCGACGGAGCCTTGACCCTGTTTGAAGAGATCATCAGTTCGTTTGTCGGGCCTCTGTGACGGAGATTTCCGTCCTTTTTTTGGGAACGCCGTCGACGAGTGTGGACGATCGTCGAACGCACCGGTGCAGCAATAGAGAGCCCGGAGTTGAGGTCTCCCGCGTGAAAAATGGTGTCAGGGTCGGTCCACGGAGGGACAGAGGAGGATGTTTAAGGGGTTATATCGAGACGCATAGGCGGCCGCATCATGCGGTTATCACCTCCGGCTCCGGGACGTTCAGTCCGTACAGGCTCTGGCGGGCGTCGATGAAATAGTGCCGCTCTATAAGTATCCCTTCTTCTTTGAGTCTGTTCAGAGCGTATCTCACGGTGCGCGCCGGCAGAGAGGTCTCGCGGATCAGATCTTTCTGGGTGAACTGACCGCCTGTTTCGAGAACCTTGTACACGAGTTTTGCCGACGGCGGGAGGTGTCCGATCTTTGCCAGTCTCTTCTCATTCACGTCAGTTTCGTTGACAAAAACGATCCCTCATAGTGGAATCACCATACTCATGTTGTGGTTCACAATTGTTAACTTTTTCGATTGTCCCTGCGATGGATTCGATGGTCAATCGTAGTGATGTGATTGGGGATAGGGGCAATTTATACCATATAACAACAAAAAAGTCAAAAATTGACGATATCGGTGCGTGGATCGCCCGGGCGCTGTATGCTTCGGAAGAGATGTCAGCGATTCTCGCCGTGCAGTTATTGCGCGATTGTGGCTATAGGTTGTTATTGATGCAGCAGGAAGCCCTGCCCTGAAAGGCGGAGTAGCTCACGTATGAATCGCCGTATCTGCCCGATATTGGGATGAAGACGTCAAAAACCCACACCGGCGCATCATTCGAGGATCGTCAACTCGAACCTGCCTTCCATGCAGGCGGCGGCAAAATCAAGGAAATCCCTCATGTTTTCAGACATCTCCGATGAGAGCGAGGGCGAGACGTAGACGATGATATGCGGTCTTGCTGTCTTCTTCTTTAACTCCAGGTACAGGTCCCTGAAGATGGCGAGGACCGTCCTGAAGTTCACCCGCTTGATGATCCGGATGTGGCCGATGCCTTCCGAATCGATCAGAACCCGATAATTCGGCGTCTTTCTGAAGAATGGGTTTCCTGACTGCATATCCTTCTGCCTTATCTTCGCCTGTTCTTCCGCCCCCACAAAGCATCTGTGAACTGATGGTACTGGACGCACGTAGACCGAGCCGATCAGGGTGGGCCGGAACACCTCAATGATGCTGCAGATGTGGGAGACAGCATGATTCGGCGCGACCGTCGATGTACCGACGCTCTCTTTCCCATGGATGGCTGCTTCCCTCTCTCCTCCCGCAGGATCACCTCCACCCATGGGGCGGGAAACCATTTATGCTCAGGCGATTCAGCAAACATTGACGGGAATATTCGGACATTTTCCTGAATGCGGCAAATGTTGCGGAACGCCCTCTCATCGTTTCGGCTGCTCCCGCTAGAGCTCCTTCTGGTACATCACGACATCGAGGACCTTCCCCGCTATCTCTCCGACGTTCCGGAGGTGAGCGCATCGGGAATAACCCGCCGCCTCAAATAGCCTGGTGCTCGCATGGTTCTCACCCGTGACTGTTCCCAGGATCACACGTATCCCTGCCCTCCTCGCGTGATCCTCAAGGAAAGAGAGAGCGATCTTCCCGATCCCCCTACCGGTATGCTCCGGCTTTAAGTAGATCGAGATCTCCACAGTTCTGTCATATGCCCGCAAATTTTTGTACCTGCGCACCCCGCAATATCCCTGGATTTCTTCACCGTCCAGGATCAGGTACGCCCGATAGACCTGATCGCCCGGCGGGTAGTCCTTGCTCAACTCCGCCGGGGTGATATCCCCGTCGTGAAACGTCGCGGTCGTGTGATGGCTATAATAGTTGTAAATCTCTGCAATGACCGGGAGATCGCCTTTCCGGGCCAACTGAAATTTTATTGCCGTCTCTCTCACCGCCTCTGGTCTGTATGATCCCGATATGTTTATGCGATATTCACCGGGATTTCTGCTGCAAACCTCACGATGGTTCGTCCGTATCCCGCCGGGGTTTTGCAGCAGTAATCCCGGGCCTGTATGTATCGGTATCAGCGCCCGCGGTACCGGAGCGTCTCGCTTTTGCTGAGGAGGTGGACGTCAAGCCCCGGCATCGCCTCGCCGAGCCCACGGGATGCGCCGGCGATTGCCGCCGGGTCGTCGTAGTGGTTCACCGCTTCCACGATCGCTCTTGCCATCCGTTCCGGGTTGGACGACTTGAAGATGCCCGAGCCCACAAAGACCCCGTCGGCGCCGAGCTGCATCATCAGCGCCGCGTCGGCAGGCGTTGCAATCCCGCCGGCCGAGAAGTTCACCACCGGGAGCCGGCCGCGCTCTGCGCACTCGATGACCAGGTCCGCCGGCGCTTCTATCTCGCGAGCACGGTTGATCAACTCCTGCTCGCTCATCCCCTGCAGGAGCCGGATCTCGCCCATGATCGCACGCATGTGCCGGACAGCCTCGACGACGTTGCCGGTGCCGGCCTCGCCCTTTGTCCGGATCATCGCCGCTCCCTCATCGATCCGTCGGAGGGCTTCGCCGAGGTTTCGGGCTCCGCAGACGAACGGGACAGAGAACCGCTTCTTCTCGATGTGGTACTCCTCGTCGGCAGGCGTGAGAACCTCGCTCTCGTCGATCATATCGACGCCGAGCGCCTCGAGTACCTGCGCCTCGACGAAATGGCCGATCCGTACCTTGCCCATCACCGGGATCGAGACCGCATCGATGATCTCCACGATCTTCTCCGGATCGGCCATCCGGGCCACGCCGCCTGCCGCCCGGATGTCGGCAGGGACGCGTTCGAGCGCCATCACCGCAACGGCACCCGCCTCCTCTGCAATTCGTGCCTGTTCGGCGTTCACGACATCCATGATGACGCCGCCTTTCTGCATCGACGCAAACCCTCTCTTCAGGAGTTCGGTACCGGACCTGAGATCTTTTAAGTCCATTTTTTCTCCTTCCCGGGATCTCGCTCAACCCGGTGCCCGAATGCCGGAGACGGGTCCCTGATGAGCGTATCCTCTGTCTTGAGCAAGGGTGTGTTTCGTAAGGTTTTAAATATATTCACAATTGTGAATTTTCTCTCCTCTCCAGTCCGACCGGCGAGTCGTCCGTACGGCTCATTCGTGGATGTTGCCCGTCATCGCGCATATTGCGGCAAATTTTGTCCATTTCTGTCGAAATAAATTCTTCCGGCACGTACCCGGGTATAGTTCACGGATGTGAACAAAATAAGAGAGATGGGCCAGTATCGTCCGGCTGGGCATTGGAAAACCCATGTTACAGCACAGCACCCCGCCCGCTCGTTCTGCACCCTCTCCGCCATGAACCGGCACTCCGTTGCCTGGCGGAGAGTATCATTGCCGCACAAACTCCGGGAACGGTGCCCATGCGGCCCTCTTTCCCGGATTATGTCCCGGAGGGCATGTCGGCTGCCTTCATCTCCAGGATGTTCTTCTCACGCAACTTCCGCCGCACACCCGTGAACGACTGTACCTGATATGATCACTCTTCTGCACAGAGCATACGGGAGATTCCTGAACTTGGGGAAGGGGTGTCGACGAATACCGCGAAGACCCCCTGGTGCAGAAGGCAGCAGCGGGGGCGTTCACTCGCCGGCGGCCGCCTGTGACGCGCCGCGGACCCGCTCCCACCCGGTGTAGATGTTCATCTTTCTGCTCCGGACGAACCCGACGATCGTGAGCCCGCCGGCCTTTGCGGCCTCGACGGCGGTGGTGGTCGTCGCCCCCCGCGAGACGATCACAGGGATGTTTGCGACCAGGCACTTCCTGACCATCTCGGAGGATATCCGTCCGGAACTGACCGCAAACGTCCGCGAAAGATCGATCCCGGCAAGAAGCCCGTGGCCGATGACCCGATCGAGCGCGTTGTGCCGGCCGATATCCGCGGCGATCAGAATCGCCTTCCCCTCTCCGTCGAAGAGCCCGACGAGGTGGATGCCGCCGGTGATCCTGTGGAGATCCGAATCGAGCGTCTCTTTCGTCGCCGCCCGGATCGTCTCGGGCGCGAGTGTGAGATCGGAGCGGATCGCAGGAAGGCGCCCGGCGTCGAGGAACGACGCGGTCCCGCCGCACCCGGAGAGGACGGTCTTGTGCGAGGTGAGGATCGAGAACGGGTTCTTTGTGAGGACACTTGCGGTATTCCCCTCGATCCGGATCGACTCGATCTCATCGAGTTCCCGGACGATCCGTTCCGTGTAGAGGTACCCCACGACGAACTCCCGGAGCATCACCGGGCTTGTCATGGCGGTGAGGGCGTGGCGCCCGTTGACGGTCACGGAGAGAGGCATCTCCTCGACGACGGGGTGAGTCGCGGCGACGAACGACTCGTCGTCGACTTTGACGATCGGCAGTTCCCGGTAGAGCATCAGATCGCCCTCCGGGAGATCTCTTCAACGGTGGCTATCAACGTATCAATCTCCTCTGTTGTGGTGTAGATGTAGGTGCTCGCCCGCACCGTCCCGTCCGGGAGACCGAGGTGCTCCATCAGCGGCTGGCAGCAGTGGTGCCCCGACCGGACCAGAACGGCGGACGCCTCGTCGAGGATCTGGGCCACCTCGTGCGGGTGCATCCCCTCGACCGTGAACGAGACGACGCCGATCCGATCGGTCCCGGCATCCAGGCCCGCGACCGTAACGCCGTCGAGCGCCGCAAGCCCGTCGATGAGCCGGGCGGTGAGCCGCTCCTCGTGCCGCCGGACGGCGTCCATCCCGATCTCCCGGAGATATGCCGCCGCCCGGGCAAGCCCGATGGTGCCGGCGACCGGCGGCGTCCCCGCCTCGTATCGCTCTTCACCGGGAGCAAGGGTGTAGCCGTCGGACGACGCGCTCTCGATCGAACCGCCCCCGACATGGAGCGGTTCGAGATCCGGCCGGCGCATCCAGAGCCCGCCCGTCCCGGTGGGCCCAAGCATCTTATGGCCCGAGAAGCAGAAGTAGTCGCACCCGATGGCGGCGACGTCGACCGGGATGTGCGGGGTCGACTGGGCTCCGTCGACGAGGAACTTTGCGCCCCGGTCGCGGCAGATCCCGGCGATCTCCCGGACGGGGAGGACGGTGCCGAGGACATTTGAGGCGTGGGTGACGGCGACGAGCCGGGTCTCGTCGCGGATGGCCGCCTCCAGATCGGCTATCTCGAGGCCGCCATCGGAATTCGGCCGAACGATATCCACCGCGACTCCACGTTCTCGGAGCCGGAGCCAGGGTAGGAGGTTTGAGTGGTGCTCGAGGAGCGTCGTCACCACCCGGTCGCCCTTCTTCCAGTCGAGGCCGGCGGCGACCGCTCCGATCGCCTCGGTAGTGTTTCTGGTGATCGTAAGGGTGCCGCCCTCGCCCCCAATGAACGACTTTATGGCGTCGTGGGCGTCCCGGTAGCGGTGGGTGGCGACATTGGCGAGCCGGTGGACGCCTCTTCCCACGTTTGCGCGGTAACGAAGGTCGTACTCGACCATCGCCTGGACCACAGGCTTTGGGGTGAGGGATGTTGCGGCGCTGTCTAAGTAGATGAGGTCCCGTGTGATGGGGAAGTCCGTTCTACAGTCTTCGATCCTCATAGGACCTCATCCATACTCCCACTCCGGTACCCGGCAAGGTCCAGGGCGACGTAGGTAAAACCGATCTTTCGGAGGGCCGCCGTCACATCATCCCGCATGGAAAAGAGCCGCTCCATCTCCTCGGGCGGCACCTCGATCCGGGCGACGTCACCGTGAAGGCGGACCCGCACCTGGGAAAATCCCCGATCATGCAGTGCATCCTCGGCCGCCTCGATCCGGGCGAGCGCCTCCTCTGTGATCTCGGTCCCATAGGGGAGGCGGGTGGCAAGGCAGGCCGCCGATGGTTTGCTCCAGAGCGATAGTCCGCACTCATGGGCGATTCTCCGGACATCGTCTTTCGTCGCACACGCATCGGCGAGGGGGTGCGAGATCCCCTCCTCGTCGCCTGCGGCAAGCCCCGGCCGGTAGGTCCCGAGGTCGGAGAGGTTCGTCCCGTCCGCGACCGTGCCGATCCCTTCCCGCCGGGCCAGATCTTTGAGCAGGCGGGCCGATGCCTTCTTGCAGGTGTAGCAGCGGTCGGGCCGATTCGCCCGGAAGGCCTCATCCTCAAGAATCGGGAACGCCACGACCTCCAGGGGGAGGTCCAGCCGGGCTGCGGTCTTTCGCGCCGCCTCGACCTCTCGCCGGGGGATGAGCGGCGAGTCAAGGAGGACGCACCGGACCCGCTCCTTCCCGAGCGCGCGGACGGCCAGTGCGGCGAGGAGCGAACTGTCGACGCCTCCGGAGTATGCGATAAGCAAAGGACCCTTCTCCTTGAGGGCCTCGATGACCGCTTCTTTGCTGCACCTGGAGTTCATCGGTATCGTTCTCCTTATGCTTCTGTATCGCACAGTTCGCCGAGCTGGTTCTCTTCGCGGATCTGCGTGCATATCTCACATATCCGGGAGGCGAGGTCGTCCACCTGGCCGGCCTTGAGGTCCTGCGCAAGCCGGTTGATTGCCTCCTTTACCTCGCCTTCAAAGACGATCCGGTAGCCCCGCTTCCCGGTGCGGTACTGGGAGATCGCTGAGGGTGTCATCTCAAGGAGGCGGGCGGCCTCGAGCTGCGAGACGCCCATGTTAATTAGTTCTTCTGCGATCGCCGCACGGATTGCGGGCAGCACATTCCATACAATTAACTGGCAGGGGAGTTTCATTAATACCACAATGTTTAATGGTTTTGGAGTGGATCTAACAATGATGTTAACAATTGTTAATTTTGACTTCAGGGATGAAATACCTTTGCGTAGAGCCGGGGTGCAGCATGAATACTACGGTTAATCGGAGATCACGGCTGGTCTATATGGACCACGCGGCGACGACCCCGGTCCGGCCGGAGGTCGTCGAAGAGATGCTCCCCTGCTTTACGGAGCGGTTCGGGAACCCCTCCTCCGTCTACGCCCTCGCCCGCGAGGCGCGGGTGACACTGGAGAAGGCGCGGAGACAGGTGGCGGATGCGATCGGCGCAAACCCCAAGGAGATCTATTTCACCTCCGGGGGAACCGAGGCCGACAACTGGGCTATCAAGGGGGTTGCAGCCGCAAACAGAAAGAAAGGCGATCATATCATCACCTCCGCGATCGAGCACCACGCCGTCATCCACACCTGCCAGAGCCTTGAGAAGCAGGGCTACCGGGTCACCTACCTCCCTGTCGACGAGTTCGGCCGGGTTGACCCTGCCTCGGTCGAGGAGGCGATCACCGACAAAACCATCCTCGTCTCGGTGATGACGGCAAACAACGAGATCGGGACGATCCAGCCGGTCGCCGAGATCGCGAAAGTTGCTCACGACCACGGCGTTCCTTTCCATACCGACGCCGTCCAGGCGATCGGGGCGATACCGATCGACGTTGACAACATGGGGATCGACCTCCTCTCGCTCTCGGGTCACAAGTTCGGCGGCCCGAAGGGGACGGGGGCGCTCTATATCCGGGATAAGACCCGGATCGGGACGTTCATGGACGGCGGGGCGCAGGAACGGGGAAGACGGGCCGGGACCGAGAACGTTCCGGGGATCGTGGGGCTCGGAAAGGCTATCGAACTAGCCGTCGCCGAGATGCCTGAGAAGTCCCCAAGGCTTGCCGCGATGCGAGACCGACTGATCAAGGGAATCCTCGAGACCATCCCGGAGACCCGCTTAAACGGTCACCCTACCGAGCGGCTCCCGAACAACGTGAACGTCGCCTTCCGCTACGTCGAGGGCGAATCGATCCTCCTTATGCTCGATGCACTCGGGATCGCCGCCTCGACGGGGAGCGCCTGCACATCGGCATCGCTTGAGCCCTCGCATGTTCTTGTGGCCTGCGGTCTTCCGCACGAGGAGGCGCACGGCTCCCTCCGGCTCACCCTCGGCTCCCGGAATACCGAGGAGGACGTCGACTACGTCCTCGAGGTCCTGCCCCGGGTGATCGAGCGCCTGCGCAGGATGTCCCCCCTGAGCCCTGAACGATATGCGTGATCATCATGTACAGCGAACGGGTCATGGACCATTTTATGAACCCCCGGAACATGGGGGAGATCCCGGATGCGGACGGTGTCGGTGAGGTCGGGAACCCTGCCTGCGGCGACATCATGCGGATAACCCTCCGGATCGAAGGGGATAGGATCGTGGATGCAAAGTTCAAGACCTTCGGGTGCGCCGCCGCCATTGCGTCGAGTTCGATGGCCACCGAGCTCATCCGGGGAAAGACTCTCGACGAGGCGCTGGCGGTCACCAACAAGGCGGTCGCCGAGGCGCTGGAGGGGTTGCCCCCCCAGAAGCTCCACTGTTCGGTCCTCGCCGAGGAGGGGATCCGCAAGGCAATCGCCGATTACCGGGCACGGCACGGTTCGCCGGAGGCGAGCGGAGGATAACCTGATGCTCACCGAGCGGGAACGTGAGCGTTACAGCCGGCAGATTCTCCTCTTCGGTGAGGAGGGGCAGGAGCGGCTGAAGCAGGCGAAGGTCTTCATCGCCGGGGCGGGGGGTCTTGGCTGCCCGATCGCCCTCTATCTTGCCGTCGCCGGCGTAGGGGAGATCCGCCTTGTGGACAGGGACGTCGTGGACCGGACCAACTTAAACCGGCAGGTTCTCCACTGGGAGAAGGATCTCGGCATACCGAAAGTCCGATCCGCGGAGGAGAAACTCTGGGAGGTTAACCCCGACGTCCGAATAGAAGCCCTGGAAGCGACGATCAATGAAGCGAACGTCCATGACCTGGCCGCCGGTGCCGACCTGATCGTGGACGCGATGGACAACTTCCCGACCCGCTACCTCCTGAACCGGGAGGCGATCAGGTCGGGCGTGCCGCTCATCCACGGTGCCATCCGGGGGTTCGACGGCCAGGTGACGACGATCGTCCCCGGCCGGACGGCCTGCCTTGAGTGCATCTTCCCGGAGGCCCCGCCCGCCGAGGTCTTCCCGGTCGTCGGGACGACGCCGGGGTTCATCGGTCTCATCCAGGCGAACGAGGCGATCAAGTACATCACCGGTTCCGGCGACCTCCTCGCCGGTCGGCTCCTCCTCTGGGACGGCCTTGCGGCGAAACTTGAGACGTTTGCCGTGGAGCGGCGGTCGGGATGCCCTGCCTGCAGTAGAGAGGTGTGTCAATGAAGGTTCGAGTGAAGGCGTTCGCCCGGTTCCGGGAGATCCTCGGGAGCGACCTTCTCGTCGATCTCCCCGATGGGGCGACGATGGCGGCGGTTCTCGCCGCGCTCCGGGATCGTGCCGGAGATAATGGCGATGCAATCTTTGACGAGACCGGGGCGCTCCGGGCGCACGTCATCCTGATGCGGAATGGACGACGGGTGAAGAGAGACGACCCCGATCCCCTTGCGGACGGAGACGAGATCGCTATCTTCCCGCCGGTCGCAGGTGGATGAGGAGGAGATGGAGATATGATTGGAATTACACGGGACGTCATCGACGCAGGCGCGATGATCGAGGCGGCGAAGAGGCCGGGCATGGGAGCCCTGGTCACCTTCTGCGGCGTTGTCCGGGACGACGGAGGGGTGGAGCGGATGGAACTTGAGGTCTATGAGGAAGTCGCGGTCCGCGAAATGGAGGCGATCCGCGACGAGGCGATGCAAAAATACCCGATTGAGTCGGTGGATATCGTCCACCGGGTCGGATCGCTCTCGGTCGGCGAGACCATCCTCCTCATCATCGTCGGTGCCGGGCACCGGAAAGAGGCGTTCGCCGCCTGCGAGTACATCATCGACCGGATCAAGCAGACAGTCCCGATCTGGAAGAAGGAGTTCTACCGGGACGGCGAGCGGTGGGTGCCGGGGGAGTACGTCGATTAGACCCCCTCCTCCCGGGGTGAACCTTTTTTCCCGCCGGGCGAAAAGATATCGATGATGAACAGCGACCTCAAAGCAGCCGTCCTCGAACGGTGCCGGCGGATGGAGATCCCGCTCATCGGGATCGCAAGCACCGACCGGTGGGAGAACCCGCCGTTCCAGCCCTGGATGCCTGAGGAGTTCTACCCACAGTCGATCTTTCCCGAGGCCCGGTCAGTGATCGTCATCGGCCTTCCCGTCCATCTCCCGGTGCTTGAGACCACCCCCTCGATCTACTACCACGAGTTGTATAAGACCGTCAACACCCTTCTCGACCAGTACACCTACCGGCTCGCCTCATTCCTCAACGACTGCGGATACCCTTCGGTCTTCGTCCCCCGGGACGGCTACGGGTCCATCGAGGTGCTCCAGAAGAGCCCTATTGCCTTCTTTTCCCACCGGCACGCCGCGCTCCTTGCGGGGCTAGGGACCTTCGGCGTGAACAACACCCTCATAACACCAAAGTACGGACCCCGCGTCCGGTTCGGCTCGGTCCTCACCGCCGCCGACCTCCCGCCCGATCCGATGCTTTCTGACGACCTCTGCACCCGGTGCATGCTCTGCGTCCGCGCCTGCCCGGCCGGTGCCCTCGATGAGCGAGACTACCCTGAGGGGCTCACCGATAAAGCGGCCTGCGCGGCAAACAGCGCCAAGCTCGCCCGGCGCCATATCTCACCCTGCGGGATCTGCATAAATGTCTGCCCGGTAGGAGAGGATCGGCGGCATTACGCCAGCAAAAACCCCGACGGGGCGGATCTGCGCCGCCGGGCCCGGGAACACGTGCAAAAATACGGTGGGTTTTAGATCTCCCCACCGGAAAAGATTACTCTCTTCTCATCCTGCCCATCAGCCGGTCCATCATCTCGGGTGCCCGGTCTTTGAGGCCGAATCCGATGATGATGGCGATCGCCGCGCCGATGCCGATCCCGACTCCCCAGGCGACCGGGACGACGAATGCATAGATTATCGTGAGATCGAGCAGGAGCTGCTGAAGCGCGAGAATGGCGACGATGAAGTAGAGGAATGCCCGCAGAAGCAATGTAATCAATCCAAAACCCTGGATCTGCTGTGTCTCCCCCATGCTCTGGAGGAAATCCATCAGCCAATCGATCAGGATGAATCCGGCGACCAGGATGATGATGAATGCGACGATGTTCGGGATGTAGGCTACGATTGCGGCAACGGCAGCCGTGAGCGCCGGGATTTGCAGGACGCTGACGGCTGTGAGGATTGCGATAAGATAGATGAACCAGCGGACGATGAGGTCGAAGAGGCGGCTTATGTTTGTTCCAGATCGTTCAATATGCTGGCCGGCAGACGTCTTTCGAAGCGCATCATCGACACCGAGCCGGTCGAGGACTTCGGAGACGATTCTGCCGAGAACTCGCCCGAGGATCCAGCCGATGATGAGAATGATGATTGCTGCAATGAGGTTTGGTAGAAACAGAATGACTTCACGAGCCAATTCTTCAACTGGCTCAAACACCTGCGTCATGAGGCCTCCATTTGTCATGGTATATCACCGGAGGAGGGATATGGGAGGTACTATATATAATTGCCGTATCCCCGGCTCACAGAGACCTCATTGCCCGGTTTGGTGTTGATGGGGCGGTCACTCCGCGATCCCGGCGTTGACCGGGATGTGGGAGCGGCCGCTGAAGCGGTACATCAGTGAGAGTATCGCCGGCATCACGACGATCGCGCCCATGAGCGAGAATCCGACAGTGATGACCGTTACAATTCCGAAGTTTGAGATGATATTGAACGTCGAGATGGTGAGTGCCGAGAACCCGAAGACCGTTGTCATCCCGGATGCCGTGATGGCCGTCCCGATCTTCTGCACGGCGATCTGGACGGCGTCAAGGAACTCCGCGCCCCGGGCGAGTTCCTCCTCGCACCGCTCCATGATCAGGATGGTGTACTCCGAGGCGACGCCGATCGTCATCGACCCGAGGACGGCAGTGAGCGGCGTATAGTCCAGGCCGAGGAGATACATGATCGCACCGTTCCACCCCACGATGAAGACGATCGGGATGACCGGTGAGATGGCGCTGAACTTCCGATAGACCAGGATCAGGAACCCGAGGATGAAGGCGAATCCGAGCACGGTCATGTAGGTCTTCGACTCCTCGATATCGTCCATGACGGCGGCAAACATCTCCATGCTGCCGGTGATCTTTGCCGTCACACCGGCGGGCGGGTTGTTCCATGCGACGTCGTCCTGTATCCTCCCTACAAGGTCTCGGGCGACGCTCATCTCCATCTGGACGGTCGAGAACTCGAGCACCGTCTCCATGTTCCCGTTGAGGTAACGGGCGAGCGTGTTCTCCGGGATCCGGGCGATGACGTCGTCGACCTCTCTCTCGGTCGAGGGGAGCACGCCGTTGTTGTACTGCCGGATCAGGGTTGCGATACTCGTTACCCCGGTGATCTTGTCGTTATGCTCCTGCTCGTAGACGCCAAACTGATCGATCCAAGCAAGCGTCTCCGGGGAGAGGACGTCGTCTGCGGTCACGACGATTGGGATGGTGCTCGTCGAGCCCATGACCCGGGTGATCTTTTCTAGAGATCGGAGGGCGGGCATATCGTCGGGAACGAAGGTCTTTTCATCCGCGCTGACGGGAACCTTCTCGTCGAGGTAGAAGCCCCCTGCTGCGACCACCGCAAAGAGCATGATGACGGGGATCGGGTGTTTTGCGACCGTATAGGCAATTCGGCCGAGGAGGCGGTCATACCGCTTCATGAAAGATTCACCGGATGCCGGGGCGGAAGTAGCGGTGGGTGCCTTCTCATTCTTTGGCCGGTAGCGGGTGATGATCGCAAAGACGGGGACGATGATGAGCGCTGCGATGTAGCACGAGACGACCCCGATGGTACAGACCGTTCCAAAATCGGCCACCATCGGCACCGGGGCAAAGAACATCGCAATGAACCCGAGCGCCGTCGCCGACATGGCGATCAGGATCGACGGCCCCATATTCGTGACGGTGGCCCATACGGCTTCCGGGATCGTACCGCGCTGGATCTCCTCGTCGAATCGCGCATGGAGCTGGATCGCGTAGTCGATACCGATCCCGATCAGCACCGGGAATGCCCCGACAACCACCATGCTGAGAGGAATACCGAAGAGACCCATGAACCCGAAGGTCATGATGAGCCCGACGGCCACGACCCCGACGGGGAGAAGGGGATAGCGGACATGCGAGAAGAGAAGCATCACCGCGAGGACCATCAGGATCATGGCCACGAGGATCAGCATACCTGTCTCGGATCCTATAGCTTCACCCATCTCCTTTGAGAACGCGGGGGTCCCCGAGACCGTGACCGAGACGCCTGGCGGGGGATCAGAGATACTGACGATGGTCTTGATATTTTCGATGACCTGCCCCTGGACCTGCGTGGAGACGCCCGGCTCAAGGGCGATGACGCTGATCGTCATCATATCCGAAGGCAGCATCTTCTCCACCGTCTCTGACGGAGCCATCTCGATGATCGCGTTGATCTCCGCCGTTGACGACGGCAGGGTGCCGCCGTTCGCCTGCTTTACGAGGTCGACGACGCCGGAGACGGTATCGACGTAGCGTTCGTTGCGGAGATCCTCCTGGAGGTTATCGATATACGTCAGGACATCCGGGCTCCGGACGCTGTCGGCCTCGTAGATGATCATGATTGCGTCTGAGCCGTAGGTCTCCTTATAGTGGGCGAGGAGCGCCCCCCGGGGGGTGTTTTTATCTATATATGTGTCGTCGCCGGTCTGCATCGTCACCATTGAGAGTCCAAGGAGTGCCAGGATGAAAACAGCCACGGCGACTCCGGCGACAGCCCAGGTGCGGTTGTTGATGGCGGCGGCAAGCCACTCGTAGGGGTTCTTCATGCGTCTTCCTCCGCTGTCCCGTCACCGTACTCGGCGATGATTGCACGTGTCACGGCACGCGCGAGTTCTATGTCGGTCCTGCCGGCAGGGTCGATCCCGTACTCCCGAGCGGTGCGTCGAAGGCGAGCAGAATCGAGGATCCGGTAACTACAGGTTGTTCTGCCGGACCCCGCCGTTGCTGCGATGAGAATGGACGCGATCAGTGACGCTCCCGCTTCTCCGTTCATGGCGAGACGGTGGAGCAGGGCAACGGCCCGCTGATACTCTATCGGGGGGAGAAATCCGACCTCGATCCATACTTGGCTTGTATTATCCGGAAGAAATTCCTTGTAGAACATGTTCTGGTGGTCCGGCCCTCGAGATGGCGGCCTACCGGAGGACCGTTGAGAACCAATATTACAGGCAATTGCGCAGTTCACGTCTCTCCTCTTTATAAATGACTCATATGCTGGAGTTAGTATTTTCTAAAGACTGAATATGAACTTACTGCAACCACAATCAGGACTGGTTTTGAAGTATCGAGCCCGGCAGCGAGTTGTTGCGCGGCTCTGGGCCTTTAAAACGACCTCGCTCCCATCAAATTAATTTCCAATATGTTTGATGCGGAAATGATGCTTAGCTGCCGTCGATGCATCCCGGGAGAAGCAGCAATTTGAGCGGCGGCCCATCCACGCTTTGAGCCTGCCGCTGGTGCCCCGGGATGCATTTACATCCCGATGGTCCGATTTCGGAATTGGGCACTCTACTGGTTCAGGTGGTATCGCTCTGCATGCTGCTCTCATTCATTCTCCAGAGCAGCCATTCTCGGAGATGGATATGCCGGATCTGGTATTCCAGCGGTTTCACGTGGGGTTTGTTCATGGCCCATGCTCTGCCTTTGGTAGGCGGCCGCTGTGGAGATACGCTTCGTGCGCGGAGAGTTCGTCGCTCTCTCGCAGATATCAGTTTTTCATCGGAACCCATAAGTTTGTTGCAACCTAATAGAGGTGCAATGACTGATGAGATAGTCCTTGGGCTCCGGGCTCTCGGGATGAACGAGTACGAGGCAAGTGTCTATTCGACGCTTGTCGGCTTGCAGAAAGCGACCGCGCGGGACATCCATGAATTAAGCGGGGTTCCCCGGGGACGGATCTACGAGATCCTAAACGATCTGGCCCGCCGGGGATTCATCGCGGTCGAGGAGGGATCTCCCACCTCCTACTACGTGCTCGATATCGACCAGGTCTTTGATCGGCTCAAAGAGGACTACATCCGCGCCCTCGACGAGACCCGCGAGGCGTTGAAGAGTCTCTCGGTCAAGCTGCGTCTTCCTCCCAACTCGTTCTTCATCCTCAGAAGCGACTGGGCAATCGAGAACCATGTTGCCTCGCTTTTCCGCCGGGTGAAAAAGAGCATGGTCATCCTCTGCTATGACCCGGAGTTCCTCCGGAAGCACTATGCGGACATCAAACCCCTCGAACGCAAGATCGATCTCTACGTGGTCGTGCGAAAGAAGGACGAGTATGCCGAGATCAGGCTTCCGATCTACGAGGCCAGGGGAGCCGTGCTTGAACTTCTTGAGTCGCGACCCGTGAACGAGCCAGAGGTCGATCTGAGGAAGGATGAGTGTACGATCCTGGTCGACGGCCGGGACTTCTTCATCATCGCCACCGGGGGGTCCGGGCGGCACGCGGTGATCGGGTCGGATATGCCGATCATCAGTTACCTGCAAAAGACGATCGTCGAGCGGCTCACCGGGACGTAAGGGTCACCGACAATCAGTTGCTGCAAAGAGGAGAGAGGATGGGCCGGTCGCCCTCCTCCTCACGATCCTGCCGGGTTTACAATCCGCCCTGCAAAGAGGATCGCGCCGGAGTCCTCCTCGACGATGAGGAAGACGAATGGGTGGTCCGCCCGGAAGACGGGCGTCCGGTCTTCCATGGGTGCGCTTGCCAGGTTCACGACGACGCCGGTCGCCGCCGCGGCCTCGGTCCCCTCCTCGTTCACGTCGACGAAGGCCTTATGGACAACCTCGCTGATGAAGAGTTCTTCCGTCCCGTCCATCCCCGAGAAGTTGGCTGCGTCGGTGAACGCCGTCGGCATCCCCATCGCCGCGAGCGCCGGCGGGAGGCTGTAGGTCGTCTCAAGCGTGAACTTCGGGAAGACGACCCTGACACGCTGCTCGATCAGTGATTCTCTGATCTTTCCGAGCGTCTCGGCGTCGAGGGCCTCTTCCGCCGCCGTCAGATTGTCGTCCTTCGGGAGGAGAACGAGCATCGAGAGCTCGGTTCCGTTTCCGTGCGCATACGGCATCCTGAGCACCTGGAGACTCTCGGTCTCTGCGTACCCAAAGATTGCATCCTCGTCGGTCTGGCGCATCATCGGGACCCGGACGGTCTCCCCCGGAGCAACCTGGAACTCTTCTTCCGTCGTCTCGGCGGGATCGAACTGCCGGACCCAGGTGCCCTTGAAGTAGATGGCGTTTGTGATCACGAGCCGGGTCATGGAGTCGATCGAGCCGGCGGGAAGGAGGTCGCGGATCTTATTCTCGGTCTTCTCCTCCACCCAACGGTTGATGGTCTCGCGCGACGCATCGGCGTTCTTGATGAAGTCGAGGTTCGTGACGTTCGCTCCGTACCATCGCGCGGCCGTATCGACGTACTCTGGGAGGAATGGGTAGGTCTCCTCGGCCCAGAGGGCGTTTGCGGTGCGAAGCGTGTAATTCTCATCTCCGGCATTCAGGGTGGCATCAAGCCCGGCAAACCCGGTTCTCCGGAGGGTCTCGTTCTCCGGCAGGTGGAGGGCCGATTCGATCTCGTCGGCGGTCGTGCCCCGGGCGCCCTCATAGGTGATCGCGAGGGCTGATGAGATGCTGTAGGGCGAGAAGAAGATGTTTTTGTCCGCGGATCCCGGGTCGCTCGCGAGGTGTCGGTAGAGGTCGACCGCGAACCGGTTGTTCCCCGCCGAGATGCTGCCGGCGGCGCTGGCTGCTGTCTGGTTATTCATGGATTCATTCTCCCCGGCAAGTGGGGTTGGCTGCGTGGTTGTTGTCTGCGGCGCATCGATGCATCCGGCGGCGATGCAGCCGATCACGATGAGGCCTGCAAGGAGCAGCAGGCCGCTAACCCTTCTATTCATGCTGTGCGGTATGGTGCCCGGGGTTGTTATGCGTAGCGTTATCGATTGGCGTTTGCGCCTCGTTCCGCGGGCGGACTTTGCGCCGGAAACCCTCGATGAACTTGGCCTGACATCCAGTTTGCGTTCTGCAGGTAGCCGTGTGCGAGGGATACGCCGCAGGTCTCCCGCCGCCGCCCAAGGACCAAACGAATGCCTTCCCTGGAACGCTCGCGATCTGCTGCACCAAAACATCTATGAGCGTGCGCGGGAGACAGCCCCGAGACTGTTCATGATACCTAACATGGTTGCGGTGCAGTCCTCTCCGGTGTGATGATCCATGGTGGCAATGCCCGATACCCTCGTTGCGCTCCTCCGGGACTGGCACTCAGTCCCCGTCGCGACCACTGGAGCCGATGGAATGCCCAATGTTGCAGCGAAGTCGGTCACGGTCCGGGATCCCGAGACCATCGTCTGGGGCGAACTCTACTTCATGCAGACCTACGAGAACCTCATGCGGCATCCTGTTGCGTCGCTCTGTGTCTGGGATTGGAACCCGCCGTTTACGGCGTACAAGGTGAAGGGGCGGGTGGCGATCCACAGGCATGACGAAGTGGCGGCATCGCTTGACAAGAGCGTCTGGGCCGGGCACAGTGCGGAGTTCGCGGCTCGAACCGAAGAGATGGCGGCGGTCGTCCTCACGGTCGAGGAAATTTACGACCAGACTCCCCGGCTTGAGGCAGCAGGGATGAGGATTGCATGAACTGCCCCGCGCTCTCCAGGGACTCTCCATCTCTCTACGGTATGGGCAGGTCTCGTTGAACGCCCGCAGGGCTGATGGTGAATGTGTCTTTGCGAGGAGAGAATGAGATCGGAAAGAACCTGAGCGAGAATTTCAGCTAAAAAGTAGGCCAGGGCCGAGATTCGAACCCGGGTCGAGGGATCCACAGTCCCTTAGGATAACCAACTACCCCACCCTGGCAAGGTGCTCATTATAGTTGGTAGTAGGATTTGATTAAGGTATCTCTTCATCACACGTGCGTCCCTATCGGGATCGCCGGCAGTCTCACGATCTGAGGGGCATCCTGGCCACGACACGCCCTTCTAACCACCGTTATAGCCGACATGCGGGGTGATTTTTCCTAAAAGTATGGACTGGCTGCGGGGAGAATCATTAATAGACTCCATGCTCTATAACGTACCGGTGTTCCGGGCGCAAAAGGCGCCCCGGGGGTAGGGAAATCGCCCGATTTATGGTGTGATTTGAGAAAAGCGGTCAATGTTCCAGATTTTTTGGGTTCAATCGTCCATTCTCTATATACCGGAAGGTGATACTCATGGCTAAAGAATCAAAGATCAGGACCCCCATCGTCTGCGTGATGGGTCACGTAGATCACGGCAAGACGTCTCTTCTCGACAGGATCCGGGGTTCGTCCGTGGTCTCAACGGAGGCGGGCGCGATCACGCAGCACATCGGCGCCACGCTCGTCCCCATCGATGCGATCGTCCGTATGAGCGGGGCCTTAAGCAAGGTCAACGTCAACGTCCCGGGTCTGCTCTTTATCGATACCCCCGGGCACCATGCCTTCACCACACTGCGTGCGCGCGGCGGGGCGCTCGCCGATATGGCAATCGTCGTGGTGGATATCAACGAGGGGTTCCGTCCCCAGACGATCGAGGCGCTCCAGATCCTGCGCAACTACAGGACGCCGTTCGTGATTGCGGCAAACAAGATCGACCGCATCCACGGCTGGCGTGTCAACGAGGGCCAGCCGTTCTTAAAGACATTCGCACAGCAGAATGAGCGCGTCCAGGGGATGCTCGAGACGAAGGTCTACGAGCTCGTCGGCAAACTCTCCGAGCTCGGGTTCAACTCCGAGCGGTTCGACCGGGTCTCGGACTTTGCACGGAACATCTGCATCGTCCCGATAAGCGCACTCACAGGGGAAGGCGTCCCCGATATTCTTATGGTGCTGATCGGGCTTGCCCAGCGCTACATGACCGAGAGCCTCCGGGTCAGCGCAGATGGCCCCGGCGCCGGCACCGTCCTTGAGGTGAAGGAAGAGCGCGGGCTCGGGATGACGCTTGATGTGATCCTCTACGACGGGACCCTCAAGGTCGGGGACGAGATCGTTGTGGCCGGGAACGATCAGATCATCGAGACCAAGGTGCGCTCCCTCTTACAGCCCCGTCCGATGAAGGAGATCCTGATCGAGGAGCGGTTCGAGCGGGTCAAGTCTATAACGGCTGCTGCGGGCATCAAGGTCGCCGCCCCGAAACTCGAGGGGGTCATCGCAGGGTCCCCTCTCCGGGTCATCCGGGGGGGCAACCGGGACGAGGTTGTCGAGCAGGTCCGGCACGAGATCCAGGATATCCAGGTGAACCTCTCCGATATCGGGGTCATCATCCGGGCAGATACCATCGGCGCTCTCGAAGCGCTCTCGAAAGAACTCGAAGGTCACCAGATCCAGGTTATGCGGGCCGCCGTCGGGCCGGTCACCCGCCACGACGTCATAGAGGCCGGGACGATCAAGGACCCGCTGTATAGTGCAATCATCGCCTTCAACACCCCGGTTCTGCCGGACGCAATCGATATGCTGGCGGACGCGTCAATGTCTCACGTCAGCATATTTGAGGGTGGGGTCATCTACCAGCTCATCGACGACTACGTCGAGTGGCGTGAGGAGAAGAAGCAGGAACTCGAGCGGCAGCGGTTCGAGAAACTGGTCATGCCTGCAAAGATCCGGATCCTTCCAAACTGCGTCTTCCGGCAGAGCAACCCGGCGGTGGTCGGGGTCCGGGTTCTTGGAGGAAAACTCCAGAGCGGTGTCGACCTCGTCCTCTCGAATGGCAGAAATATCGGCCGCCTCAAGCAGATCCAGGCGAAGAACGAGTCAATCCTGGAGGCTGAGGCCGGCATGGAGGTGGCCATCTCCATCGAGGGGCCGACCGTCGGCCGCCAGATCAACGTCGACGACGATCTCTATGTGGACGTGCCTGAACGGCATGTCAAGGTGATCGAGCGGGAGATGATCAACCAGTTAAACCCGAGCACACGGGAGGTCTTTGAGGAGTTCACGGCCCTCAAGCGCCGTGAGGATCCTTTCTGGGGGAAATGAGCAGCTCGGGGGAGATGCAGCATCTCCCGG
The DNA here is from genome assembly GCF_001571405.1 of Methanoculleus thermophilus. NCBI lineage: Archaea > Methanobacteriati > Methanobacteriota > Methanomicrobia > Methanomicrobiales > Methanomicrobiaceae > Methanoculleus > Methanoculleus thermophilus. The sequence goes on along the minus strand of NZ_BCNX01000007.1, from coordinate 222,952 downwards.
CTGATATCTTTTTCAGCCCTGCAAAGGTAGTCTTTTAATACCATATTCTCAAATTGTATAGGTACTTTCGAAGGAGTCGTCAACATGGTTGATTTTAAAATTATCCTCTCAGACCCGGCGACCGGGCGTTCATATAAGATCGATGCGACTGGTCCCGCCGCAGGAGCGCTCATCGGCAAGCGCATTGGTGACGAGATCGATGGGGGCATCTTTGGTCTTGCAGGCTATACGATCCGGCTTACCGGTGGCTCGGATAAGACCGGCATTCCCGTACGCCGCGATCTCCCCGGGCCGGCAAGAAGAAAGCTTCTCCTCTCCGAGGGCATCGGGTTCCACCCCGTCATGGAGGGGGAGCGCCGCCGGAAGTCCGTGCGCGGAAACGAGATCAGCGCTGACTTAGTCCAGATTAACGCCGTGGTTGTAAACACCGGTGCAAAGCCCCTGGCCGAATACTTCAGCCAGCCCGAGGCGGCGGCTGAATAAATCAGCACCCAATCTTTTCTGAAGCGTTATCGCCCCCGGGCAGTCGGTCCGCATTTCTCGTCGCTCCATCGACAGCGTCAGGGCTCTCCCGGTGTAGCCGGGCAGCGGTCGCGGAGAGGGCAGCGTAGATTCCTTGCGAAAAAGAGGGATATTGAAGTCCTAGCGTTTTTTCATGACCGAACGTTCCAGGGCAGCAAGTTTGTCCTCGAAGGCCACCCCGTACTTCTTCGCGAGTATGACCACTGCCGCCTCCACCCGGAGGTTGCCGTCGAAGTTGTCGGAGACGATCCGGTGCAGTTCTGCGACGATCTCCTGCGGCGGTCTCCCGGTTGCAGCGGCGATCCGCCCGAGTAACTCTTCGTACGGGCTCTCGACCGTGAGGAGATCGGAGGTAGGCTTGAACCCGAGCGGTATCGAGACCTCTGCGAGATCGAAGAGCAGCCGGATGGTTCCACCGTCGATCTCGACGAGCCCTTCCGCTTTCGCCCGTTCCAGAAGCTGGTTTGCCTGCTCTTTGTTCATCCACTTCCGGTCGATGGCGATGTAGAAGACAAACTCGCTCCTCTGCAGCCGTTCTTTACGCATGTGCTTGAACGGCGCGGCAACCGCAATCTTGAGACTCACTCGCAGGCACCCTTGAGAATTCTCCGCAGATTCATCGCGTCCAGATCGCCGTGGTGGCCGTCCTTCGCGACGTAGCATTCCGTCAACCGGCCCTTATCCACAATCCGGAGGAAGAAGGCATTCTCCGAGACCGGCAGTCTCTTTTCGGGGGTGAGCAGTGTCCTCTGCAGTTCGACCCGGAAGTCCGCCACTTCGCTGACTTTCTCGGCGAGCGGCAGCAGCGTATCGAGATCCTGGAACTGCGTCCGTTCATCCGCAATCTGGAAGAGGATCCGCTCCTTGACGAGGCCGTCGGCCCCGCGTGTGGTCGTATGGGTATCGTGCATCCGGGCAATGCAATTTAGGACTTCACGGAACGGCCGGTTGAGTTCGAAATCGAGGTCGACCGACTGAGGAAAACGATGATATATCCTGCGCATCACTAAAATTGAGGTCTGCGAAACGTAAAAAGGATATGTTCGCGCTAAAGATCCAAAGATTTTTGATTCGGCCTCTCCCTCCTGCACGTGTATGACAGGCAATCTTACCCTCCTGCAGATGAACGACTCGCATGGGTATCTGGAGCCGCACCAGGAGCTCTTCTATGCCGGCGGGCCGCCTGAGTACCGATTGGCGGGGGGATATGCCCGGATCGCTACGATTTTAGAGGAGGTCCGGGATGCGCAACCGGGCAGGGTCCTTTCGTTTGACTGCGGCGACACAATCCACGGAACATACCCTGCCGTCCAATCGAAGGGCGAGGCGTTTATCCCGATACTGAATGCGCTCGGGTTCGATGCCATGACCGCTCACTGGGAGTTTGCCTACGGGCCGGAACAGTTCCGGAAGGTGGCACGCGGACTGAACTACCCGGTCCTCGCCGAGAACTGCTACGACGATGCGAGCGGCGATCTCGTCTTTTTGCCGTACACGGTCTGCGAGACCGAGGGCCTTCAGGTCGGCGTCATCGGGATAGCCGCGACAATCGTCGACAAGGTGATGCCTGACTCCTTCTCCGAGGGGATCCATTTCTCTCTCGGGAAGGCCGAACTCCCCGGCCACATCACCCACCTCCGAGATGAGGAGGGAGTGGACCTCGTCGTGGTGATCTCGCATCTTGGCTTTCCTCAGGATGCGAAACTTGCAGGCGAGGTGGACGGGATCGATATTCTCCTCTCGGGGCACACCCACAACCGTCTCTTTGAGCCGGCGGTCGTCAACGGGACTATCATCATCCAGTCCGGCTGCCATGGCTCCTTTCTCGGGCGCCTCGACGTAACGGTCGAGAACCGGCGGGTGAAGCGGTTTTCCCACGAGCTCATCGTCATCGGGGATGAGATCCGGCCCGAGCCGGAGGTCGAGGAGATGGTTGAGGGAATCATGGACCCGCATCGCGAGTATCTCTCCCGGGTGGTCGGGGAGACCCGGACCGATCTCAACCGGAACACGGTTCTTGAGGCCACGATGGACAACCTTCTTCTGCAGGCTCTTATGGACGCTACCGGCGCGGAGATGGCCTTCTCGAACGGCTGGCGCTACGGCGCCCCAATACCGCCGGGTCCGATCACGGTCAACGACCTCTGGAACATCATACCGGTCAATCCTCCGGTCTCGACCGTCGAGATCACGGGCCGCGAACTCCGGGCGATGATGGAGGAGAATCTGGAGCGGACATTCGCGCGCGATCCCTACCATCAGATGGGCGGCTACGTGAAGCGCTGTGCCGGGGTCAATATCTACTGCAAGCTCGAAAACCCGCCGGGTCACCGTATCCAGGAGTTCTTTGCGGCCGGAAAACCGCTCGATCCGGATGCAATCTATCGTGCCGCCTTCGTCACCGGGCAGGGCGTGCCGTCGAACTACGGCAGGAACCGCGAGGATCTTGATATCAGGGCGATCGAGGCGCTTGAGCGGTACCTCGCGCGAGGGCCGGTCAGCGCCGAACTTCGTGGGAGCGTGGTGGCGATATGACGTTTGTACATCGTGTTCTCATTCATCTGGATGAGCCTGAAAAGGCCGCTCTCGTCCTGAACAGCGCAAAGAACCTCGTTGCCGGTCTTGGCAAGGTCGAGGTGGAGGTGGTGGCCTACTCGGACGGGGTTGAGGGGCTCCGTACCGGGGGATCGCAGGCGGCGCTCATGGATCTGCTTGCGAGCCAGGGTGTCCGGTTCGTTCTCTGCGAAAACACTCTCCGCTCCCGGGATTTGACCGTGGAGGACTTCCCCGACTACATGGAGACCGTCCCGTCGGGGGTTGTGGAACTGGTCCTTAAGCAGGAGGAGGGCTGGTGTTATGTTCGCCCGTAAAAATGAGTTATTCGATCAGGACGGCGTTAACGACACCGTCCTGGCTCGGTCTGCTGACGATCCGGGCGCGTCCCATATCAGTCTTGATGATTGCGCCCTTTGTCAGGAGGTTCCGCCTGACGTAGTTCGGGTTTGCGCTGTTCGCCTCGACCGTCTCAATCTGCGCCTTACGGGTCTCGCCGGTTTTGGGGTTCGCGACCGTCGCGTAGTTTATCCGAAGAGCCCGGACCTTCCGGTTGCCCCCGTAGGTGCGGATGATCTTCTTGCGTTCTTCACCGACGTGCGTCTCTGCGGGAGCTCTTCCGATCTCCGCTCTCTTCTTGCCCTGGGAGGTGTGATAGCGTCCACCCGACGGCTTCCTAACTGATCTTCCTTGCCACTGCATGTGACCACCGAAATACTATATTGAGGACGCGGTACCCTCAAGGGATAGCAATCTCTCGTTAAAGTGCTATAACTATTCGAGACGTATATATTTAATTCTGCTGATCAGGCGAGGATCGCATCCAGGAGTTCGTTTAATCCTTCCCCGGTCTTCATGTTTGTGCGGAAGACCTGCATCTCCGGGTTATAGCGGTGCATGTCCCGCTCCATCCGGTCGAGATCGGCGCCGATGAGCGGAGCGAGGTCAATCTTGTTGATGACACCGATATTGCTGCTCCGAAACATCATCGGGTGTTTGTTTACTACGTCGTCCCCTTCGGTGGAACTGACGACGACGATCCGCTTCTCGGCACCCAGCCGGAAGTCGGTCGGACAGACCATGTTGCCCACATTCTCGATGAAGAGGATATCAATCTCGTCGAGCGGAAGGTGCTCGAGGGCATGCTCAACCAGGTGGGCGTCGAGGTGGCACTCCTTTCCGGTATTCGCGTTGTAAGCCGGGATCTTGAGGGCAACAATTCTCTTGTAGTCATCGTCCCCGTAGACATCCCCGGCAATAGCGCCGACGCGGAGTCCTCGCTCCTGGATCAGGGGTGCGAGCCGCTCGATCGTGGCGGTCTTTCCGGATCCGATCGCGCCGAGGAGGTCGAACGCCCGAACTCCGTGTTCCTTGAGAAGGTTTGCGTTGGCGTCAGCAATGCGGTTGTTGACGTCGTAGATGTCCTTCTCCACATGGACGTCGATATGGTGCATGGTATAGTATTGTGATCATGATCTGTTTATAGGTTAACACTCAAAACCTACAGTAATGAGCGCGGAACGCATCCTGTACCCCTGTTATTTTGATACCTCGCTTAAGCGACGGGAAGGACGTCGCGTCCCCAAAAATCTCGGCGTGAAGTCACCGGAACTCCCTGCCATAGAGGCGGCGTTGCAGAGGATGAAGGTCCCGTATCGTGTGGAGGAGCACCACCATCCCGCCCGCTGGGCGGAGCGCGAGGGCCGGATCGTCGTGGAGTGGGAAGGAAGCAAAGAAGACCTTATCCAGAAGGTTGCCCGGAGTCTTGCCGACCGGAAGTGACCGGGATGTACGATCTGCACACCCATACCGTCTTCTCCGACGGTGAACTCCTTCCGTCGGAACTTATCCGGCGAGCTGCCGTGCTCGGCTACGATACCCTTGCCATCACCGACCATGCGGATGCCTCCAACCTTGGGCGCCTGGTTGAGTCGGTTGCAGAGGTCCGGGATTCTGCGCAGCATTACGGTGTGAACCTCCTCGTCGGGGTGGAGCTCACCCATGTCCCCCCGCCTCTGATCCCGTTGCTCGCGCGCGACGCAAAACGGCGTGGTGCCGATATCGTTTTAGTCCACGGCGAGACGGTCGTGGAGCCGGTGCCTCCCGGGACCAATCACGCCGCCTGCACGTGCGAGTACGTGGACGTGCTCGCCCATCCCGGCCTTATTACGGTCGAGGATGCACGGATTGCAGCGGAGCGCGGAATGGCGCTGGAGATCACCTCACGGGCGGGGCATAACCGGACCAACGGCCACGTGGTGCGGGTGGCGCGGGAGACCGGCTGTTCCCTTGTGGTCGATTCCGATACGCATGCCCCGTCCGATCTGATGACGGAGGAAGCGCGGTGGGCAGTGGCTCTTGGAAGCGGGCTGACGGACGCAGAATCGCGTAAAGTTCTTTCCCTGGATATAGCCTCCGCTATCCTGAAATGAGAAGGGGTATTTATAATTTAGCAAAATGTTTTTATACTTCTATGTTCAATATATATACGTTACTAAATACATCCGTCTATAGAATCCTCTAGAGGTTGCAGTTTGCGGTTAATCGGTCGTTCTGTAAGTGTTTGCAGTGATCGCTTGTTAATCTTGCGATGTGATGCAGCACAATTGCCCCCCCTCTACAGTGAGGCTTTGGATCGCCGATTAAAACCGATTGGGACAGTTGTTGACATCTTCGGTAATATATCATCTCCCTATGCCGTAGTCCTCTGCCATAATGGCTGTTCGGTGCAGGTTGGCGAGAAGATCTTTGCAAAATAGGAGTATAAGCAATGGCAGAAGTAGAAAAATTGAAACAGCTGCAGTTGCAGCGTGAAGCTCTGAAGAAGAGAGGGGAGCAGCAGAAGGTCAAGGAGACCGAGCAGAAGCGCACTGAAGAGAGCGTTCAGTCTGTCTGCCCCGAGTGCGGCAGCCGCCAGCTCGTCCATGACTACGAGCGTGCTGAACTCGTATGCCAGAACTGCGGTCTCGTCCTTGATGAGGAGTTCATCGACCGTGGTCCCGAGTGGCGTGCTTTCGACCATGACCAGCGGATGAAGCGTTCCCGTGTCGGCGCTCCGATGACGTTCACGATCCACGACAAGGGTCTCTCGACGATGATCGACTGGAGGAACCGTGACTCCTACGGTCGTGCGATCTCGAGCAAGAACCGTGCTCAGCTCTACCGGCTCCGGAAGTGGCAGCGGCGTATCCGTGTCTCGAACGCCACCGAGCGGAACCTGGCGTTCGCGCTCTCGGAATTGGACCGGATGGCGTCTGCGCTCGGTCTGCCCCGGAACGTGCGCGAGACCGCCGCGGTGGTCTACCGCGACGCTGTGGACAAGAACCTGATCCGCGGCCGGAGCATTGAGGGTGTTGCCGCGGCAGCGCTCTATGCTGCGTGCCGGCAGTGCAGCGTGCCGAGAACCCTTGATGAGATCGCGGAGGTCTCGCGGGTATCAAGGAAGGAGATCGGGCGCACCTACCGGTTCATCTCGCGCGAGCTCGGGTTAAAACTCCTGCCGACGTCCCCGATCGATTACGTGCCGCGCTTCTGCTCGGGCCTCAATCTGAAGGGTGAGGTTCAGAGCCGTGCGGTCGAGATCCTCAGGCAGGCCGGAGAGCGCGAACTTACGAGCGGCAGAGGCCCAACGGGCGTCGCTGCGGCCGCCATTTACATCTCCTCGATCCTCGGTGGAGAGCGGCGCACCCAGCGGGAAGTCGCCGAAGTTGCAGGTGTGACAGAGGTCACGATCAGGAACAGATATAAGGAACTGGCAGAAAAATTAGATGTCGAGATCATACTCTGATCTCATATCACCCCACACCCTTGGGCTCGTAGATCAGGGGTAGATCGTTGCGTTCGCAACGCAAAGGCCGCGGGTTCAAATCCCGCCGAGTCCACTTCTCTTTCTGCTTAATAACACGTTTTAAAAGCCATCATTGTTCCACTACACGACATGCCAATAGGTGACCGCAGGTCGCCGGGGGTGTCGAGAGGGGCGGAGCCCCTTCGGTTGAGAACGGCATAGCCTCTTTGATGTAGCCCTTTCGCTCAGCGTCTCCTCATTCCTCCTCATCCCCCTCCACCTGCTGGCGCGCGATCCGCTCTTCGCCCTTCTTTGAGGTCTCGTGCTCCGCCCGCGGCGTTGGCGTCTCGGGCGCCCCTGGTGGATGACTGGGTTTTCTCCCCTCATCGCCGAGTTCAGCTGGAACCGGGCTGTAGACGATATCGGTCCCTCTGTCCTCGAATGGCTCCTCTTCGGCTGGTCCCTCGTCCCGCTTCCTTCTCCGATCTTCTGCCATCTGCATCGCTCCCGGACGATCCGGTGTCTACCTTCTGATCGCCCGGACGGGGTTCAAGCCTTGAGGTATAAAATAGATGCCGGTGGGGATGTCGCCCCCGGATCACCGGCGCCGGAGGCGGCACGCGGCCCCGGCCGCCCCTATGGCAAGAAGCCCGACGATTGCCCCCTCTCCGCCCGCCAGGGTCGGGGTGGGTCTCGGGGTGGTGCTCTCGGGATCCTCCAATCTCGCCGGCATCGGAGGATCGGCGGTCCGGAAGATGAGGGCCCGATCGCCCGCACCCGCAGCAAGGTAATCTCCGTTCTCCGAGAGGGCAACCGCCCGAACAGGAGCCCCGGCGCCGAATGACCAGCGCATAGCACTCTCACCTCCAAAGAGGCGGATGGTCCCGTCGGCGGTCCCTGCTGCTGCAGCCTCGCCCCGGCGGGATACATCAACGGTGACGACGTCGCCTCCGATCCGATCCCTCCAGAGGAGCCCCTCGTCCGGTCGGTAGCACTCCACATCCCCTCCCTCCTTGCCGACAACTATGAACCGTCCGTCCTCCGAGAGAGCCAGGGCGAGGATCGACGCTCCGGTAGGCATCACCCATGAGAGCATCCCCGGCCGTCCATAGACCTGAAGAGCGCGGTCCCGGCTTCCGACCGCAATGAGCGACCCGTCACGGTTGGTATCGACCGCGGTGACCGGGCCCCGGGCGAGCGACTGCCAGATCATGTTCCCTCGTTTGCCGATGAAGTAGATGACCCCGTTATCGCTCCCGGCTGCGATGTAGTTGCCGTCCTGCGTGATGGCGACGGAGACTATGGTTTGGGGCGCGGCGGGTGGGGCGGCTACCGTCGAGAAGTTCCAGTTCTCTTTGCCCTGATAGTCGTAGAGGGCGATGCGTTCTCCTCCCACCGCGAGAGCCCGGCCGTCCCCGGAGAAGGCAAGGTCGCGGACCGGTCCTGCGATGCTTCGGGTCCAGTAGTATTCGCCGTTCCTGCCTAGAAGGATCACATCGCCCCTGTCGGTCCCGGCGGCAACGTAACCCCTGCTATCCGCAATATCGACCGTGGTTACGGCGCTCCCTGTGCTCACGTTCCAGAGGACCGTGCCGTCCTGCTGGATGCAGATGATCCTCCCCTCATCCGTCCCGGCGATCATATACCCGCCGTCTGCCGCGATTGCGACGTCGTTGACGGTGCTCCCTGTCGGTACGTCGTGGTAGGTAGCCTCCGCCCCGGTCACCACCGGGATCATGATAGCGAGCATGGCGATGATTATTGCTGTTCTCCTCATGGTCTGCCCTTCCGCGGGAGAGTATTCCCTGGATAGTTCTACTTTCTTGGATGGGTTCTAAAACTGTTTCGAAATTGGGTTCGTTCCACAGAATTGGACCCAGCCGGTGGAGTCTCATCCATTCAGTGGGCCGGAGGTGATCACCTTCGAGATCCCCGCGTCCGTCACTTCCGGGCGGCCCACCACCGGGTGATGGGCTCCGGGAGAGCCGGCAGCCCGAACAGCCTTGATAGGTCGGCGGCGCTGAGGTTCTTTGCCGCAAGAGCTCGTTTCTCGACAAGATGCCAGGAGAGGAACGCAAGAAGAAACGTCACTGCAAACGAGACCCCGCAGAGCGCCGGAAGGGTTAGAGTGTTTGCCGTGGCCTGGATGATCGTCTGCTGGATCGGGTAATGGTAGATGTAGATGCCGTAGGAGAAGTCTCCGGGCTTTCCGAAGGTGTTGAGGAACGGGAGCGGGAGGTGTGCAGCATAGATCGTCAGATACGGGATGGCGATCACTCCGGCGACGGTCGGGTAGGGTGTCAGCGCCGAGAGCCCGAGCAGCAGGAGCAGTCCCCCGGCGACGGTCGGCCGGTAGGGGATCCGCTCCCGGTGAAGGTAGAGCCAGGCCCCGATGAGGAAGTAGAGGGCGAACCGGATCTTCGACATCCGCGGGTCGTCGAACCAGACCATCCAGAGGAGGACGTTTCCGGCGGCAAGGGCAGGGATGGCGCCCCACCGGTGCAGGAGCCCGGCGATCCCGAGGGCTGCGACGACCCCATACATGGCGACCTCAAGAGGGATCGTCCAGAGCGAGCCGTTGACGTAGGTCCAGGGGTTCTCCGAGAAGAGGCCGATCGTCGACCCGTTCTCAAAGAACGGGACTGCGGCAATCCCGGCCGGGGAGAAGAGGGCAGAAAAGTACTCTCCTAACGAAAGCGAGGTCATCACCGGGCCGATGAGAAAGAGCGTGATGAGGATTGCGGGGATGAGGCCGGGCACGACACGGAGAAACCGTTTCCAGGCGAACCGGAGCGGCGATGCGGTCGACTCCCAGCTCGCTGTAATCAGGTAGCCGCTGGTGGTAAGAAGGGCGGCAAGTCCCGCCTGCCCCATGAGTATGATCGGGTCATGCATTCCTATGCCGATGTAGCCGAGCCTGAGGGCGTAGGCATGCGCGGCAACGACCGCCAGCGCTGCTGCGAAGCGCAGGAAGTCGAAGTTGTTTGAGAACCGACCATCTGGAATGCTCGTGTCTCCCGGGACTGCATGCGGGTGAGCCGTGGTCATGGCGATAAAATCCTGTTCTCACTATGCAGCGAGAATAATTATATAATTAGTCAAAATAATCTCACACATGGACCCGCTTGTAGTCGCCACGTTCGCCATCGTTGCCCTGCTCGAGATCATCGTTCCGCTCGCACTGGGTTACTGGTTTATCAGGAAATTCGGTCTATCGTGGCGGGTCTTTGGGCTTGGCGCCATCTTCTTCATCGTCGTGCAGATCTTTCACGCGCCGCTCGTCCTTGCAACACAGAACCCGCTCTATCTCGCCCTTCTGCCGTCTGGAACGACGGCGGCGCTTGCCGGTCTTGCTCTCTACCTCGGGCTGATGGCCGGCCTCTTTGAGGAGATCGGCCGCTACCTCGTCTACCGCTACATCTTCTCGCGGCAGAACATCCCCCTCACCCGTGAGAACGGTCTCCTCTTCGGAACGGGGTGGGGCGGTGTTGAGAGTATGATCGTCGCGCTGGTCGTCCTTGCAGGCATGCTCACCTACATCGTCCTCACCGGTGATCCGGGGGCGATCCCCCTGCCCGACGACCCCGCCACCCAGGCGGAGATCGAGGCCGTGCAGGCTCTCACCCCGCTCGATATCCTCCCGGGCCTCGCCGAACGGATGATGACGATCACGCTGCATATCGCCTGGTCGCTGATGGTGCTTGCCGCCGTCATCTATGGTAAAAAAGCGCTCCTTGCCCTTGCCATCCTCTGGCATACCGCCGTGGACGCCGCCGCCGTCTACCTTCTCCCGATGCAGGGGCTCCTGGTGACCGAGGGGTCGGTCTTCCTCTTCGCGGTCCTGGCCCTTGCATATATCTTCTGGGAGTGGCGGCGGATGGGGGTAAGGGCGCCCCCCTCGCCCTCCTAGCCGCCCCACTCGTGCAGGTAGCCCCGGCGTTCGAGCGGCTCGCCATCGGCGAGGACCACCCTCTCCCTGATGACTTCCCCGATGACGTGGACGTCCACCCCAGCCACCGGGAGGATCCCCGGCGGGGCGCAGAAGAGGAGCTCGAAGTCTCCCCCTCCGTAGAGCGCAAGTTCCCGCCCTTCATCCTCCGGCACCCCGGCCGGGAGCGGGAGTCGGGCGGTATCGACGGAAAACCCGCAGTCGTTCACGCCGAGAAGATCGTAGAGCGAGAGCGCAAGGCCGTCGGAGATATCCATCATCGCCGAGACCCCGGCACGGGCGAGCGCCATCCCCTCCCGGACCCGGGGCTGCGGCTCAAGGAGTTCCTTCCAGTGCCGGTCGTAGCCGACGAGAGCCGCCTGCGCCTCCCCGAGCGGCCCGGTGACTGCGATGATATCGCCCGGCCGTGCCCCGCGTCTCCGGACGATCTGCGCCGCCTCCACGGTCCCGAGCCCCGTGCTCACGATCGTCAGTTCACCGTGCGCGTCAAGATCCCCTCCCACGAGTTCGGCGCCGAACCTCGCACAGCAGTCGCGTGCCCCCTCCATGATCCCGCGGAGCCGTTCCGGGCGGTCGAGGCCGACCGCGAGGAGCACCTGCCCCGGTCTTGCACCCATGCTCGCGATATCAGAGAGCGTGACGGCCGTTGCCATCCAGCCGATCTGCCAGTCGGTCATCCCGGCCGGAAAATCGGTCGTCTCATGGAGCATATCGGTGCTTGCGACCAGCAACCGTCCATCGCCGCAGGGGATGACCGCACAGTCATCCTCAAGCCGCTCTGGATCGATGATCGTCCCAATCATTTTGTGTAGCGCCCGTTCATCCACCTCGACGCACCTCCTTTTCACGTTCGCTCCGGTACTCCTTGAAGAGATACTCAACGCGTTTTGCCTCCTCCTCGCGCCGAAACTCCTTCTGCTCCTCCTCCCACTCCCTGATGGCCTCCTCGATGGCATCGGTCTTTGCCGCTCCCGTCCTGCCCTGGATGTTCGGTCGGACGGTCTCTGCAGGGAGGAGAGGGAGATTGACCTCCCGGGCAACCCGGACGAGGTGCGGGTCGGGCCCCTCCCCGTTGATGACCAGCGCCCGCACCCCCGTTTCCGCGAGGTCCTTTACTACGCCCCGACCCCAGCCGTGGGTCCTCGGGACGTAGAGGATGTCGCCTGAAGAGATGCCGACCCCTTCCTGGAGGCTCCGCACCCCATCCCGGGTGAGGGAGTCGAGGACCTTGAGCGGGGTATAGCCCTCCGAGATCTCGATCTTTTCGACCTTCCGCATCCGCTCCAGGCGCTTCTTCAGCTGGCGAGACCGCCGCCGTTCACCGCGGAGTTGCTCACGCAGGCTCTCGATGGTTGCATCTTTCGTTGCCAGCTCCGCATCCCGTCGGATCTTTCGCTCCGTTGCGGAGCGTGCTCGCCGCAGATCCTGTCGCAGTCGATCTATCTCGCGGTCGCGCTCCCGGATCTCTTCCTCTAGTTCCTGCACGTAACTGCGAAGCCGCTTCACCATCCCGTCGAGCGCCATCACACGCTCGTCCTCGATCGGCCGCTCCGGGATGGGGGCGGCAGGTTCCTCCTCCTTCGGCCGGGCGGGCGCTCCCTGCAGGTCCGCAAGCACCGCATCGAGCGGCTGGCCCCGGAGCACCCGTGCCCTCACCTCATCAAGGTCGACTCCCGGCTGCACCCTCTTTACGATGTTGCGGAACTTGTTCTGAAGGCTCCGGTAGGCGTCCAGCGCCGCCGAGAGAGCGTCGCGCTCGTGGTCGTTCATGTACGTGAACGATGCAGTGAGGTCGTACTTTGCCTCAACCGAGAGGGACTGTTTTGGTGTGTAGGGGATCGCGTTGAACGCCCGACGGATCTTCTCAACCGAGTAGGGCATCTCGTGGACGTCTGAAGCGATGATAAGCGGTTTTCCAGCGTGATAAAGTTCCTCGATGATATCGGACATCGTCATCTGCCGCGAACTCGTGAGGAGGACCAGGTTCCCGTCGAGGTCCACTGCGGCGATCCCGGTGGTTGTTCCCGGGTCGAGTCCGACGATCAGGTAGCGGGGCCTGCTGGAGAGCGGCTCGAAGCGTATCCGGTCAAGTTCCTTCCCCGTCACCCGGACCTGAACGTCAGCGCCCCGTGAGGAGTGGACCGGGACCATCTCCCGCGGGGCTTTGACCCGGAAGGCCACCCTGGAATATCCACCGAAAGCCTTCGTCTCTTTCTTCTCGTAATCGAGCCCGGCACTGCGAAGTTGTCCCTCGATCTCGCGGGCCTTCTGCATCACACCGCCGTGAATCTTGCGGATATAGCGGTTCTGGCTCCATCCGCCCCGACCGGGCGAGCGATGCCTGCTGACGACGATATCGGTGGTGTTCTCAAACGCGATCACCTCGACGCCCGCTCCAAGGGCGGCCACCCGGGCGGTGGTCCGGGCCTCGGCGTATGGGTCGAATTTGTTGAAACTGATGTTGTAGCGGGCCGCGACCTTACCGAGGCTCTCTGTGCGCTCGCCGCCGGTCACCTGGACGAGTTTTGTTGCCGGCGGGAGCGCCTGCAGGAAGGCGTAGAGTTCGTTCCGGTCGGCGGCGATCTCCTGGATGCTGTCGACGGCGAGGATATCGGGCTTTTCGGCGGCGAGGAGGCGCTGGAGCCGGAACCCGGTGACCTCCTCGACGTCTAAAATCTCTCCGTCTTCCACACGGGCAAGAGCATAGACGGGCCGCCGGGTACGGGAGCGAACAGAACCTTTGATGACGTCGATCCCGAAGACCTTCACTCCACCACCCTTGCCAGCGCTTCGTCAAAGGCGTAATCGAGGCCGTATTTTCGCTTGAAGTACTGGAGGATGTTTGCGATGTCCCGGTTGAGGATCTCGCCGGCGTTCGGATGGGTTACCTCTACCCACTGCGGCCAATCGATCAGCCAGCACTGGCCTTCGTCGACCATGATGTTGAACTCACTCAGGTCGCCGTGGATGATGCCGAGGCGGTAAGCCTTGTGGATGTTATCGAGGATCCGATCGAGGATCACTTCCGGTTCTGCGAGTTCTGCCCGCGAGAGGTTGATTCCGGGGACGAACGACATCGCCACGACGTGCCGGTTCTGGTCGATGGGAAGGGGGACCGAGACGGCGGGGTGGAGGATCTTGAGCGCGTCGTACTCCATCTTCGCCGAGTTGCTCGATGCGAATATCCAGGGGCAGTGCCCCCCCTCTGGCATGTAGCCGCGTTTTAAGCGGGCCGCCTGGAACGACCGCTGCCCGACCCGATGGAACTTCAGCACGACGACTCCAAGCCCCATTGCCTCGTAGACCTCCGACTCTTTCCCGACGCCGATCAGGGTTCCGAGCGCCTGGATGGTGCCCCGGCGGGTGAGGGTGTGGAGGGCCAGGGTGTCGTAGCCGTTGAAGACAAGGGCATAGCCTTCGTAGGGAACCTTTTCGTACCTGACCATATCCATGGCCATCAGCCTGCCCAGGCGGTAGGAGAGTTCCGACTCCGAGAACTTGGTGGCCGACTTGAGCACCTCGAGAGGCACCCATCGGTACCGGCGCATGAGGCGTTCGAGGGCGAGCAGGATCCGGAGTTCGTAAGCGTGTAAGGATCGCACGTATTCTGCAGGAACAGGCATCTTCTACACCATTTATGTGGGCTGGTGATAAAAGCATGATCGAGAGAAGATGAAGTGCAGCAAGTGTCGCCGCGAAGCAATCATATACCAGCGCTACTCGGGGCTGCACCTCTGTGAACAGCACTTCAATCGCGATTTTGAGGCGAAGGCGAAGCGGGCGATCCGGGAGCACCGATGGATCCAATCCGGCGATACGGTAGCGGTGGCGCTCTCGGGGGATGGGGACTCAAGCGCCCTCCTCTATTTCCTCAGCCGGCTCCTTCGCGAACGCCGGGATATCCGGTTGATGGCCATCACCGTGGATGAAGGGATCAGAGGCTACCGCGAGCCGCGCCGGGCCCGGGCGATTGCAGACAGCCTCGGCGTTCCCTGGGTGACGGCTTCGTTCGCCAAAGAGTACGGGATCACGCTCGATGAGATTGTGGGCCGGAAAGGAGCCGAACTCGCCTGCTCCTACTGCGGCGTGCTCCGTCAGGCGCTGATGAACCGGATCGCCTGCGAACATGGGGTTACGAAGTTCGCCTACGGGTTCAACCTGGACGACGGGGCCCGGTCGGTCCTGACGAGCGTCCTCCGGGGCGATGCGGATCGGCTCATCCACCCGGTTCAGGAGGTCGAGGGGATGGTACCCCGGATCAAGCCGTTCATGTGCATCCCGGGGAGCGAGGTGGCGCTGTATGCCTCCCTCAACGTTGAGGGGTTCGACCTTGCAGAATGCCCCTACGCGGTCGGCGCCCTGCAGGGTGACGCCCGCAGGATCCTCGATGAGTACACCTCCCGGCACCCGGCGACGAAATACTCGCTCGTGAACCTCGGCGAGGCCCTCCGGGAGCCGGGGTGTGGTGACGGCGAAGGGCTTCGTAGATGCGAGAGGTGCGGGGAGCTCTCCGGCGGGAGGATCTGCCGGGTGTGCCAGGTGATTGAGGAGGTTCGGGGATTCCGATCAAAGGGGCCTGATGAAGATTAAGTGTGTCTCCATAGAGATGGGCCTTGAGTGTAAGGGTGGAATGAGCGGATAGCGATATAAAACACCGTAAACTGGACCGTGGGGGCATCGCATTCTAGGGGGGAGGGGACAGGGGAGGGGGGATGCTCCCCCCTCCCCTGAAACCCCACCCCCATTTGTGATATCCCCATGAAATCCGTGCACGGGGTTCATCATGTCGTCAAAGGGGTCAAATTTGAGATGTAAATGTACTACCAGGCTTAACAATCCTAAAACTGAAGAACATCACTCAGAGCACTATTCTCAAATCCAGAACATCTGGGATCTCCGGGCGGCAACTAAATTGGATTAATGGAGGATGGGAAAACCGTCCGTTTTCCCTCTACCTCATCACCAGGCATCCGCCGGTCACGTCGGCGAAGATCTCCGCAAACTGCTCGGGGTGGTTTAAGAACGCGACCGACCGGGGCCGCCCGATCAGGTCGTAGAGCCCGACTCCCTTCTCGATCCCAAGATCAGGGACCTCCACCGGGCTGCAGTAACGCACCGGGGGAGCATCGGGATAGCGCGGGTTCTTCACGAGCGCTCCACCCTCCATCTCGTAGTAGGCGGCGCCCTGCAGGTCTGCATAGGGACCGTAGTCGCTTGCGAACTCCGATGAGACGAGGTTTGCCATCACGAGATCCTCCGTCCCCGGATTGATGGTCACATGGCCGTATCCCGGCGGGATCAGGATCTTGTCACCGGGGGTGCCCTCGATCATCACCACATCGTCGGCGTTCCTGGTCTGGAGGAGGAAGTGCCCGGTCCCCAAAAGCACCTCGTAGATCTCCGGGTAAGGTGCCCCTGCAGGGTTCTCGGTATGGTAGTGCCCCTTTGTCTTGACATATTCCCCGCAGAGGGTCCGGGCAGGAATGACGGTGATATCGTAACGGACGTGGTGCTGCCGGAGCCACTCCCGATCGCTCTCGTTTCTGGCGAGATCCCGGTACATAAAATAGAGGGGTTGATCGGAGGTGCAGCCGGGGTCAGCAAGAACCTCTCGCATCTCTTCGATCGTTCTCACCTGCGGCTCCGGTTTAGGCCCGTTCCAGTACCCGTTCATCACCTCTTCTTACGGTACACAAATATATAATACCCAGCTCCGATGATGACAGCCGCAATAACGATCAGGAAGACCGGATTTGTAAATATAGTGCCTTCCCGCGGTTTGAGCGCGACGGTCACCTTCATGGTGTCCGAGATCTTGCTGTTGTCGAGAGCGTCGCGGTAACGGATCTCGGAGTCGATACCGTACTCTTTCACGGTGGCGTCACCATCGATGTTCACCTCGAACCGTGCCGTCGCGGTCTCACCCGGGGCAAGGTCGCCGAGGTAGGCGGTGTCGTCACTGCTGGTGAAAGGATCGACGGCACTGATCCGGGCCTGTGCGTTGTAGACCGGTGCGTCTCCGGTGTTCTTGTACGTAACCTCGAGGACTCCCTTGCTGCCCGGACTGAGGGTCAATTTCGGTGAGACTATCTCAAAGGCGATCTTGCCGCCGACGGGCAGACCGATCGTTGTCGACCGGGAGGTTACGGTGTCCCCTTCGTAGTCCTCGTAGGTGACCGCGACATCGAGCGGATAGGACTGCGGTTCGGCGCTGTTTGCGACCGATACCTTGAACTTTACATCAACCGTATCTCCGGGCTCGAACCTCCCGATATAAGCGCTGCCGTCGGTGGGAATGAGCGGGCTTGCGCCGTTTCTTGTGATCTTCGCGATAGCGTTGTTCGCAGTATCGTGCCCGGCGTTCCGCAGGGTCAGGTAGACGTAGCCCTCCGTGCCGACATTCAGCGACTCGGTGCGTATATCGAGGACCTCGACCTGGAGATCGGGTGTCACCCGCACCTCAAGTGGCAGGGTCACGGTCTTCTTCTGGTAATTGTACCGGAGAAGGTCGCTTCCGTACTCTTCCGCCTCGCGCAGATACGTGTAGGTCAACTCAAGGGGCAGCACGTAGGTGCCCGGCTCTGCAGAGTCTTTCACCTTCACGTTGAAGGTGGCGGTCGCGGCGGCGCCGCCCCTGATGTCGCTTAAGAACTGCGGATCGGTCTTGATGGTGAATGGGGCATCCCCGCTCTTGAGCGCTGCAGTGACCAGTTTTGCAGTATTCGGCTGATCATCGGGGGTGACGAGTGATGATCCGACGATCTTGTGAGTATTCAGGCCGCTGTTTGATATGACAACGGTCAGACCGGTCTCAGCGCCCGGTGCGAACTCATTCGTACCGGCAATCGTTGCTGATAGATCTGGACTCCCGTAGAGGTATTTAACGCCCTGCGCCGCGCCCGGCATGGCCAGGAACGCCAGCAGAAGCATCAATACCGGAATGTAGTGCCAACGCATCTCTTCACCTTGTTGTTATTTTAGCAACAACATTTATTGTTTGAACGTATATGTTTAATGGCATGAGGACAGCCTGGGGTGTTCCAAACGATCTGGTTGAATCTCTGAAATCTCTGGGTCTTACAAGATATGAGGCCCTTGTATACATTGGACTACTCAGAATGACCGGTGCAACCGCAACAGAGATCCATGAGGCCTCCGGGGTTCCACGCGCTTCTGTCTACCCGGTCCTCGATAGGCTTATCCAGAAGGAACTGGTCAACGTCTCCCACACCACGCCAAAGCGGTTCGATGCGGTCCCGCCTGACCGTGGAGTCCGCAACCTGATGATCCGGATCGAGAGAGATGCGGAGAGCGCCCGGGCTGCCCTTGATACGATCTATCGGGAGAAAGAGCGGGAGGGGCGCGGCAACCGGGAACTGGTCTGGACCATCTATGGCGAGGAGAACATCAGAACCCGCCTTGCCGAGATGTTTCAGAGCGCAGAACGGAGTGTGGAGGTGCTCGCGACATGGGACCTCCTCCGTGAGGGTGTCCTCGCACTGCTGGATACGGTCCCCGACTCCGCGCAGATCGATATCATCACCGAGTGCTGGGAGGGCGAGCAGCCGTTCCGATTCAGGGTTCATGGCCTTCCCCTCGCCAAACTGCGCGAGACCTGTTCTGTACCCGGAAAACCGCTACCCTACGAGGGTTCTGGTGTCTTCCTGGTGGACAATGCCCGGGCGCTCCTCTGGACGAGGACGGGGTCGAGCGACGAGCAGCCTTCGGCCCTCTACTCGGAGTCCGCGGGGCTTGTCTCGTTTGTTCGGCGGCACATCACCAGCGTCACGGAATGGGCGAGGGCTACGGGTCAGTAATCGTCCAGGTAGCCCATATCCCGGATATCGATCAGGCCTTTGAGCGCCTTGGTCACGACCGGCCGCCCTGCCTCCCGTACGGCCGCCATCGCGTTCGTGCCCCCGACGATTGCCACGCCCACATACTGCGGGCTCACCGGGACGCCGAGCAGCGGGACGTTCGGGGCGCCGATATCCAGGATGCCGGAGAACCCTATGGCTGCGAGTTCGTCGAGCACCGTCTCCATGAGCGATTCTGCCTCCATGTGGCACTCGCGTATGTTTGCAAGGATGTTGCCGCTCCCGTGGTGCATGACGCCGAGGATCGATGTGGCCTCCTGGGAGATCAGGACCTCAAGGGGATCGAGCGTGGTGTCGCGGTAGAGGATCATGCTCGTGAACCGCTGGGGTACCCTCCCGATGACCTCGACGATCCCACCCCCGATCGGGTTGAGCGGGATGCCGCGCTGGAGGAGGAGGGCATCGAGCGTGATGCTGCACATTGTGCAGATGGCGTGCCGACCGTCGGGCACGATGTAGCCGCCGATCTGCTCCCCCGGCTCTGCGACTCGGATCCGGTCGCTGATGGTGATACCTGCCTGGTGTGCCTCTTTTATCGTGGCAAGCGCAAATTCGAGGTCGCGGCTCTCGATGAGCGAGAGGTTGTAGATGATCATCCCGGAGTCTTCCTCCGGGCGGTAGGTCACCCTGAGCGCGTACTCCTCGATGCGGTGATTGGTGAACTTCAGGGGGACATGCATTACCAGATCTCTTGCCTGTCAGGTGAAAAAGGGTTGCCTATTTTGTATCCCCCGGATGCCGGGTCGGCATCCCAGGTATGCTGCCTGGCCGGCGCGTGCGGTGCATCGATAGAGAATCCGGTGGACTGGAGTTTGGCGGAACCACGGCGGTTCTCACCGGAGACCGAGTGAGCGGCCAGGGGCACCTCCCACCACTCAGTTTCGGTGTAAATAGATGCCTTTGAATCTCCAAATCCCTTTCCAGGGCATCTCCCGTCGCTTTTGATTATCGGTCATGTACAACCTTTATCCTGCGGACCGGCTTGAAAGGGAAAACTTGTTCTATCTCCCTGCAATATTGTACGATGAATGGAGAGTGGGACCCGGGAAAAAGCCCGGAACGTACTGAAGCGGATCCTCGCTGCGGCCTCCTACGAGATCAAGGACCTCGAGGTGCCGCCGGAACTGGATTTCTCTGCTGTTGGAAACGGGGCCCCTCTGGTGGTGCTCTGCTCTGATGACCCTGAGATGATCGAGTACTTTGATTCGATGACATATCATCTCTACACCGGGGATGAAGACCCGGTCTGCCTGAAACTGCTCTTCACCCTCAATCCGGCGGTTCGGACAGAGGACTGCATCCAGTGGGGTCCGGAAGAGTTCGCCCGATACGCGGGAGAGGCTGTTCTTGCGGAGGTGCTCGGAGAGAGCCTGGTCCTCGACTTCGACCATCCTGTGCTGGCTGCGCCGGTGCAGCAGGCCCGGCCGGAGGAGACTGCCCCTGCAGTCGGGGGAGAGGAGCCGGAGGAGGGGCCCATGTTGCCTCACCTCCCCCTCCAGGTCACCGAAAAGCGTGCCTGCGGCATCGCCGGGTTGCACGGGTCGGCGAAGTGCCGGTTCATCCCGTACTGGAATTACCATTATACGAGCACCGGCGAGCGTGAGGTGAAGGATCGGCTGGTATCTTTTGAGTCCGAAGGATCCGGTGCCATCAACGCCATCAACGGGCTCAAGATGGAGATTGATCCCCGGGACATCAAGCGCATTCCGGTCCCGTTTGGTTCCGAGATAGTGCCTGCCCGGCTCCTGCGGGAGGATGTGGAGGAGCAGATTATCCGCGATGTCGTCGATCGACTCACCCAGCGGGTGCGGTTCCGCTACGAAAAGGGGGATGCGATCTTTTACGAGGAAAAGACCCTCAAACCCGACCGGAACGATATCAAAGTCGATCTTGAGGTGGTTTACGTGCCGGTCTGGCAGGTGCGGGGTGGAAGTAAGATCGTTGAGGTCAATGGGTTCACCGGCGAGATTCTCTCGATGCCGATGGACGAGGGCGTCGAATTTTTGTAAGGATTGGTTATGTTCGTTGTCATCGGCGGCGGACCCGCGGGAAGGCTCGGTGCGATGCGCCTTGCACAGGCCGGCAAGGAGGTCCGGCTCATCGAGCAGCGCAAGATAGGGGGGCAGTGTCTCCATGATCGCTGCATGACTGTCTGTGCCTTAAACGACGTAGCAAGGCTCCTTGAGTACGCCCAAACACAAAAAGACCTCGGTATCCTCGACTCGGTCCCGACCCTCTCCTACCCTATGCTCAAACGGAGGATGAGCGAGATCCAGGAGAAACTCTCCTCGGTCCTCGAAGCCGAGACCCGCCGGGCGGGAGTCGAGATCGTCTACGGCGCCGAGGCCCGGCTGGAGGGTGACCGGGTCTTCATCGACGACGAGGAGATCCGGGCTGACGCGGTTCTCGCGGCCACCGGGTCGCGCGCGGCAATCCCCGATATCCCCGGCACCAGCCTCTCGGGCGTCTATACCTACCAGACACTCTCTGCAATGCCCGATCTTCCCCGGCGCCTGGTCATCATCGGCGGTGGAGTGGTGGCGGCGGAGTTTGCCCACATATTCCGGGCGTTTGGATCGGACGTCGAGATCGTCGCCCGGCGCGGGCTGCTCTGCGATCTCGACCAAAAGATGCGCTCCGCAGTGCTGCGTGACCTTGCCGGGGTCGGCATCCGTGAACATACTGCTCCACGGAGTATCGAGGGCGGGAGCCGGGTCCGATCGGTCCTCCTCGCCGACGGAGAAGAACTGGCCGCCGATGCCGTCCTACTTGCCACCGGGCTCGTCCCGCGTTCGGAATCGCTCCAGGGCCTTGATAAGCGTCCGGACGGCTCCGTTATCGTTGATTCACGGATGCGGACGAGTGTGCCGGGAGTCTATGCCGCCGGCGATGTTATCGGCCCGCCGTATCTCACCCCTGCGGCACGGCGGGAGGGCGTGGTTGCGGCCGAGAACATCCTCGGCAACGATACGGTCATGGACTACTCCGGGATCCCCCAGGCGTTGAGTCTCCGCTACGACTACGCGTTCGCTACGGCCGGATCCAGCGACGGCTGCGTCACTCTCTCGGCACCCGCCCCCGCCGGTCCCGGATCGTTCTGGGATGTTCCCGGCGGCTGGGCAGGGTTTGCCCAGGTCCGGGTCGATCCCGAAAGCGGCCGGCTCATCGGGGCCGCCGCAGCTGCCCCCGGCGCTTCGGCTCTCCTCTCCTACCTCGGCTACCTGATGAAGCGTGGGATCACCGTCGACGACTTTGATGATATCGTCGAGGTCCACCCCTCGACCGATGGCATCTATCCTCTCGCCCGCTATGCTGCCGGGGTGCTCAAAAAGAAGGAGTGATCCCTTCCGGCGGCTAGAGCTGCCGGAACATCTGCCCGAACTTCGGAATAAAATCTTTTTTCCGGGACATGACGCCCTCGAGTCGAACGGGCTGGTCCCGCAGGTCCAGTTTGGCGATGCAGGCCTCGTCGCCGGCTGCAAAGAGGTCGCTTGCGTTCGCAAAGACGTTGGTGAAGAGGGCAAAGAAGCAATCGACCCCCAGCGTCGTCCGCAGGTGCTCGAGTTCCGTCCGGATCTCATCGGCATGGGTCTCTGCGAAGGCAAACGACGACGCCATCACCTGCGAGACCATGATGCTCTTCCCAAAGAGGTTGTAGCGCTTCATGTCCCGGGTGAGGAGTTCCTCCTTTGGGAGGGCGTCAAGGTCCATGCCCTTCCGGATCAGTTCCGGCCCGAACTCGGCAGGGTCGACCCCGGTGATCTCCGCGAGGTAGTCGACCGCCCGGATGTCCGCGGGCGTGGTCGTCGAGAGTTTCATCACCATCGTATCCGAGAGGATTCCGGAGAGGAGGAGCCCGGCGGTCGACGGCGTGGGCTCCACGCAGGCCTCGATGAACTTGTTCGTGACGATCGTCGAGGTCGATCCAACGGGGTCGTTGAGGAACCGCACCGGTTTCAGAGTCGAGATTGCTCCGAGCCGGTGGTGGTCGATGATCTCGAGGATGTCCGCCTGTTCGATCCCGTCCACGGCCTGTGAGTACTCGTTGTGGTCGAGGAGGATCACCGATTTCTGGACGTCCTGCATCAGCGTCGTCCGGGATATGAGCCCTATGTGCTGCTGCCCGTCGCCGACGACGCAGGCCGTCCTGAACTTGGAGTTCGAGACGACGCTCTTTGCATACTCAAGCGAGTCCTCCATCCGGACCATGGGGATATCGGTCTCCATGATCATGCTCGCGGGTAGAGAGAGGCTGATCATCTTGCCGACACTGAATGCATCTAGTGTCGTTACAAGGATCGAGGCTCCCCTTGCCCGGGCGGCAGTGATCACCCGCTCGCCCACCGGTGCCCCTTCGGCGATGATGAGTGCGGCGACGCCCGCCGATATCAGGGCAAGCTGCGCCGGTTCGTTGTCCCCGACGATCGCGATGTCGTTTGGCGTCATCCGCGAGAGGGTGACGTGCAGGGCGTCGATGACGGTGTAGACCCGGCCTTCTTGGAGCATCTCGTGCGCCGGGAC
This sequence comes from Methanoculleus thermophilus, assembly GCF_001571405.1. Taxonomy (NCBI): domain Archaea; kingdom Methanobacteriati; phylum Methanobacteriota; class Methanomicrobia; order Methanomicrobiales; family Methanomicrobiaceae; genus Methanoculleus; species Methanoculleus thermophilus. Next base: position 199,743 of record NZ_BCNX01000007.1, on the reverse strand, counting down.
GACTATTTGGGCATCCAGGATACGGGCGAGTGTCTCAAGCGGCATCGGAACGAGCGAGAGTTGTTCCCGGGGGTTCTTTCTGACATAGGCCCGGGCAAGGCCGTACTCGCTCACAAGACCGACCAGAGTGTTGTTCTCGTCCGTGATCGGCATGTTTCGCATATCGTACGTGTCCATCAGGGCGGCGACGTCGATCGTCGGGACGTCCTGGCGGACGCTCCGGGTATCGAGCGGTATATCCGATACGGTGGGCTCGACGCTCGCGACATAGACCGGCGCTTCAACATTGAACGTCTCGAGCGCGAACTGTGTCTCCGGGCTCACCTCACCGCATCGGGCGGGGATGTACTTCCCGGGCTCGGCGCGGTTGCGAAGCTCGGCGTAGCCGATGACGCTGCAGATACTATCGGTATCGGGCTGCTTGTGGCCGATGATATAGATCTTATTCTGTCCCATGCTCTCCTCGGAACCCCGTGGGGTGATGGTTGTCTCCAAGAGCTATCGCCCTGCGCCATCAAAAGGTTTTATGCCGGGGCTAGGGAGGAGCGTTGAAGCAGACATTTTCTCAATTTCCCGTGCGGTACTTGGTTTCCCGATCCAGGCCACCCCCGTCTTGATCAAGATCGTGGGACACTTCCGGCGGAACCGGGCGGGCTCTCTCATCGAAACCCACCCTGCCCGGGTCGTCAGCGTCGATGAGATCGGCGAGAGGTTGTCATCAAGGCGTTCCGCTACGAGTACGTAGTTCACCGGGGGCGGAAGTTCACCCCGTGGCACCGAATCCTCTCTTTTTCCTGCCCGGGTTGGCCCTGCTTCACCCGGAGTCCACCGTGGGGCCGGGCGTAACGAAGATCCTCGCGGGGGGGTGGGACCATGCGTAATTTCATAGTTCTGGAGACCGGAAACTCTATGAGCACTCACTCGATGATAGACTCTCCTGTCAGGAAGTGCTCTGACCCATATCCGGTCCCCCAATACGATAACAATACCCAAGCTGTGTGGAACGAATGTTACAGATGATTTCGTGGCTCGGCAAAAATTTCAGCTCGCTTCAGCCGACGCGGGCGATCATTATGAGAGCGCTACGCCACCTGCGCCCCGCTGACAGAAAAAAACTCTTCTCAGAGGATATTCCCGAGATGCGAACCGCCGAAGGACGGTGGTTTGAGGCGATCGCCTATGAGATGATCCTCGACCTATCGCTGCAGACCGACCTTATCCTCTCAGTCGTGGCCCGCGGCGCCGACGGGCCGTCCAAGGTCCGGCGCGCGAAACTCGGCCAGAACGGGTTGTTCTACTCGAACATCGGGGATATCAAGGTCCGGGGAAACGGCCAGGACCTCGCCGAGGTCGATCTTGTGCTCGTCGACCATACAGGAGCACTGACGTTTGGAGAGATCATCACCTCTCCTGCCGACCTAAAGGAGTTCGAGGCGGAGATCCGCTACAAAAAGCAACTCTTCGGTTACCTCTATGGGCAGCCGACCGTCCCGTTTCTCCTGATCTCCTCCGTCGACATCTCCCGGACGGCCGTCGTCCGCCGTCTCCTCCGGGAACCCGACAACGTCCTCCTCACCACTCCGACCTGCGAGAACCTAAAGGCCCTGATCCGCCCCCGGGACCTCAAACGAAGCCCGCCCCGCAAGATACGGCATGAGAAACTGATATCGATCGACGATATCCCTCCACGCCGACCATTTGACTACAAGAAACTGCACGACGAGAGGATGCAGAGCATCATCGCCGCGGTCACCTCGAAGAAGGGTGTAGGGGAACTCGGCGCACCGGACGAGATCCCGCCGATCGTAAAAAAAGTCCTCTTCGGCGGGTTGTATCCCTCCGCCGTCAGGATGCTCGATGCGCGGTACCCTATCCGGATCAAAGGAAAGACATACGATCCCGATGCTATCCAGAGCCAGTTCTCAAAGGTTGTCCTCGCGGTGAACATTCCAGAGTACCGGCCGATCATTTATTTACGGACACGCAACAAGAAGGAATACCTCAAGATGGTCCCGAGCCGGACGGGGGGGTTTAAGTTCGAGAGCCGGCGGACGCCTCACATGGCGGGATTCTTTCTCTGGCTCGAATCTATCCGGCCTTCGCTTGGGGCTGAATTGACACGAGAACTCCTTGATGCGTTTCCTGCGGTCCATGTTCCCGAGAATGGCTCAAACGGTGAACCGTAAGGTTCGTATACACCCCGACTCATACGCCAATCTCAAAGGTGATCTGCCCGTATGGACCTGATAACGGATTTCATCAATTTTTTTAGTTTTAGTCTGGTCGCGATCGCGTCGATCACTGCGGTTATGAACCCCGCCTCCACGATCGCTGTTTACACGGCGCTCACCGAGGGGATGGAGCGGGCAGAGCGTACCAGGGTCATCGAGACCTCGCTGAAGATTGCCTTCATCGTGCTTGCTTTCTTTGCCCTCACAGGGCAACTGGTCTTCTCGATCTTCAATATCACCGTCCCGGCGTTCCAGATTGCCGGCGGTATCCTGCTGGTCAGTGTGGCGACCGGGATGCTCGGCACAAAGGGTGAGACCTACTCGCGCGAGAACCTGGAGAACATCTCCATCGTCCCGCTGGCCTTTCCGCTCTCGTGCGGCCCGGGGACGATCACGACGGTGATCCTGCTCGCTTCGGGTCCGGAAGGGATTCTCGGCACGGTTGCCGTCTTTGCGGGGATCATCGTGGCTCTCGGCATCTCATACGTGGGGATGCTCTACGGACCCCGGATCTTTGCCCTCATCGGGGAAGCAGGGTTGCGGGTCGTCCCAAAGCTTATGGCGATCATCGTCCTTGCTATCGCCATCCAGTTCATCATCAACGGGATTGCAGCGGCGATGCCCCAGCTGCTCGCGAGCGTTGATATCTGAGGTGATGCACCCGGCTCATGACCGATATCCAGATTGCGATCATCGAGATGCTTCAGACCCAGGCCGCATGGCTCATCGAGCCTGCGCTGGTCTTCTCTTTTCTTGGGCGGTCTGAGTTCTACCTGCTGGTCGTCTCGATACTGTACTGGTGCTGGGACCCGCGTCTTGGGCTCCGTCTCGGTCTCCTCATGGGGATCTCGGGCGGGCTTAATGAGGCTCTCAAGATCGCGTTCCATCTCCCCCGCCCCTACTGGGTGAGCCCGGAGATCCGGGCGTACGAGAGCCAGGCCTCGTTCGGGCTGCCGTCGGGGCACGCTCTGGGTGCTGCGACGCTCTGGGGTTTGCTCGCCGCCGACGCCCGGAGATGGTGGCTATCAGCCTTTGCATTCGTGATGATCTTTCTGATCGGCGCGTCCCGGATCGTCTCTGGGGTCCACTATCCGACCGACGTTATCGGGGGCTGGATAATCGGTTTTCTTATCCTTATCGGGTTCCTTACCCTGGAAAGACCGGTTGCCCGCCGGATCGCCTCGCTCTCCACTCCCTGGCAGGTGTTTGTGGCGTTTGCCGCCTCCATCGTCCTTATTCTTATCCCGTTTGCCGCTCTTCTTTCCGTCGGGGACTGGGAGGTGCCTGCGTTCTGGTCGGAAGGAGCGCTTGAGCGGTCGGGAGAGCCTATCGATCCTCTCTCCCTCTGGGATACGCTCGCAGTATCCGGGTTTTTCTTTGGATTTGCAGCAGGCGCTGCCGTAGACCGTCACCGGTGGAGTCTCTGCTCCGCCGAAGACGGATCGGTTCGCTTCTTGGGTTACGCTTTCGGCATCATGGTTATAGGGGCGATCTGGTTTGGGCTAGGCCTCCTTATCTCGCCGGATCCCGCTCCTGGCGCGTATGCTCTCCAGTACATCCGGGCCGCCGTCGCCGGTGCCTGGATCTCATTCGGGGCCCCGGCGTTCTTCGCCCGGTACGGCCCGGGGGCGTAACGCAGGGGTATATATCTCCTGCAGACGAGGATCCAGTATGGATTCGGCAGACGGCGGTCTTTCGGTGCTCGAAGGGGTGATCCTCTGCATCGTGGTGGTCATCTTTGCTGTGCTTGTAGTTCATGCTCTGAATGCTCCCCTCGATCAACCGGGGGGCCTTGTCTACTCGGCCGTGAAGGAGAATGAAGGATGCCTGATGCTCTCTGGCGGGGTCTACGGGTATGCGCTCGCTGAGCGCTCCATCAACGGTGTCGACCTTCTCTGCGACCGGCCCGACCCGTCACGGATGGGGGCGGTCTCCTGCAGCGTCAGTCTCTTCATCGGTGATATGAGGAGCGTCGATATCGGCCGTGCCGTGGTCGAGGTCGTCACCCTCGGAGGAGCCGAGCGTCTTGAACGGACTGCTGGTGCGCCGGTATGGCCCGGGAACTGGACAATTGTTCGAATGGGGCACACGATCCCGTTTCTGGAGGCGGATGACGACACGCTCCTCGAACCAGGGGAACGGTTCGATCTGGTCATCTATCCCTCCCGGCCGCTTGAGCCCGGCGAGAAGTTCCTGATCCGGATCGCCACGCCCGGCGGCGTTCCGCTCAAGATTGAGCGGGTCGTGCCGTCCCGGATCACGCCGGTGATGGATCTCGGCTGAGCCGGCCCTTCAGCATACTTTTATAGCCCAACGTCAACTCCCCCTCATGCTTGTAGAGGGGATCGCTCTCGGCTGGCTTCTCATCGTGCTCGGGGCGGTGCTGCTCCTGGTCGAGGCTTACCAACCGGGGTTCTTTGTTGCGGTTCCTGCGACAGTCCTGATCATCCTCGGGATCCTCCTTCTTCTCGGTGTCGATATTCTCAGTTCTCCTATCGCCCTCGTTGTCGGAGTTCTTGCGGCAATCGTGGCGGCCTCCATCACCGTATGGCTCTACGGTCGTCTCACGCCCGGCCACGAACCACCAAAGACCCTCTCGCGGGACTCACTCGTTGGTCTGGAGGGAACTGTGGTCGCGCCGGTCGACCCGGAGACACTCGCGGGGAAGGTGCGGCTCGGGAGCATGGAGTGGAGCGCTCGATCTGAATCGGGAGTGATCCCGGTCGGCCGAAAGGTTATCGTCGTGCGATCCGAAGGGGTGCATGTTGTCGTGAGGGAGGTTACATGAGATGCTTTTTGGTGGAGAGATTCCGTGGACCGGTCTGATTACAATCTTTCTGATCATCATCATCGTCGCCATCTTTGCCCGCGGCGTGGTGATCATCCAGCCGTATGAGCAGGGCCTTCAGATCCGCCTGGGCCGGTACATCGGGAGGATGAACCCCGGGTTCCGGTGGGTGGTCCCGCTGATCACGGTGGTCAAGAAACTCGATCTCCGGACAGAGGTGATGGATGTCCCGCGGCAGGAGGTGATCACGAAGGACAATTCACCGACGAACGTGGATGCGATCGTTTACGTTCGGGTTATCGATCCCGAGAAGGCCTACTTCGAGGTGACGAACTACCGGGCGGCGACGGTGGCGCTGGCGCAGACGAGTCTTAGGGGCATCATCGGCGATATGGAACTCGACGAGATCCTCTACAACCGGGACATCATCAACACCCGTCTCCGTGACATCCTGGACCGGGAGACCGATGCCTGGGGTGTCAAGGTCGAGCGGGTGGAGATCAAGGAGGTCGACCCGGTGGGTGCGGTCAAGCAGGCGATGACCGAGCAGACCGCGGCCGAGCGTGAGCGGCGCGCCGCGATCCTTCGTGCCGACGGCGAGAAGCGTGCGGCGATCCTCAGGTCCGAAGGGCATCGACAGAGCATCATCCTGGAGGCCGAGGGTGAGCGGCAGAGCAAGATCCTCCGGGCCGAGGGCGAGCGGATGTCGCGTATCCTGCAGGCGCAAGGGGAAGCCCAGGGGTTGCGGATCCTCTCGGTCGGGGCCCGACCGCTTGATAAGCGGGCAATCACGGTCCTCTCTCTCGATGCTCTAAAGCAGATGGCCGAAGGCCAGGCGACGAAGATCATCTTCCCGTTCGAGCTCTCTAGCGTCGTCAAGCAGGCCGCCGAGTACCTCGGCGCCACGGTCGAGGCCCCGGAGGTCCCGGAGGGCGTGGAACTGCCGCCGGAGGATATTCTCGGGGAGATCCCGGGTCGTGATGTGGTCAAAACCGTAGAGGAGGCGGTCAAGAGCATCGAGACCGACGTCGACGTGGATGTGCAGATGAAGCCGCGGGACCTGCTCGATAAGGAGGAGTAACCCTCCCCCGGAATGACCCCATTATTTTTCACCTGTTCTTATCTGCCCCCATATCCTCCGGGTGCAGCCGTTTCTTCCTGGAATACGAGCCCTGTTTCCGGATCCTGCTCCCATATGGGGAATTAGGAGCATCATGCGCCGCTGAAATCTCTGTATCCTCTTTTAACCGCAATCTTTCGTGATATCAAAGCAGAACGATTATAACCCAACCAGCGGAGAGAGATGTATGAAGCGGAGCTTACCAGCGCTCATTCTTATTCTTCTTGCAGCGATCGTCTTCGCCTGCGGGTGCACCGGGACACAGACCACTCCCGCAGGGAATGGCGAAGCAGTACAGGAGATCATCGTCGGCGCCCTTCTGCCACTCTCCGGCGGCTTTGCCGAAGGTGGAGAAGCGAGCAAAGTCGCCCTTGAGGTAGCCGCCGGCGATATCAACGACTACTTCACCGCGATCGGGTCGGACTACCGGGTCGGGGTGATCATCGAGGATACGCAGACCGATCCCGCCGTCGCGCTTGAGAAACTGCAGGCCCTCGATAAGCAGGGTGCCAGGATCGTCATCGGGCCCGGTTCCAGCGCCGAGCTCGAGGCGGCCCGGACGTATGCCGACGAGCACGGTATCATCCTGATCAGCACCATGAGCACGGCGCCGTCGCTCGCGATTGCCGGTGACAACGTCTACCGGTTCGTGCCGCCGGACACCTACCAGGCCGGTGCGATGGCCTACTACCTGAAGGCGGACGGGATAGCGGCGGTCGTGCCGATCTGGCGCGGCGACATCTGGGGCGACGAGCTGGAGAAACTCGCCGCGGCGTCGTTTGCGCGGGGCAACGGCACGGTCCTCGACGGGGTCCGGTATGCGCCGGGCGAGAAGGACTACGCCGGGATGGTGACGGATCTAGACGTGCAGGTCGGCCGGGCCATCGCAGCGCACGGGAAGGAAAAGGTCGGTGTCTACCTGATCAGCCTCGACGAGGCGGCGGCGATCATGGAAGCGGCCGCGAAGGCAAAGAACCTCACGGAGGTCCGGTGGTATGGGTGCGACGGCAACGTCCTCCTCGATACCCTCGTGACGGGGGATGCCGGCCGGTTTGCGGCCGAGACGAAGTTCACCGGCCCGGAGTTCGGACAGTACGAACGTGCCCCGGCGAATGCGTCTACCGTCCAAAAGATCCGGGATGCCCTCGGACGGCAGCCTAACGGCTACAGCCTGGCCTCCTACGATGCGCTCTGGACCGTCGTCATGACCCGGACGCAGACCGACACCACGGACGTCTCGAAGTTGAAGATCGCCCTTGAGGGGACTGCAAAGGAATCCGGCGGGCCTCTGTTTGGGTCGGTGGAACTGAACGGGGCCGGCGACCGGTTGACCGCTCACTACCTCTTCTGGTCAGTGAGCGCCAGGCATGAAACCTACACCTGGACACCGGTTGCCCAGTATGATATCTGGGCGGCAGATCTCCCGCCTCAGTTTGAGCGCATCGATGCCTGAACGCCGGGGTGAACCCCGGCCTCTTTTTTAGAACACAGCACAGTATGCAAGAACTCCTTTGATCCCGCCGCACCTGAGGCGCTGGTGGGTGCTGACGGATAACTGGTCCTCCGGCCCGGGCCTGGACCGTAAAAAAATGCGGGTGTCTCGGCGTCTCACCCAATCGTCATCACAAACCGCAGCGCCGCGACGATCATCGGCATCGTGATGAGGAGGATCAGCAGCACCGTCACGAACCCGCTGATCGAGGCGACGACCCTCTGGGAGTACTGCGACCAGCCCCGGCGTTCGAAGAATCGCTCAACCCCCTCTTTCATCATGTAGCCGCCGTCGAGCGGGATGATCGGGATGGCGTTGAACATCCCGACCAGCAGGTTGAACCACCCTGTCCAGAAGGTGAGGTGGACCAGGCCCCAGAAGAAGGGGAACGGCTCCTCCCAGGCCATCTGCTCGGGGGTGCTTGAGAGCAGGACACCAAGTTGCAGGGTGTTGCCCTGGATGAAGGCGTCGATAGGGACAACTGTGAGGTAGATCGGTGCAAGCAGCCCGAGATCCGCGATGCTCCCTATCCGATCCTTCACCGCCGGGGCGCTGTAGTAGTAGACTCCCATAAACCCGGAGTCCCGTTCGCCATCGAGCACCTCCGGCCATTCGGCGAGCGTGAGCGTATACGTGCTCTCGACCCCGTCCTTTTCGGCCGTCAGGGTGACCGTCTCCCCGGGCCGTGTTCCGTCCATGATTGCCGCGACATCTTCCTGGGTTGTCACGGGGATGCCGTTTATGCTCGTGATGACCGAGTAGCCGGGGAGGCCCGCCTCGGCTGCCGGGAAGCCCTGGTAGACCCCCTGGACGAGCGGGACGGGGAGCGGCGTCGCCATCCCTACGAGGAGGAACATCGCCGCAAAGCATGCAAGCCCTATGACGATGTTGTTCGTGATCCCGGCGCCGAACATCCGGATCTTCGGCATCCCTTTCGCCGCATCCACATCCTCTTCATCGGGCTCGACGAACGCCCCTATCGGGACGACGGCGACGAGGAGGCCCATGCTCCGGACACGCATATCCTCGACTCGGGCGAGGATTGCGTGGCCGAACTCGTGGATCACCATCGTGAACAGGAGACCGATGATGACGGCCGCGGTGATCGGGATCGCCTCATTGACCCCCGGTATGGCGAGGATATTTCTTGGATCATAGATCCCGGTCGGTTCCGGAGTCTGCACCATAAGCTGCGAGACCGCAAGAACCAGGGTGAGTGTCATGACGACCGAGACCACAACGACCATCACGACCCCGAGCGTCGCGTAGGCCCGGAGCACGGGTCCTATCTTTCTAAACCAGTCAAAGAACCCGACCCTGTTGGTCTTGATCCCCATGATGGGGCCGAAGAAGGTGATATGATCGCGAAACAGCCCCCTCTCGCGGATATAATAGGCAATTAGAAGATACGCCAGGGTGAGAAGGAGGAGTATCTGGAGCCAGTTCATCACTCACGGTTGGCGCGCACGAAGCATAAATACTTCCGGGTTACTGATAATCCAGCAACGTTCTCTGAGAAAGGATCGCCACCGTCTTCCAGCTCCTGCGGGCGCAGGGCGGCGGATTCCCGTACTCCTTGATGTAATTGCGGAGGAACTCGATGGTCGTCGGGTCCGAGGGGTAGCCGCTCCCGATCTTTCCATACTGTTTCGCAAGTTCCCCGATCGCCCGGTCCCGGGTGACCTTTGCGACGATGCTTGCTGCACCGACGATCTTATAGCGGGCGTCGGCCCGGTGTTCGGCGATGATCTCGCAGGGGTAGTCCAGGCGGGCCGCGACTGCTCGACCGTAACGCTCGGCGTTTACGTCGCATGCGTCTACATAGGCCGATTCCGGCCGGAGCCCCATGAGCGCCTCGGCGTGGAGTTCGGCCACACACTCGTTCATACTCATTCTGGTCCGTGCCTCGTCGATCCCGGCGGCGTCAAGCGTGACGATCGAGATCGCGAAGTCGCGAAGGAGGATCTCATAGAGTTCCTCACGCTGCTTCGGTCGGAGGGCCTTTGAGTCGCGGACGGGGAGGGCGGCAATATCCTCAATCTCCCGGCACCCGACGGCGGCAACAACCATGGGGCCGAGGACTGAACCCTTCCCCGCTTCATCCACCCCGCAGATCATACCTTCCTGTTTCATTCGCAAGATATTTCAAGGGCAACGGTCGAATCCAGATGGATGTACACCATCATCGTTGGCCTGGGCGGAATCGGCCGAAATTTGACCGCGATCGCCGTGAACGCCGGTGATTCTGTGGTGGTGATCGATCAGGACGAGGAGCGTGCAAGCGACATCCTGGAGCACTACGATGTCCTCGCCATCACCGGAAATGCGACCGACAAATCGGTGCTCGAAGATGCCGGGATCGATCGGGCCGACGCCCTGGTGGCCACCACGAGCGACGATGCCGTGAACCTGATGACCTGCTGGCTCGCCAAGCGTTACAACGTCCGAAACGTCGTCTCGATCGTCAACCAGAGAGAGCACTCGGACCTCTTCAACGAGGTCGGTGTGAAGATCAGTGAAAATCCCGACGAACTGGTGGCGACCCGGCTCTATTACTGGGCAAAAAGCCCTAACCTCCAGCAGGTCGCCTCGATCCCCGGAGGAACCATCTTCGAGATCGTTGCCGAGGAAGGTGCGCCGATCGTCGACCACGAGATCCGCGAACTCGAGGTCCGCGACTTCGTCTTCATCGCCATCCGGCGCGCAGGGGGCGATCTCATCATCCCGAGCGGTGCCGTCCGTATTCGGCCCGGGGACGTCATAACGGTCTTTACAAAAAAGGAGGCGGAAGGTGATACGATAAAGACGCTCACCCGACAGTTGAAACGGTCAGGCTAGAGCGTCTTTAAGCGCTTTAAGCTCGAAGAGCATCTTCGGGTTGCGCTTGATCAGTTCCTTGATGAGCGCCGAGACCGAGAACTCCTTGAGGCTGATATTGGCGATCGAGTCGGCGAGGGTGTTGAGTTTCGCATCGTCGAGGGTGACGAAGTACTCCTTGACCTTGTAATTCCGCTCGATGGTCGCGCCCATCTTCGATGCACGCCACTCTCTGTCGTAGCGCATCAGCGCATCTTTCGAGCAGTTGCCCGCCTCGATGCACTCCGTGGCCACCTCACCGGCGAGCCTTCCGGTGTACATGGCGTTCCCGATCCCGCCGCCGGTGATGGGATCGACGACCCGTGCTGCGTCGCCGGCAACGATGAGGCCGTCGGCAACCGTGCAGGCGAGCGGCCGGCAGACCGGAACCCCGCCCACGATCGCCTCAATCGTCTTTCCGTTTGGGAAGTTCTTCGCGATAAACCGGTCGAGGTAGTCTTTTGCCCGGGACCCGTCGCGGCTCTTGCGGCCGGAGATGCCGATCCCGACGTTTGCGGTCCGCTCGCCCTTCGGGAAGACCCAGAGGTAGCCTTCGGGCGCGACCTCGTTGCCCAGGTAGAAGTCGGTGGATCCTGCGTCGATATCGATATCCGTCATCAGGTACTGAGCGCAGCTCATCATCTCCCGGAGGGGGACGACCGTATCGAGCCCGGCCCGGCGGGCGAACTGCGCCTCGGTGCCGTCGGCGGCGATGACAACCTCGGCCCGGATCTCTGCCGGCCTTCCGATCGAGATCACGTTCGCACCCCGGACGGCTCCGTTCTCCATGATCGGCGCTGTCGCCCGGGTCTTGACGGCCACATCCGCCCCGGCCTCGGCAGCCTGCCAGACGAGTTCCCGGTCAAAGACTTTCCGGTCGAGGACGTAGCCGACCTCGTTTCCTGCCCTGTCCTGTTCGAGGGCGATGGTGGTGCCGTTCGGCGCGATGAGCCGGGCCCGCTCGATATCTGCGGAGATCCAGCGCGGATCGGGTTTGACGAACTCTTTTAGGAGCTCTTTGCCGATTCCCTCCGCGCACCGGACCGGTGTGCCGATGGCAGGGCGTTTCTCGATGAGGCAGACCGAGTTTCCTGCCTCGGCGGCGGTCTTTGCCGCGAGCGCGCCTGCGGGTCCGCCCCCGATGACGAGGATGTCGTATTTACTCTTCATGGACTACCTCCAGTGCTCCAAGCGGGCATGCCCGTGCGCAGGTGCCACAGGAGATGCATTCCCGCTCAAGGCTGAGGTACGCGTCGATCAGTTCGAGCGCATCCTCGGGGCAGACTGCGACGCAGGTGCCGCAGTATCCACACTTGTCTCGGTTTATCCTGAGCATTGTACTCATATTATCGTCTGTCCCGCAAAAACCTTTATGCACCTTGCGTGAGTTGCAGCATTGAAATCCTCGCTTCCGTTGCTGGATCGATGGTCGGTCCTCCAGTGCTCTCCGGACACGGGTGCTCCACTGGTCTATTTAATATGAGTTAACACAAATTCATCTGGGAAACGGGGATGCTATGGGGCTGAAGGGTGGACCCACGCAGGATGAAGTCATGGCCGTCTCGCTTGCAAAACTCGGGTTACGTCCGGGCGACCGGGTGGTCGATGTCGGGTGCGGAACAGGCAAGGTCGCGATCGCCGCATCGGCCGTGGCTGAACGCGTCTATGCAATTGATCGGCGGCCGGAGGCTATCGCGTATGCCCGGGCCGAGGCCGCCGCCGCCGGCGCCGAGAATATCGAGTTTTTCGAGGGTGACGCGGTGGAGATCATCCCGAAGATCGACCGGATCGACGCCGCCTTCGTCGGCGGCTCCCGCCGCCTGCCCGAGGTCCTCAACCTCCTTGCCGGGAAGGTGAGGGGGAGGATCGTCGTGAACGCGGTGATGGTCGGGACGCTTCAATCGGCGATCGAGAGCATGCAGCGTCTCGGGATCTTTTCAGAGGCCGTTCACCTCCAGGTCTCCAGGTCCGCCGGGATCGCCGGCGGGGTGATGTTTAAACCCATAAATCCTGTCTATATCATCGTCGGAGGTGTCGGATGCTCGTAGGCGTGGGGCTCGGGCCCGGCGACCCGGAGCTCCTGACGCTCCGGGCGGTCCGACTTTTACGTGAAGCATCGGCGGTCTTTGTCCCCGGCAACCTCGCCTACGAACTGGTTCGTCCTTACCGTCCCGAGGCCGTTGTCCTCGACTTCCCGATGACGAGCGATGAGGCCTACATACGGGAGTGCCTTGAGGCGAACGCCGCCCGGATCGCGCCGTATGCAAAGGACGGTCTCGCGGTCTTTGGGATCATCGGGGACCCGAACTTCTACTCGACCTTCTCCCGGCTCTGTGAGGTGATCGCATCCCGCTACCCCGAGATCACGTTTGCGACCGAGCCCGGGATCAGCTCCATCACCGCGTTTGCCTCCGTCGCGAACGTCCCGGTGAACAGCGGGTTCCTCGTCTCGGACGGGAGCGAACCGGAGTCCCGGATCTTCATGAAGGTCAGACGGCCCGCGGCGCTCGCGGCCTCCCTCTCAAAGGAGGGATACTCGGAGTTCGTCCTCGTCGAGCGGATGTTTTTGCCAGAGCAGCGGGTCTACCGGGGGGACGAACTCCCCGAGACGAGCGACTACTTCTCAATCCTCTTTGCGAGGCGGTCGCATGCATAAGTTCTACATCGTGGGTGCGGGGCCGGGGGCGCCCGATCTCATCACCGTCCGCGGCATGGACCTCCTCCGGCGGGCGGACGTCCTCATCTACGCGGGCTCGCTCGTGAACCCGGCCCTGGTTGCAGAGTCCGGCGCGAAGGTGAAACTCGACAGCTGGGGGATGAGTCTACCCGAGATCGTGGATGCGATCGAGGAGCACGTCCGGGCGGGAAGACTCGTCGTCCGGCTCCACTCCGGCGATCCGTCTCTCTACGGTGCGATCGTCGAGCAGATGGCGGAGCTTGAACGGCGCGGGATCGAGGCCGAGATCGTCCCCGGGGTCTCGTCGCTCTTTGCGGCCGCAGCGGCCCTAAAGACTCAACTCACCCTCCGCGGCGTCTCCGAGGGGCTGGTCGTCACCCGCCCGGCGGGGGCGACGCTTGAAGAGGACTTGATCCCGGAGTTATCCCGGCTTGAGCAGACGATGGTGGTCTTCCTCGGGACCGAGCGGATGGAGGAGGTCCTCGCCCGGGTGGAGTGCCCGCCGGAGACCCCGGCGGCTGTTGTCTACCACGCATCCTGGCCCGACCAGAAGGTCATCCGGGGGACGGTGGCTGATATCGCTGCAAAGGCCCGGGAGGCCGGGATCGAGCGGACGGCGCTGATCATCATCGGGAAGGCGGTCGTTGGGGCGGCCTCGGGCTACGGGAGGTCGGTCCTCTACTCATGACCGGGACTGTGGTGATCGCCCTCGAGCGGTTCCTCCCCAAAGCCCGCCGGCTTGCCGATGCGCTCGGCGCAGATCTTCTGCCCTACGGTCCGGAAGTCTTCCGGACGGCATTTTCTGCCTACGATCGGATCGTCGCCCTGATGTCGGCCGGAATAGCCGTCCGGGGGATCGCACCGCTCCTTTCCGACAAGTGGCGGGACCCCGCGGTGGTGGTGGTCGGCCCCGACCTCCGCTACGCCGTCCCGGTCGTCGGGGGGCACCACGGCGCAAACGATCTTGCCCGGGAACTTGCCGCTCTCGGGGTCACGCCGGTGATCACGACCGCGACCGAGGCATGCGGCCGCGAGTCTGTCGAGGGGATAGCCACTCGCACGGGGTGCGACGTCGTGAACCGCTCCTCCACCCGGGCGGTGAACGCCGCGATCCTGGACGGCGACGTCCCTCTCTATACGGTGACCGGGACCGGGATCGTCGTCGCGGGTCCGGGGGTCGCCCTCCTCGTCCGGAAGGGGGAGTACGTCGTCGGCCTTGGGTGCCGCAAGGGCGTCGGGGCGCCCGAGGTGGTGGAGGCCGCCCGGCGGGCTCTCGAGGCTGTCGGGATCACGGAGAGCGAGGTTCTTGTCTACGCGACGACGGCAAAGAAGCGTCACGAGACAGGGCTTCTTGAGGCCGTCGCGGAGCTCGGGGGAAACCTCGTCTTCTTCGACGACGAGACGCTGAATGCAGAGGCGGCCCCGTCGCCCTCGCGAGCCGATCTGATCGGGCTTTCCGGGGTTGCGGAACCCGCGGCTCTTGCAGCCTCGAAGAGGAAGGAACTGGTGCTTGCCAAGCAGACTTATGGGAGTGTTACCGTTGCAATCGCGCGATAGGAGTGGAAGACTATATATCGTCGGGACCGGTCCCGGCGACCTGCTGCAGATGACGCCCCGGGCGCTCAAAGCCCTCGGCGAGGCCGACTGCGTCATCGGCAACGGGTTCTATCTCGACCTCGTCGAGCCGATGCTCGCTGGAAAAGAGGTCATCCGGAGCGGCATGGGCCGCGAGGTCGACCGGGCGCGACGTGCCCTCGATCTTGCAAAAGACCGTGTCGTCGCGATGGTGAGCGGCGGCGATGCCGGAGTCTACGGGATGGCGAGCATCGTGCTCGAGGTGGCCGAACGGTCGGGATCGAATGTCGCAATCGAGGTCATCCCCGGGATCACGGCCGCGCTCTCGGCGGGGGCGCTTCTGGGGTCGCCGCTCTCGGGCGACTACGTCACGATGAGTCTCTCGGATCTCCTCACCCCCTGGGAGGAGATCGAGCGGAGGCTCGATCTGGCGTTTCAGATGCGGGTTCCGGTCGTCCTCTACAACCCCCGCTCCCGGGGGAGGCAGCATAACCTCGATGCGGCGATCGCGATCGCCCGCCGCTACCTCCCGGCAACTACACCGGTCGGGGTGGTCAAGAACGCCTACCGGATGGGGGAGGAACGGTTGATAACGACGCTGGGCGAGTTCGGCGATCACTTTGCCTTCGTGGACATGCACTCGATCGTCTTTATCGGCGGAGAGGAGACGAGAATCTGGAGAAGTGAGACTGATGCGAGAGGAATCATCACGCCCCGGGGATACCACCGGAAATACGTATACTGATCTTGCTGCGGTCACCCCGGAGGCCTACGCAATAGCGAGCACGAGCCGGAACCTGGCCCGGGAGATGGTGGGTGACGCCACCCTCGAGGACCGGATCCGGCAGCGGTGCTCGGTTGCGGTCGGCGACTTTGCGATGGCTGATCTTATGCGCTTTTCCGGCGACCCGGTCGAGGCCGGGGTCGCTGCACTCAAGATGCGTGCGCCGATCATCACCGATATCAGGATGGTGCAGACCGGCATCCTGAAACGCGGGCATTCAAGCGAGGTCCTCTGCGCCCTCGATTACGGCGAGGATATCGCCCAACAACGTGGGATTACCAGGACGTCCGCGGGATTCTTTGCCCTGCGCGATCGACTTGAGGGCTCGGTCGTGGTCATCGGGAACGCTCCGTCTGCGCTCCTCGGCGTCTGCGATATGGTCCGGGAGGGGCTCCGACCGGCGCTCATCATCGGGACCCCGGTGGGATTTGTGAACGCGGCGGAGTCTAAGGAAGTGCTCCGCGAGTTCGATCTGCCGTCGATCTCGAACGTCGGGACCCGCGGAGGGACGCCGGTTGCGGTAGCGGCGATGAATGAGATCATCACGATCTTTGCCGAGCGTGCTGGCCATGCGGGACCCGGTTACTGATTTCGAGTACCCCGAGGCCTGGGTCGCGGCCTGCCGCTCGCCCGACCTCCTCCCTGACGTGGAGAGGGGGCTTGCGGTCCTGACGGCGTCCGGATCGGTCCTCCGCCGGGGGTTTACGACCGGGACGACCGCGGCCGCTGCCTGCAAGGCGGCGGTCCTCTCGCTTGCCCTCGATACCGTAAACGAGGTCGAGGTCACCCTTCCCTGCGGTATCACGGTCAGCCTCCCGGTGGACGCCTATCGCGGAGAGGCGTCGTGCCGGAAGGACTCCGGGGACTACCCCTCGGACGTGACCGCGGGGCTTGAGTTTACCGCGACCGCGGTCTCCTCTCTCTCGGATGGCGTCCAGTTCGTTCCGGGCGCGGGGATCGGGAGTTTCGCCCGCAACACCCACCGTCACCGGCTGGGGACACCGGCAATCAGCGATCCGGCGCTCGACTGCATCAAGCGCTCGATCGGTGAGGCGGTTGAGCAGGCGGGTCTTTCTGGGGTAACGGTCATCCTCACGGCCCCCCGGGGGGCCGAGGTGGCGCAAAAGACCTTAAACCCGAGGATAGGGGTGCAGGGCGGGATATCGATCCTCGGGACGACCGGGCTCGTCGAGCCGTGGGACGACCACATGACGGAGGGGGTGCTCGACCGGATTGCCCGCACGAATGCGGTCGTGCTGACGACCGGGAGGCTCGGGCTGCGCTACTCCCGACTCCTCTTCCCCGACCGGGAGGCGATTCTCGTCGGGAGCAAACTCGAGGAGGCGCTCCGGGTGGCCGACGGTGATACGGTGATCTGCGGGCTCCCCGGCCTTATCATGAAGTTCATGAACCCGAATGTTCTCGAGGGCACCGGGTGCGCGACGGTGGAGGAACTCTCGACGACCTCGCTCTGGGATGAGGTGGCCCGCCGGGAGTTAGCGGCTTTCCGGGACCGCTACCCCCGCGTCCGGGTCGTGATCGTCGACCGCAGCGGCCGGATCATCGGGGAATCGCCGTGAAGATCGTCGGCGTGGGCTGCGGGCCGGGGATGCTGACCGCGGAGGCGGCGAGGATCATCGCTGGCGCTTCGCTCATCTACGGCTCGGCCCGGGCGATCGAACTTGCGCGGGATGCCATCCCGCCGGAGTGCGAGGTGCACGAGATCACGGATTACCGAAGCCTTCGCTCCCTCCCAGACCACGCGGTCGTCCTCTCGACGGGAGACCCGATGCTTGCGGGGCTCGGCTACCTCCCCGGCGAGGTCGTCCCGGGGATCTCCTCGCTCCAGGTTGCCTTCGCCCGGCTCAAACTTCCGCTCACAAGGGCGGCGATCGTCTCGGCCCACGGGAAGGACCACATCCGTGCGGTTGCCGACGCTAAAAAAGAGGTCCTTGCGGGCCGGGTGGTCTTTCTCATCGCCGACCCGGCCTTCAAGGTAGGGGCACTCGCGGCCGCCCTACCGCCCCGGATCCGGATTGCCGTCTGCGAGGACCTCGGCTACCCGGCGGAGCGGATCGCCGTCGGGACGGCCGCGGAGCCCCCAACACCCCGGGGCGACCTTTTCGTGGTGGTGGCGGGAGATTTTTAAGAGACGGACGATTGGGGCTCCACCCTCACGCATCGATCTATCTCCCCCTTCCGGAACTCGTAGCCTGACCGGAGGAGGTCGAGGAAGATTGTCTGGTACGCCCCTCGTTCGCAGAGCTCGAGATGGTAGCGGTGAACCGTCGATTTTGTACCATACCGCGCCGGCACATCGCTCCAGGCGCACCCGGTGGTGAGGACGTACAGGATGCCGTTGAAGAGGCATCTAGGGTCCCGGCGCGGCCGGCCGATATGAGGTTTCTGAGGCAGGAGGTGTCTCTGGATAATCTCCCAGAGTTCGTCGTCGATCTCCCGAAACGCCATAGGCCTTGCATGTCCTCGGAGGCCTTATAGTTTTGGGATGGGTAGTGTTCGGGGCCCGGCGATAAATGTTCTCAGCGATCGCGCGGATCGTAGTTCATAACGATGATCTCATGGATCTTGCCCCGCCCCGCCCCGTCGCAGTTGATCATCCGTCTCGCCGGGACCCGGTCTATATAATAGTCCTTATAGAGATCATCGAAGAATCCGTCATTTGGGTCGATGTTTTTCGGGTCCGAGTTGCTCAGCATGAGTTTCGCGCCCTTCGCATCGCATTCTGCATAAAACGCCGCAAGACGCTTCTGCTCAGCGTCGTTAAACCCCCCTTTCGAGTACTGCGTGAACGAGGATGTCCGGTTCAGGGGCCGATACGGGGGGTCGAAGTAGACGAAGGTCTCTTCGGATATGTAGGGTCTAGACTGCGTGAAATCGCCGAGATGGATGGTGGTATTCTCAAGCGCGAGGGAGTCGGCCCGGAGCAGATCTTCGTGCAGGATCGTCGGGTTTTTGTATCTGCCGAACGGGACGTTGAACTCGCCCCGCGAGTTTACCCGGTATAGGCCGTTGAAGCATGTTTTGTTGAGAAAGATAAACTGTGCAGCCCGCTCCACCCACCCCTCGCCGTACTGCGCGAAGTTGATGCTCCTCTTTCTGCGATTGAACGTATCCCGTATGGCGTAGTAGTACTCTTTGCGCCTGGCATCGTCCCGGGAGAGGAACGCGTCGCTAAGATCGCTTAAGCACTCGATGAGTCCTTCGACGTCGCGTTTTACGACGTTGTAGACGAGGACGAGCTCCTCGTTGATATCGAATATATGGCACTCTCTGAACCCAAAGATGCTGTTAAAATTGAAGTATACCGCCCCGCCACCCATGAACGGCTCGACAAAGACCGGGAGGGCTCCGGCTGTGAGGTCTTTAGGCACTCTTTTCGTGAACGCATCGAGCAACTGCGCCTTTCCGCCTGCCCACTTGAGAAACGGTCGTGCGAGGGGTGTATTTCTTGTCATCTTAATCCGGGTGAGTTCTTCAGGTATCGAGAAAGGTTTGCACTGAGACTGTTTAGTATTGCCTTTTCTCATCCGGGTCTGGAGCCTTGCGCTTTCTGCCGGGGAGGCAGGATCCCCTCCCGCTTTAGCATCTTCTCGATGGACCAGCGGCCCCGGCCGAATTCTCTTCCGAGTCTCTCGATGGCTGCCTTCTTTGTGCTCCCGGACTCGATCAGTATCGCGAACCTGGAGACCAGGGCTCTCCGGTCGCTGTCGGTCCAGGGCCTGCCCTGGTTCTTTGGTCTCTCTGTCAGTGGCGTCCTTAACGATTGCAGCAGGCATCCGGGCTTGATACCCCTCAACTCTCTCACCCGGAGATCGAATATCGGTCCGGATATCTCAAACCCGGTCGCCCGGCGGTTGAGCCCGATGGCCGCTCTTGCAGTCGAGAACCCGCCAAGAAACATGTCGCAGACGAGGTCGCCCTCGTTGCTGCTGTACTGGAGCATCTTGATGAGCAACTCCGCCGGCAGCTCGTTCTTGTTCTTTGTCTGCCCGGGTTTGTATTCTCGGTTGATGCACCAGACGTCCTCGCGGTCCCGGTAGTTGGGCGACCGGCCGTCCGCCGTCCTCTCCCAGGCCCCGTACCGGGACTCGAGGTTGAACGTCCTCTCGCCGCCGGGTTTCTCGTAGTAGAGGATGTGGTAGTGGGAAGAGACGTACTTCCTGCTCGTATAGACGCCGAAGTTGTAGCGCCATATGATGTGGTTGACCTCGCGAAGGTGCGTCTTGCGCAGGGCATGGAGGATGTGGTAGAGGTTGGTGTAGCCCGAGACGATGTAGATCGACCCGCCTGGCCTCAGTATCCGCTCGGCCTCCCGGATCCATGCGAGGCTGAACTCTCCGTAGCGGTGAGCGGGAACCTCGATGTACCCGTCGAGGACGAACCTCTCGTCCCGGTTGTAGTGCTGGTGCAGCCGGTCGCCGTTGATGCCGTAGGGGGGGGTCCGTGATGATCAGGTCGATTGCGTCGTCGGGGATATGCTCTTTCGCCCCGGCGATGCAGTCACCGTTGTAGAAGATGTTGCCGTTGACCTCCTCATACCTCATGTAACTCTCCACCCCGGCTTACACGTAGATCACGTGGGCTGCACGAGAATATCTCTTCACCGCTCCGAGGTGCCTGTGATCATTCCCGGCGGAATTTTGGGATGGTACAGGCGATCCACCCGCTTACCCGCGCAGTTATATACGATCGGTCCGAATTTCAACGGACAGCAGGAGAAAAACAACTCTTAGATCTTTACATGACGGTAGGTTTCAATGAAACACAGGCTTCATCCTCCAGCGAAGTGAGGGGGGGCAGGCGAAAGACCCCTCCCATGGGAGAGCGGCCGCAGCATGAACGTATAGCGGAACTCCAGGCCGAGATCGAGATGCTCCGGCGAGAGAACGCTGCACTTCTCTCCCTGAAGGATGCCCTGCAGGGGAGCGAGGAACGTTACCGGCGACTCTTTGAGGACGATCTCACCGGCGACTTTCTTGCCTCCGTCGATGGCCGGATCCTCGCATGCAACCCGGCGTTTCTCCGGATATTCGGGTTTGCCTCAATCGAGGATGCGCTGCAGACGAATATCAGGGATCTCTACGCCGACCCTGAGGACCGGGACCGGCTCCTCGAACGCCTCGAAAGAGAGGGAAAGGTGGAGAACGAGGGCATGGCCCGGAGGCGCCGGGACGGCAGTTACATTCACGTCGTCGAGAACCTGGTCGGGCGTTTTGATGCAGACGGCGAACTTGTTGAGATCCAGGGTTATACTTACGACGATTCGGAGCGGAAACGAGCGGAAGATGCCCTGCAGGAGAATATGAGGTGGTACCAGCAGATTCTCGATAACCCATTCGTCGGGTACGTCCATTGTGAGATAGTCACCGATACCGCCGGCAATCCCGTTGATATCGTCTACCTGGAAGTCAACAGGGCATTCGAATTCTTTACCGGGATTGGGCGTGATGCGGCCCTGCACCGGCGGGTGACCGAGTTCTTTACTCCCGAAGAGGTCACCGATCTCATCACGATCTACGGGAGGGTGGCGCTGACGGGTGAATCTGCGACGTTTGAGTACCCGCTCCCGTCCCTCTCGCGGTGGTTTGAGGTCACCGCGTTCTCGTTCGAACGGGGGCGGGTTACAGCATTCTTCACCGACATCACGAAGCGTAAGCGGGCGGAGGCGGCCCACCGGGAGAGCGAAGAGCGGTTTCGTGCGGTGCTCGAGAGTTCGCTCGATGTAGTCTATCGGCTCAACCTGCAGACCGATCGCTACGATTATGTGAGCCCGGTTGTTGGGGAGATCCTCGGTGTTACCCCGGGGGAGATGACCACGATGGACCATGACGCGTTCATGGACCGCGTCCATCCTGAAGATCGTCCGGTGGTTGAAGAGGAGTTTTATAAGTCCATTCTCAGGACGAAAGGGTTCCTTGTGTACCGGTTCCGGGCAAAAGACGGCCAGTATCGCTGGCTTGAGGATCACTTCACGGTCATCGACGATGTGAACGGCTGGCCGCACTTCCGGAGCGGGATCTTTCGTGATATCACCGAGCGAAAGCAGACGGAGGAGGCCCTCCAGCGTCACGCGGCTGAACTTACACGGATCCACCGGGATCTTGAGTCCGCCCACCGGGAGGCGAACCTCTACCTCGATATCCTGACTCACGACATCAGGAACACCGAGAACGTCTCAAACCTCTACACCGAACTCCTCCTCGATTCCGTGGAGGGGGAGGCGGTCGGGTATCTGGTGAACCTGAAGCGGAGCATAACAAAGAGCATCGAGATCCTCGGGATGGTCTCGAAGATCCGGCGGATCCATGCAGGCCCGCCTCTCCTTCGCCCGACCGATCTCGATGCGGTCATCAGGGCCGAGATCGCCCACTTCCCGGAGGTCCCCATTCATTACGAGGGGACCACGGCTACGGTCCTCGCCGACGATCTCCTCTCCGAGATCTTCACGAACCTGATCGGCAATGCCGTCAAGCACGGCGGTCCGGGCGTTGCGATATCCATCCGGGTCGAGGCGGATGAGGTGGGGTTCTTCCGGGTGACGGTCGCGGACACCGGGCGGGGGGTCCCGGATAGCCAGAAAGACGTGATCTTCCACCGCTATGAGAGGAAGCAGCGTGGTGTGGGCGAGGGGCTCGGGCTCTACCTTGTCCAGATCCTCGTCGATCGCTACGGCGGCAGGATCTGGGTCGAGGACCGGGTGCCGGGCCGCTCGGAACAGGGGGCGGCGTTCTCCTTCCTGCTCCGGGAGGCGGAAGGAGTGCCGGTGCGGCCGTGAGATTACAGGAAGATGAGACCTGCTCTCACGCGGCCACCCGTCCTTTCTTCTTATTCAACCGCCCGGATCACCGCCACCCTCCACTCCGTCCCGTGGAGCCCGGTGGTCGTCCAGGTGATCTCCTTCTGCACCGTCTCTCCTCCGTCGGCGGCAAACTTGTATGTCGCGGTGCCGTAGCGCTCGCTGACGACCCGCTGGGCCGTATCGAGCAAGTCCGGGTGATCGGTGTAGAGCGGGTCTTCAAACATCATCCGCCCGATCTGGGCCGGGTCGGTGTCGTAGATCACCCGTCCGTCCGTCTGGAGGACCATCACCTGGTAGGGGGTGCCGTCCGCCGCCGGGCCGGCGATCTCTCCGATCAGGACTTCCGGCCGGAAGACGATGGAGGTGAACCCGACGAAGAGCCCTTCGTCCGTGAAGACGGGTGCCTCGATGACCGCCACCTGGGGTCTGATCCTGAAGCCGCCCCTTATGCAACCGCCGCCCGACTGCAGCGGTCACGACGCCGATAGCGGCTAGGGTTCCGATCCCGGGCGCGGGGTTCTGCCGGTAAACCTCCTGGAGGCGGTTGCATGAACGGGAAGGGAGTTCCCGGGTCTGGGAAGTTATCTCTCTTCGTTCTCTGGCCAGTTGCTGTGCTCGTATGAGGCCCAACAGATCACGCCGTTTGTGCCGTCGCCGACCGGCAGGTTTCTTGTTTTCGGGGATATTACCCTGTAACACCCCATCTAAAATTCACCATTCTCCCCCACAACTGCCCCCTTCCCCTCAACCCCGTGGAGCCCGGTCGTCGTCCTGAGGACCGTCACCTCGTTGTGGTGTCGTTCGCCGCCGGGTCGGCAATCCCGTCAAGCAGATCATACAGAGAGAAAGTGACCGGGGTAGCCCCTGAGGAGGGCTCCTCTCCCGAGAAGACCGGCGTCGTGACGATCACCTCCGGGAACACCTCCGACGTAAGGGCGTGGTCCTGATCCTCGGGACTCTGGCCATCGATGTCGAAGGCCGGATCGGCCGCAACGATCCCCCCGTCCGCATCAGGGAGCGTCCCACAGACAATCTCAAGATCCGACCAGTTGAGGTTCACAGGGACACCGCGGGTGGTGCTCTCGCTTAGGCCAGTATCCCCGAAGGCAACGTGGCTCAGGCGGCCATCGAGCGCCTCGAGCACCGTGGAGATATCGGACTGAAGATGTGTAAGGAGCACCGTAGCATCATGCTCGGTCGCGGGATCGGATGGCGCCACCGGCTGGTCAAGCACCACAAAACCGACGCCGATCGCAACCCCCACGCATATCGCAACCAGAATCGCCAAAAACGGGGCAATCCTAGGATACGACACTGAATTCATTTAAAAGCCTCGTAAATGGTAGCAATGACTTGGAAGGATATAAATACTGCGAAATTACTTCGGTTTCCACCGAAAACAGCAGCCATCATGGCCGCCGTTCACGGAGCCGCCTCTTATGCATAAGCCAGCCCGCGGCCGCGGCCACGATCGCAGCAACGATCCCGACCAGGATCCCGATCCCGAGTGTAGGATCCTCGCGGTAGATCTCCAGGAGCACGTCGGCGCCGAGGGCAAAGACGAGGCAGGAGGCAAGCGATCCCGTGCAGACGCAACCAAAGACCCGCCGTCCGCTCAGCCCGAGCAGTCGCCCGAGGATCGCCCCGTTCATCGCCCCCGTCCCCTGGAGCGGGAAGAAGACAAAGAGGATGAGCCCGATCGTAGAGAACCGCCTGAGCCATGGCTGGCGCTCGGTGTAGTTCCTGCCGAACGTCATCCCGCTCTCAATCAGCCGGCCGATGAAGGGGATCTTCAGAGCCAGATCGAAGTTCCAGACGACAAAGAGAGAGACGGCGACGTCGAGGAGGAAGATCACGGCCGTGATGAGCCACCAGGGATAACCCGCGATGATCGCGAGGGGGATGATCGTCTCCTTCCCGGCCGGGGGGACGAAGTAGGCGGCGATCAGCCCGGAGATGATCAGGAATCGTTCGTAGGGCTCAGTCAGGTAGAGCGCCGCAATGACCGCGGGAATGATGGCAAGCGGGAGGATGAACTTGATGGGAATGATGATGTAGGGGTTCGCGAAAAGAGCCTTCCAACCCTCTGGTCTGGGTGTGTGTTCCGCGGTCATGATACGGTCGCCCGGGTGGGAGATGTAGTTCAAATTTAGTGTATCGGGATAATACGTTATCGAAGTGATTCTAGGCAGGTTCTTCAAGTCTGTGGAGGACGAGGATACGTGCATGACCCCCGCCCGACAGCCCCGGTTCCCATACCAAGCGTCGAGGCCGGCACCGGGGAGAGTGCACTCTCGCACGGTCGCAAACGTAGAAGCCGCGCTTGAGAATATCCGCGAGGATGCCCGGGCCATCATACGGGAATGCCGCTCGCGGTGATGTTGCGACCAGACGAGAGTTTAACCGTCTGCACGCCGATACCGGAGAGGATGAACGAGTCGCTCCGGCAGGTCGTCCACCTCGTCTTCGGGCTCGGGATCGCGGGCTTTGTCCTCCTCTTTGACCGCGACCTCGCCCTTGCAGTCCTCATGATTGCCCTCTTTGGTGGGTCCATCCTCTCCGACGCCGTCTCCCGTGGCTACACCATCCCGGTCATCTCGCGGATCCTTGCGGGTCTTGAGCGGCGGGATGCCGTCCCGGGTAGAGGAGCTCTCTTCTTTGCTATCGGTGCCCTCTTCTGCCTTGTATTCTTCCCAAAAGGGATTGCCTTCGCCGGACTTGTTGTGCTCTCGCTCCTTGACAGCGTCACCACGCTTGTCGGCGTCCGGTTCGGCCGGACCCGGATCTACAACCACAAGTCCCTTGAGGGCACATCCGCCGGAATTGTGGTGACGGCGGTTGTGCTCTCTCTCATCGTCCCGCCGCCGATCGCTCTTTTGACCGCCGCGATCGCCGGCCTTGCGGAACTCGCAAGCCCCGTGGACGACAACCTCGTCGTCCCGGTCGTGGCCTGCCTCGTTCTTGCAGTGCTGCTCTGAGAGCGGCGGTCAGTCCCGGTGCACCGCGTGATCGCACACAGTATAGATCGCGCAAGCCGGGCAGTCCTCGCCGGTGCAGGGCTGGACCCGGATCGTGACGCTTGTCCGGGGGAACTCCCGTTTGACGTCGTCTTCCACCTCTTTTACGATACCGTACGCCTCCTCGAGGGTCGCGGTCCTCGGGACGACAAGGTGGAGGTCCACGAACCGGTTCGGTCCCGACCGGCGGGTCCGGAGCCGGTGGAACCCGATGACGTCCGTGCAGTGGCTGCTGATGATCTCCCGGATCCGGCTCTCCTCATCTGGGGGAAGACTCCGGTCGACGAGGTCCTCAAACGAGCGCCGGATAAGATCGAAGGCCGCCCGGAGGATGATGACGGCGACCGCGAGCGCAACGATAGAATCGAGGACGACAAGACCGGTCAGCCGGATCAGGACGAGCCCGGCCACGACCCCGGCGGAGGTGTAGACGTCGGTCCGCAGGTGCCAGGCATCGCTCTCGAGCGCTATCGACTCGGTCTGCTTTGCCACTCTCATCAACCGGGACGAGACGTAGAGGTTCACCCCGGCCGAGAGCAGCATGACCGCGATACCGAGCCCGAGCCCGTCGACGTCCAGCGTCTCCCCCTCGCCAAGGAGGTTTCCCGCCGCCTCGCTGATGATCAGGAGGGCGGCTGCGAGGATCAGGACCGCCTCAAGGAGCCCCGATATGCTCTCGTACTTCCCGTGCCCGAAGGTGTGGCACTCATCGGGGGGCCGGGCAGACTGCCGGACCGAGAAGTAGGCGATGATCGCGGCAATCAGGTCGATAGCGGAGTGAATTGCCTCGGATATGATACTGATCGAGCCGATGGCAAATCCGACGGCGAGTTTCGCCGTCACAAGAAATGCATTCGAAGCGACCGAGAGGCGTGCAGTCTTCTCTTTGAGCACGCCGTCCTGGCCCGGAACCTCACGCTTCTCTGATGCGGCCGCTCCCATCTACTGTAGGTGTTCGCTCCCCACCGGGATAGGGTTTGTTGTGCCGGGGGTCTCTTTAATCAACGGTCAGGATGATGAGCGAGTCCGTGCCCTCACGCCCCGGGGAGACCCCTTCGGTCAGCACCACGCGCTCGCCGGGTTCGATCAGGCCCCAGTCCCGGATCGCGTCCAGGATCGCTCCGTGCCAGTATTCCTTCTCGCTCCGGATCAGGAACGGCCTGACCCCGTAGGAGAACGCCAGAAACTTGGCTGTGCTCGGGTTCCGGGTGAACGCGAGGACCCAGGCTTCAGGCTTGAACCGGGAGATATTCCTCGGCGTGATCCCCGAGCGGGTGGGCGTCAGCACGAACCGGATATTGAGAGCGTCCAGTGCCTCGATGACGTTTAACGAGACGACATCGTTGACGGTGATCTTCTCCCGGCCTTTTCCCTGCCGGAAATAGCCGAGCAGGTTGCACCCCGGCCCGATACTCGAGCGTTTCTCCTCGGTCGAACGGGCAATCTTTGCCATCATCGCGACCGTCTCGACCGGGTACTTCCCGATGGACGTCTCTTCGGAGAGCATGACGGCATCCGTCCCATCGAGAATGGCGTTTGCGACATCGGTCACCTCCGCTCGTGTCGGCCGGATGTTGTCGGTCATCGACATCAGCATCTGGGTGGCGGTGATCACCGGCCGGCCGAGGATATTGGCCTTCTGGATGATCCGTTTCTGCACCGCAGGAACCTCCTCAATGGGGATCTGGACCCCGAGGTCGCCGCGGGCAATCATGACGCCGTCGGTCTCCCGGAGGATCCCGTCGATGTTTGCGAGCGCCTCCTGCCGTTCGATCTTTGAGATCACCTTGATGGTCTTCCCGGACCGGGCCGCATGCTCTCTGGCTCTCAGGATGTCCTCCGGCCGCTCGATGAAGGATATACTGAACGTATCGAGCCCTTCTCCAAGCCCGAAATCGATGCACTCTCGGTCGCGGTCGGTCAGGGCGCTGACTGCGAGGACTCCTCCGCCGCCCACGATGCTCATCCCCTTGCGCGAGAGGAGGGGGCCGCCGACGATCACCGTTGCCCGGACGTCCGATCCCGCGACCTCATTGACCCGGAGTTGGAGGAACCCGTCGCTGAGGTAGATGATGCTCCCTTCCGAGACCAGCTGCGGAAACTGCTCGAACTCGACAGGGATCCGTGTGGGATCGCCGGCCGCCGGGGCGGTGGTGAGGGTGACGACCTCGCCTTTGTGGAGTTCCAGCGGCTCGATCGCAAGATCGCCGATCCGGATCTTGGGTCCGGGCAGATCGATCAGGATCGTGACCGGGAGCCCGGCATCATCCGCGGCGGCCCGGATGTTGCGGATGGTCTCCCGGTGCTCGTCGAACGATCCGTGGGAGAGGTTGAGCCGGGCGACGTCCATGCCGGCCTGGATCATCCGGACGAGCACCTCCCGGGAACGGGATGCGGGCCCGATGGTACAGACGATCTTTGTCTTATGGTCGGGCAGGCTCATCCGTTTCCGTTTTGCCTGCTCCGATATCCTGTGCAGCACCTCCTCGACCATCATAAGATATCCACAGGTACCGGTATCGGATTAATCTTCGCCCGAACGTTGATGATGGTCAGGGGACAAACCAGTCTGCCCGGACCATAAGCTCACTCCGGGACAATTACCGCCCCGATTATTCCGGTATCCTCTCGCGGTCGGGTACCGGGGTCAACGTCTCTTGCACCGGTGTCACGATGAGTTTGCGTCCGCTCTCGGCGCCGTACTCCCCGATCCGGCGGTGGACATGCTCGACCATACCCCCGGTGGTGATGATGAGCGAGTTCTCGCCGATGAGCGCCTTTAGGATGCACTTGTCGATGACACCGTAGGTGTAATCGAGGATGATCCGCTCTCGGTTCGCGAACTCCTTTGCGCGTGTGCCCATTGCCCCGACGTGATCGACCTCTCCGCGCTCCAGGAGCGCCCGAACCTCGTCGCCGCCGGTCCGGTCGGCGTTGCAGAGGTAGATCGTCCCGGTCCCGTTCCGTGCCGGGACGTGGCCGTGCAGCACCCGCTCGATCCGGTCGGTGAACTCAAGCACGCTCTTAGGCGGGACGTCGCGGTCGATGATGCGCCGTAGCCCAAGCTCGTTGTAGAGGTCGAGCAGGGCTGGTGGTTTTAGGCGGGCGGTGGCAAGGAGGGCGTGGTCCGAGAAGACCTCTTCCGGCGGCCCACGGGCAAGGACCCTGCCATGCGCCATGAGGATGACCGAGTCGGCCCAGCGGTAGGCGAGCTCGACGTCGTGCGTCGATACGAGCACCGTCCGGCCGCTGGAGGCGAGTTCGTCGAGGAGCTCCATCACCTCCTCAGAGCTCGCGGGGTCGAGGGTGTTCGTCGGTTCGTCGAAGACGAGGACCGCCGGCTCCATCGCGAGGATACCGGCGATGGCGACGCGCTTCTTCTCCCCGCCGGAGATGTGGTGGGGAGGCCGCTTCTCGTAACCCTGGAGCCCGACATAGCCGAGGGCGTCCCGGACCGCCCGCCGGACGGCGTCGGGGGAAAGACCGAGGTTCACCGGCCCGAAGGCCACGTCCGCCTCAACGGTCGGGGCGATTATCTGGACGTCGGGGTTCTGGAAGACGAATCCGACCCGGCGGCGCAGTTCCCGGAGACTTTGGTTATCGTATGCAATCGGTCGGCCGCCAAAGCGGACCTCTCCCGAATCGGGTCGGATCATGCCGTTGAGCATCAGGAGGAGCGTCGATTTCCCGGCGCCGTTCGGCCCGACGAGGGCGGTCTTCGAGCCGGCGGCGATCTTGATGCTCACCCCGGCGAGGGCGGCAGGACCGTTTGGGTAGGCGTAGGTGACGTTCTTGGTCTCAAGCAGTGGTGTCGTCATATGAGTGTCAGACCTCCGGTAGAGAGCAGGATTCCGAGGGCGGCCAGGAGATAGAGGAGGGCGGCCGCAACCGCTGTGGCGGAGATGGATCGGGGTTCACCGGGGAGGGTGAGCCTGCCGTCGTAGCAGCGTGCGTCCATCGCGAGGATCAGGGCTTCGCCGCTCTCCCAGGTGCGGAGGAAGAGGGCTCCGGCAAGCATCCCAAACGACTGGATCGATTCCCGGAACCGGCCGTAACCGAGGCGCATCACCTGCGCACGATAGATCTGGCCCGCCTCTTCGATGAGGATGAAGATGAACCGGTAGGTGAGCATGGTAAGATCGACAAAGACGGCGGGCACCCGGAGTCGCTGGAGGATCTCGAGAATCTCGGCCATCGGGGTCGTGAGCGCGATGAAGAAGAGCGAGCACATCCCCCCGAAGACCCGGGCGAGGAGGAGGGCGGCGAGGTTTGCCCCCCCGGCCGTGATCGTGAGGGGAAGACCGGGGACCTCGAGGAGGACGTCTCCTCCTGGGGTGATGAAGAGGATCACGGCGATGCTCATTGCCGCAAACGAGACCGGGATGAGGAGGAGCCGGGTGTAGAACCGGACCGGAATCTTTGCCAGGACTAGGATCGCAGCGCTCATCGAGGCTGAGACGAAGAG
This sequence comes from Methanoculleus thermophilus, assembly GCF_001571405.1. NCBI lineage: Archaea > Methanobacteriati > Methanobacteriota > Methanomicrobia > Methanomicrobiales > Methanomicrobiaceae > Methanoculleus > Methanoculleus thermophilus. The sequence continues at coordinate 169,918 of NZ_BCNX01000007.1, read as the reverse complement.
AGGGGCGACGGGTCCTGGGGACGAGACGCAGAGGAGGATGCTCGCAATTCCGATGAAGAGTTTAAGCCCCGGGTTTATCTGCCGCAGACCGTTTGTCTGAGCATAGTCATCGAGGATATTGTGCACGGTAGTCCCGTCCCCTTACCGAGTTGACCGGTCCGTCAAAAAATCAGGCGGTTTTCCTGCTGCCATGCCAGTAGCCGAATATGTAGCCGATGATCACGGCACCGATGGCGGCCTGGAGGGCAAAGAGGAGCGACTCTATCTCACCGCTCGGGGGCACCCAGGAGGACTCCGTCCAGGGCTCGTAGCCTGAAGCCTCGATGAGGGCGGCGGCCTCGCCGTCTGCCCCGCCCCAGGCCTCCTCTCCGGAGGCCCGGATCGCGGCGTCCTGAACGAGAAAGACCGCGGCAAAGATGATGATGATTGCGGCGACCGCGATCTCCATACGATACTTCATGCGGCGGCCTCCTGGAGTTTCTTGACGGTGCTTTCGGATAGGAGGTTTAGGCGGGTGAGGATCTCGGGTTTGAGCTGGACGATATACTTGAAGACGAGTGCAATCACCGCTCCTTCCACGATGGCGAGCGGGACCTGGGTGACGGCAAAGATCGCGGCGAAGGCCGAGAACGCCTCAAAAAACCCGGTGGCTGCGGGAAATGCGAGCGCAAGCTGGATGGAGGTGACGACGTACGTAACGAGGTCGGCAAGGGCAGCGGCAAGGAAGACCGTCGCGTAGGTGTTTGCACCCGCCCGGGTCCCGGCTTTATAGATGAGGTAGGCGACGGCGGGCCCCGCGATCCCCATCGAGAAGACGTTCGCCCCGAGGGTGGTGATCCCGCCGTGGGCGAGGAAGACCGCCTGGAAGATGAGGACGATCAGGCCGAGGACGGCGGCGATGCAGGGGCCAAAGAGGATGCCGCCAAGCCCCGTCCCCGTGGGATGGGAGCAACTCCCGTTGAACGAGGGGAGTTTGAGCGAGGAGAGGACGAAGACGAATGCGCCTGCGACCGCAAGAAGCGGCAGGGCTTCTCGTTTCTCTTTGACGAGCCTGTCGAGTTGGTACAGTCCGATGACGATGAAGGGCAGGGAGACGAGGAACCAGATCTCCCACCAGGGGCTTGGTAAGAATCCTTCCATGATGTGCATGATGATCACCCGACCGCCCTCCTGGCGGTGCAATCAAATTAATTTGTTATAACTAAAAATATTTTGATATATGCTGGTTATTCTCCCTCATATTTATCTTCTGCGGTATTGATGAGTACTGGAACGCTATGCGCCCGATTCCACGAATCGTCATCGCGGGAACCCACAGCGGCTGCGGCAAGACCACGCTTGCAAGCGGCCTGATGGCGGCGCTCACCGCCCGTGGGCTCGCCGTCCAGCCCTTCAAAGTGGGCCCGGATTTCATCGATCCCACGCATCACTCGGCCATCTGCGGCCGGACGTCCCGCAACCTCGATCCCTATATGATGGGAGAGGCGGGAGTACGGGAGACGTTCGTCCGTGCCTCCGCCGGGGCGGATATCGCCGTCGTCGAGGGTGCGATGGGGCTCTTCGACGGGCTTGAGGGGACCGATACCGCGAGCACGGCGCACGTCGCAAAGATCCTCGACGCCCCGGTCATTCTCGTGGTCGATGCAGGGGGTGCGTCGCGGAGCGTCCACGCCATGGCCCAGGGCTACGCGGGGTTCGATCCGGCTGTCCGGGTCGCCGGAATCATCCTTAATCGGATCGGGAGCCCCCGCCATCTTGCCATGATCGAAGAGACGAAGAGCCTCCCGATCTACGGCGGGATCCCGCGGAGAAGGGATCTTGCGGTCGAAAGCCGGCACCTCGGGCTTGCGATGGCGGCCGAGACCGAGGCGATGGCACGGTTCGGTGCGGTGGTGGAGGAGACGTGCGATCTCTCCGGGATCCTGGACCTCGCCCGGTCGGCCCCGCCCCTTCCGGTGCCTCCGGATGTCCCCACCCGACCGGATGCAGGTGTCCGTATCGGCGTCGCCAATGACGCGGCGTTCTGTTTCTACTACCGCGACAACCTCGACCGGCTCGTGAGGGCCGGGGCGGACCTGGTCTTCTTCTCACCTCTGACGGATCGGCTCCCGGACGTGGACGCTCTCTACCTCGGGGGAGGCTACCCGGAACTCCACGCCGGGGCGCTTGCGGCCTCCCGGTGCCGTGAGGACGTGCGGCGGGCGGTCGGCGACGGCATGCCGGTCTACGCGGAGTGCGGGGGGCTCATCTACCTCACCGAGCGGCTTACGACCGATGAGGGTGATTTCCCGATGGCGGGCGTCCTCCCGGCGTCGGCCGCGATGACGAAACGCATCCAGGGGCTTGGCTACGTGGAGGCCCGGGTGGTCGGCGGGGCACCGGTGCTTGCACCGGGCTCCTCGTTCCGGGGCCACGAATTTCACTACTCGCGTCTCGATTGCGCTCCCGATGCACGGTTCGCCGTCGAACTCCTCCGCGGCCGGGGAATCGACAACGGCCGTGACGGCCTTTCCGTGCAGAACGCGGTCGGACAGTACACCCACGCCTACTTCCCGGAAGGCTTTGCTGAACGGTTGGTCCGAGCGGCCGTGGCATACCGGCGGGCGTAGAGTGCTCTGCACAAAAAAGAGGGTTTAGGAGGCGGTACTGGGGACGACTATGACCTCTCCTGTCGCTCCTGATGTCTGTGAAGTGTAGGTGTAGTTCCCTGTGGCCCTGAAGTTGTGGGCGAACGAGTTACCCGGCTGAAGCAGCCCGGAGTCAAAGAAGCCAGTTGAATCGGTCGTTGCTGTGACGGTCTGGTTTACCGTACCTTCATTGATCCAGCCTACCGTGGTCCCCGTGGGTACGGTGATCGAGCTCGGGCTAAACCCGCTGTCGGTGATGGAGACGATCTCATCAGCGACGGCAGCCGCCGGCGGTGCCGGCGGTGTCTCTGTTACATTCGCGGCGGAAGTCGTCGTCGGGGTCTCACCCCCGACAGGTGTCGTCACTGTTCCTGCGGGTGTCTCAGTCCCCATCGGTGTCGTCACTGTTCCGGCAGGAGTCTCGGTCTCTATCGGTGTCGTTACTGTTCCTGCGGGTGTCTCGGTCTCTATCGGTGTCGTTACTGTTTCGATCGGTGTCTCGGTAAGTCCCGGCGTAGCGCCGGGGGTCACCGTCTCGTTACCCGCTGGCTGTACACATCCTGCGATCATGATGCTCGCGATCACCATGAGGGCAAGGATACCAAACACTTTCTTCATGCGGTGGACGATGTTGCTTGGCGTAAATAAACTTTATCCTCCCTCTGAAAACGAAAATTCGGGGCGTAAAAACCTCGTTGGTGTGCGTCGTCTTCCCGCAGTAACGTTGGGTTGATGCAGAGAGCCTTTTAGGTATTATGCCGCACGAGAAGAGTCCGTTCCTTTACCCCCGGGCTGTCAGACCGTATTGACGATCCATCATTATGCTGCCCGCTCTCCGATGGAACACCCCCTCTCCCCGGGATCGATGGCTGGTGAAAGCATGTTCTGGTGTGAACTGCCCCGAGTCCGGCCGATACCCACTTACGCTGCCGTTGGGTCGCTTTCCCAGAGGCCCAGCCGGTTCTGCTCGGTATCCTCGCAGATGACGAAGTAGCCTCTCCCTGGAACCGCCCTCTTTGGGATCACGACCCTTCCTCCCGCCTTCTGGACCCGGGCTGCGTATTCCTCGACGGAGGGGACCCCGATGAAGACCGTTAGCGGCTCGCCGGCGTGGGCCCGGGGAATGATCTCGCCGCCTACCCCTCCGGTCTCGATCTCGAGATACCCCTCCTGCTCCATTCCGGGAAACGGTCTTATCCTCCAGGCGAAGACGTCCTCATAAAACGTCCGCGCCCTGCCGGTATCGCCGGCAGGGATGTTGAACCAGACTATTTTCGGCATATGGATACCTCCGGCTCCTGGTAGGATACCGGACGGATAACTCTTTGGTTCCTCGGTGAAGGTTTTATATCGCAAAGACCGGATAGGATAGCCCATGGAGGGGCTCATGAAGCGCCGGTTCGGAAGGACCGGGCAGGAGGTCACCCGGGTGGGGCTCGGGGGAGAGGGGGTTCTCCGGACCTACGGACGGCATGCGGAGGCAAAGGCCGTCATCACCGAGGCTCTCAATCAGGGGATCACCTACTTCGACTCGGCGAGGGTCTATGCGGGGAGCGAAGACTACTACGGGGAGGTCTGGGGGAGCCGCCCGGATCTCAGAGAACGGGTCTTTTTAGCCAGCAAGTCGGCAAGCCGGCAGCACGCCGATGCAGAGATGGATCTCCAGATGACCCTCCAGAGGATGAAGATCGAGACCCTCGACCTCTGGCAGATCCACGATGTCAGAACATTTACCGATATCAGGGATCTCGAGGGTTCTGACGGCGCCCTTGAGGCGTTCATCGAGGCGAGGGATTCCGGCATCGTCCGGTACATCGGGGTGACGGGGCACCACGACCCCGACGTCCTCTCGCATGCGGTGGAGGCCTGGCCGATTGACGCCGTGATGATGCCGGTCAACCCTGTCGAGGGCGCACCCGGCGGGTTCCTCTCGTCAACCCTCCCGGCCGCACGGGAGCAGGGGGTCGCGGTCATCGGGATGAAGGTGCTTGGAGGATCGCACTACCTCTCCTCCGATGCGGGGGTGACGGCGGAGATCCTCGTCCGCTACGCCCTCGCCCAGGACATCACCGTCGCAATCGTCGGGTGCTCGACGCCTCTCGAGGTTCAGGCGCTTGCTGCCGCCGCACGGAAGGGCCCCCTTCCCGATGAGGAAGCAGCGGCGCTCGTTGAGGCGTTCCGGCCCTACGCCCGCGAGCTCGCGTACTACCGGGAACCCATGTGAAGGGGCTCCGGCGAAAAACCTTTTCTGCTATCGATATACGCTGACGGTACCTACCTAACGGTGGGAGGGGAGCGGCGCCACACCGACGGCGGCAGCCGCGTGGAGAGGAAAGACCGTGACTGCCAGGGATCTGCTACACCGCATTGCCGCATCGCCGGACGTCATTCTCGTGCTGGTCGTGCTCGTCATCTTCATGGATATGATGATCTACGGCCTTCTTATCCCGATCTTTCCACAATACGCACCCCGTTTCGGGGTGGACGAATCGGTCATCGGGATGGTCTTTGGGACCTACGCCGCCATGCTCCTCCTCTTCTCCATTCCAATGGGCCTCCTCTCCGATCGGGTGGGGCGCCGCCCCCTCATCGTCGTCGGGATGCTCCTCCTCGCCCTCGCGACGGCACTCTTCGGGTTTTCGACGACGATAACGCATCTCTTCATCGCCCGGACTGTTCAGGGGATATCGGCCGCAGCCACCTGGTCTGCCGGGCTTGCACTCCTTGCCGATACCTGCGACCCGGCGAGGCTCGGGGAGAGGATGGGTATCGCTCTTTCGGCCGTCGGGTTCGGGACGATCGTCGGGCCGGTCGTCGGCGGGCTGCTCTTCGAGTACCTGGGCTACACCGCGACCTTCCTCGTCCCGGCGCTCCTCGCCGCCGTCGTCGGCCTCGTAGTCTTGGCTATCCCGGTGCCGACCTGCAGACAGGACCGCTCACCGATGCTGCCGTCGGGTGCCCTCCTTCCGCTGGCCGCCTGTGCCGCCGCGATCGTTGCCGCCTCCTGGACCTACGGCGTCATCGACCCTTACCTGCCGGTCTACCTGCATGACACATTTGCAGCATCCCCGGCGATGATCGGGCTTGTCTTTGCGGTGCTCGCGGTCGCGACCATCCTCGCCCAGCCGGTCGCAGGAAGAATCTACGACCGGTATGGGGGGAGCCGCTACCTCATCGGCGGAGGACTCTCCTTCTCCGGGGTTGCGATCCTCGCCGCCGTACAGGCTCCTGCCCTCATGCTCACCGTCGCCGCCGTCTTCGTACTGGGGGTCTTTCTGAGCTGCGCCCTGGTTCCGGTGATGCCGATCCTCTCCGGCATCTATCGCGATCACGGCTCGCAGGGCGCTGCTTATGGTATCTACAACACCTTCTACTCCGTGGGTCTTGCGGCCGGACCGTTCGCGGGCGCTGCTCTCCTTGGTTCGTTGCCGTTGCCGGCGATCTTTCTTTCGCAGGCGGTCTTCCTTGCCATCGTGGGAGTTTTAATCTGGATCCTTATAGGGCGGCTGCATTGGCGGTGAACGCTACGTTCTTCTGCTCCCGACCCAAAGGGTACCAGACTTACCGAGGATCCCATGTCGCTAGAACCCTGCCGCCGCCACGCCCCGGAACTGCTGATCATCTTCTTCGGCCTCCTCACCCTGATTGCGGCCTTCGGGGGAGTCGGCGGGGAGGTGGGCTCGTTTCTTGCCGCAGCGCTCGATGTATCAGTCTTTGTCATCCTCGCGATGCTTGTCTATCTCGCGAGGATCCGGCACCCTGCGTTCCGGTGGATTGCGGTCCTCTGGCTCCTCCTCATCATCGGGGGGTTTGCGCTCGCTGCGGCCGGTTTTGGAATCCTCGCGATCGTCCCGGCGGATGTGCTCGAAGCCGATGAACCCGATATCGATGCGGTCGATCTCGGCCTGGCTGCAGAGGTGGCTCTCCTTCTCCTCGGCGTCCTTGCGGCAGGGAGCGTAAGCCTCGTCGGCCTCTCACGCCGGTTCCGGGTATGGCTTGCGGGGTACCTCCCGTTCGACCCGGACTCGCTGCTTCATACGGTTGCGCTCGTGGTCATCCTTGCGATGATCCTCATCCCGCCGGTCCCGCTCCTGGTCTCCGGGGGTCCGCCGTTCCTCTCGCAGCCCATCCTCGATCTCCTGTTCGAGTCCGGGGACCTCCTCGCGGAGTCGGTCACGCTGAATGCATATACCCTCTTCTGGACGCTCATCGGTTCGTTCTTCATCGCCGGGGCTTGCGTCCGCCGGACCATCCCCGAGACCCTGGACCGGCTCGGGCTCGTCCGGCCGACGGGAAGGGAGATCCTTCTTGCCATCGGTGCGGCAATTCTACTCGTGGTCGCGTTCCACTTCATCGACCCGGCGCTCGCCGCTCTGGTGGGCTGGCTCGGCATTCCGGTCACCGACGAGGAGGCCGTCAACCTCCTCTTTGCAGGCACTCTCACCCTGCCCGGGATCATCGCGGCGTCCATAGCAGCGGGGTTTGGCGAGGAAGTGAGTATCCGCGGCCTGCTCCAGCCCCGGTTTGGCATCCTCATCCCGGCGCTCCTCTTTGCGTCGCTCCACGCGTTTCAGTACAGCTGGGACGGCCTCATCTCGGTCTTTATGGCGGGGATCGCTTTCGCGTACATCCGGCAGTACGCGAACACCACGACATCGGCGATCACGCACACTGTCTACGACCTGGTGCTCTTTGCTCTGATGATGCTCGGGATATCGTTTTGACGTGGAGATCCCGGATGTTTCTCTCCTTGCGCCAGGATGTATAGGCGGCCGGACCCTCTGTCCACCGGATAGCTTCGCCGCCCGGGAGCCCGCCGGTATACCGCCTGGGATCTCACTGGACGCAAACTACAACAACAGTAACAAAAACAATAGCGCTGAGGGGGAGATTTGAACTCCCGAGGGGCTCAACGCCCCACGGGCTTTCCAGGCCCGCGCCTTACCGGTCTAGACTACCTCAGCACAGAATGTGCATCATTAGTTGGCGGGATACTCTATTAATAATATCTCCTGGAACGCCCCTCTCACTCTCTTGCGTGCACCTTCCAGCCCCTCGGATAGGTGCCGGGCCGCATCAGAACGGTGGAGGGGGCGATGACAAATCCGGGGGAGCCGGGTTTTACCTTCGCAGAACTGACGAGGGCTTTCCCGAGCCCGACGAGCTCGCCGCGCTGCGTCATGATCGCGACCGTCTCGCCCTTCCCAAACCCGCCCACCAACTCCCTGATCCCCACCCCGGCGAGGATCGCGCCGCGGCAGACGGCGTCGACCGCGGTATCGCGGATGACGACTTTTGGGAGGTCCGCGACGGCGGCCTCCGGTGGTAGGATCATCCGCCGGAGGGGTGCGGGGTTGCCGTCCCGGGCCTCTCCTGCGGCATCGGCGAGTTCATGGAGCGTGACGGCGGCAGCCTCGTCGAACGGGCCCGAGCGTATCCGCCGGAGTTCTTCCATGTGGCCGCAGGTCCCTATGGCGTAGCCCATATGGATGCAGAGCGTCCGGATGTAGGTCCCGGCGTCGCACCTGACCCGGAAGAGGACGAGCCGGCCTTCCATATCGAGGATCTCGAGCTCATGGATCTTTCGGATCCGGAGGCTCCGCTTGACTGCGCTCTTCTTGGGCGGCCGCTGGTAGATCCGGCCGACGAACTCCGCCGCAACCCGGTCGACGTCCTTGCGGTCCGCGTCGCCATGGAGCCGCATCAGACAGACGTACTCCTTGTTGTGAGAGAGGAGGACTGGGGCGAGCCGGACGGCGTTGCCGAACATGACGATGAGCACGCCTGAGACCTGTGGGTCGAGCGTCCCGGCGTGGCCGACCCGCCGCCCGAGGATATCCCCGACCCAGGCGGTCACCTGGTGGCTGCTCGGCCCCCGGGGTTTGTCGATGACGACGATCCCGGATTCGGGTATGATCTCTTCCTCTCCGTTCAACGCTCTCACCGGCTCTCCAGGTAGCGGTTCAGTGTCTCAAGGGTTCCTGCAAGCGATCCGTCTCCGACGACCGCCGGGGGGTGCCCGCCGGCCCGCATGGCATCGGCGGTGATCTCGCCGATGGCGAGGAGGAGGAGGTCGTCGCGGGGCTGCCACCGGGCCTCGCGGTAGGACATCGCGCTCGTGAAGAGGACTGCGTCGGCGTCATCAAGCGCAAGTTCGGTCCCTGTGGGGACGAGGGCATAGACCCGCTCCTCCCTGACCTTCCCTCCCGCTGCGGTGATCGCCTCGAGGAGGCGCGGGTTCGGGACGTCGGCCCGCGGGATCCCGATCGTCCGGCCCCGGAGCCAGTCGCCGAGGTAGGGGACGAAGTCCCGGGAGTAGAACGAGGGGAGAACCTCCGCCTCGATCCCGGCCTCCCTGAGGACTTCGGCGGTCTTCGGCCCGATTGCGATCACCCGGGGCCAGCGCTCAAGCCTCGGTCCGACGATTGCGGCGGGAAGAGCGCTTGAGAAGAAGAGGCAGTCGAACTCGCCCCGGTGGACGGCCTCGACGAATGAAGCGACGCGTTCGGGCCGCAGTTCCGCCCGAAGGGGCGAGACCGTGTAGCAGTCGTGACCGTAGGAAGCGCAGAGGGCGCGGTCGCCCGCTGCCTTGTCTTCGAGCCGGGTGATGGCGATCTTCATCGTTACAACCTTCGCCCCGGTGGAATATGACTGTATCGGGCGATGCAATTCGGTTGATTTATCCCCAACCGCTCTGACCGATATTTTGTGTGCTCATAAGTATTCTGCTCGGGGCCGCGGTCGGGATCGGTTGCGGCGCCGTGAGCGGTCTTGTACCCGGGATCCATGCAAACACCGTGGCGGGTCTTCTCCTATCGCTCCAGGCGCTGCTGCTCGCCTGGTTCGACCCGGTGTTCATCGCCTCTGCGATGTTTGCCACGCTTGTAGCGCATACGTTCCTCGACAACGTCCCGGGCACCTTCCTTGGCATCCCGGATGCCGACACCTCGCTTGCGGTCCTCCCGGCGCACGCCCTCTGCCTCGATGGTCGGGGTGAGGAGGCCGTCCGGATATCGGCTCTCGGGAGCGCTCTTGGTGTCGTCCTCTCCCTCCCGCTCGCGCTCGCCTTCGTCCTCGTCCTCCCGGCGCTCCAGCCGGCGATCGACTGGGGGATTGGTCTTGTCATCCTCGCGGTTGCGGGCTACCTCATCGTCGTCTCCGAATCTCCCGGCTGGGCGTTCGCGGTCTTTTCGGTCTCCGGGGTTCTCGGACTCTTCTCGCTCGGCTACTCATTCCTCGCCTGGTCGACGGGCGGGGAGTCCGGGGTGCTGATGCCCCTCCTCTCGGGGCTTTTCGGGATCGCGGTCCTCCTCCAGGCATCGCACGGGGCGATGCCGGTGCAGCACTTCTCGGGGATCGATCTCCCGCCGGGTGCGCTCCGGCGGGGCTCTCTCCTCGGCTCGGCTGTCGGAGCCCTCGTCGGCTGGCTCCCGGGCCTCTCGAACGCCACGGCTAACGCCCTTCTCACCTCGGTCGTCGGCTACGACACAAACCCCCGGGAGTACATCCTCGCGACCAGCGCCGCAAACACCGTGAACGCTTTCCTCGGGCTTGCCGCCTTCTACGCCATATCCCGGACGCGGAGCGGCGTGATGGCCGCGATCGGGGCGCTCGAAGAGATCCCGCCTGCGACCGCGATCCTCCTTGCGGGTGCGATAGCCGCAGTCGGGGCCTACCTCCTGACGGTCCGCCTCTCCTCGATGGCCGCGTGGTTCTCCGGCATGAGCGTCAAAAAGTTAAATTACGGCGTCATCGCCTTTGTCGCCCTCCTTTCCTTCTTCCTCTGCGGCCCGTTCGGGGTGCTCGTCCTCATACTTGCTACGGCCGTCGGCTACGTCCCGGCCCTCGTCAACATCCGCCGGGTCTACTGCATGGGGGCGATCATGGTCCCGGTGATGGCCTACTCATTCGGGCTCGCCTGACGCTCTTATATCGACCAAGCCCCAATACGGTACTATGCTACAGCGCTACTGGTTCGGAGACGTCGATGAGAGCGGGTGCCGGCCCGCCGGCACCGATCCAGCCAGGCTCGCAGAGCGGGCCGCCACGCTCCGCACCGGTATGGAGTCATACGCCCCCATAGAGTGGGAGGTTGCCCGGGACTGCGGGGTCATCCGGACGCGGGAGGAGTACATCAACCTGCTCCGTGCGGTCACTACGACCCTTGCCCGGCAAAAGATTGCCCAATCATACCAGGCCCGCGACGTCGAGCTCCTCCAGATGGTCCGGATGCTCGACGAACTCGACAATGTCATCAACCTCCTCCAGGAACGCGCCGCGGAGTGGTACCAGGTCACGAATCCCTCGTTCTCCCGGAAGTACCGCTCCCTCCCGGCAAAGAAGATGCTCGCGATCGTTCGCAGAGGTGCAGGGGGAGGTCTAGCGGACGTCGCAGGCGAGATCGAACGGCTCGCCGGGACGCGGAGCCGTCTGATGCGGGAGGTCTCGGCCCGGGCCGACGAGGTTATGCCGAACACGAGCGCCCTCATCGGCGGGCTGGTCGCGGCCCGTCTCCTCTCCTGTGCAGGGGGACTTGCCGCGCTAGCAAGGATGCCGGGGAGCACCATCCAGGTCCTCGGCTCGGAGCGGGCGCTCTTTTCGCACCTCCGGGGCGGGTCGCCGCCGCCGAAGCACGGGATCATCTTCCAGCACCGACGGGTCCACAACGCGCCAAAAGAGGTCCGGGGCCGGGTGGCCCGGGTGCTCGCGGCGAAGCTCGCCATCGCCGCTCGACTTGACTATTACCGGGGAGAGGCGGTGCCGGAGTTCATCGAGGATGCCCAGGCACGGATCGACGAGGCGGGGGTAGTGAGATGATCTGGCTTGGGAACGTGCTCGTCTCGCCCGGCGAGGGCGGGGTCTACGGGGAGCGAACGCTCGATGGCTACCGGGTCTGGGACCCCTACCGGAGCAAGTTTGCGGCGCTTTATGCCCTCGGTGGCGGGATAGACCTTATGCCTGAGATGCGGGTGCTCTACCTCGGTGCGGCGAACGGGACCACGGTCTCGCACGTCGCCGACTACGTCGAGACCGTCTACGCGGTGGAGTTTGCCCCCCGGCCGATGCAGGACCTCCTTGAGGTGGCCCGCCGGAGGAAGAATATCGTCCCGATCATGGCCGACGCGGGGAGGCCGGAGGAGTATGCGCCGTTCATGGAGGGGGTGGACCTGGTCTACCAGGATGTGGCGCAGCCAAACCAGGTCGAGATCGCGGAGCGGAACCTCGTCTTCCTCAAACCCGGCGGGCACCTCATCCTGATGCTCAAGACCCGGAGCGTGGACGTCCGGCGTGACCCGGCCGAGGTGCTCGCGGAGGCCCGGGCCGGGCTTGAGAAGCACCTTGTCGTCGTGGATGTCCGGTGGCTCGAGCCCTACCACCAGGATCACGCCGCGATCGTCTGCTCGCTTCCGGAGTAGCTTATATTATAGATGAGGAGGAGACCTTTCGGCATGGACCGAGTCATCTTCAACCCGTTCTCCCCCGTGATGCTCCTCCTTCTCTTCGGTTTGTTCGTTCTCTTCATCCTTGCCATTGTTGTCTTTCCGATCCTCTTCCTGACGGCGATCGGGGCGACGTTCACGAGGCTCGGGTTCTCCTGGTGGCAGGCGCTCGTCATACTCTTCCTGATCCTCATCGGAAGTTTCATCAATATCCCCATCCGGACGCTCACAAGCCGCCCGGCCTCGCCTGTCTACGACCGCTACGTCGCCATGTACGGACGGCTCTACCGCATCCCGCAGCCGGTGTCGCGGACGGTCCTCGCGGTCAACGTCGGCGGTGCCGTGATTCCTGTCCTGATATCGCTCTACCTGCTCTACGACTCGGTCATAATCAGCGGCGGCTACCTGCTCTTCGGGCTTGCCCTCGTCGGGGTCGGGGTCGTGACGGTCGTGACAAAACTCGTCGCCCGCCCGGTGCCGGGCCTCGGGATCGCGACCCCGTTCTTCATCCCGCCGCTTGCGGCGCTCATTGCGGCGCTCATCCTCTCGGTCTTTGCGGGCGGCGTCCCGGGCTCGTCGGTGATCATCGCCTACGTGAGCGGGACGCTTGGGACCCTGATCGGGGCGGATCTCCTGAACCTCCACCGTATTGCGGACCTCGGGGCGCCGATGGCGAGTATCGGGGGGGCGGGGACGTTTGATGGGATCTTTTTGACGGGGATCATCGCGGCGCTTCTGGCGTGAGGGAGGGGCTGGCAGAGAGTTATATATTAATCTCTCCCGCCCCGGGCATGCCCCTCCCAGAGCCCGGCAAAGACCCGCGCCTGCCGGGCATAAACCTCCGGGGAGTCCTCCTTATACTCGAGCGTCGTCGGGACGGCTGGGTGCCGTCGGAGCCGGGAGACGACGGCGTTAAGATCGAGCCCGCCCTCGGGATGGTCGAGTTCGAGGTGTTCGTCGGTGATCGAGCCGCGGCGGATGTTCGAGAGGTGGTGGTGAGTCACGTTAAGGGCATCGAACCGCTCAAGTTCCTCTGTAAATGAGAGGCCGCGATAGTTTGTTGTGCAGGCAAGGTGGGGAAAGTCGAGGCAGAAGTGGGTGATCGTCTCGCCCGCAAGGGCTGTGAGATCTTTGGCGGTATTCCCGAGGAGGGGGTAGCCGGCGTAGACCGCGGGGAGGTTCTCGAGCGCAAACCGTGGATCGGAGTGGCGGTCGAGGAATCCGGCGAAGGTCTCCCTCGCGGCTGCATCGGCGCCCGGCTCGTAGCGTCCGGCGTGGAGGACGATCGTCTCCGCACCAAGGACGTCGGCGGCTTCAAGCGTCTGGCTCATCGCCTCCTCAACGTACGCCTCGATCTCCTTGATTGGCCGGTTGTCGTAGGCGGCCGGGGCACAGGGGTTGACGCCGTGGCCGTGGTGGGGAGCGTGGATGACGGCCGGGATGCCGGCGGCGGCGATCCGGTCGAGGTGCTCGCGAAAGAGGGGCTGGGGGAGCAGGACTGCCTGGACCTGGACGTGGTGGATAGCCTCCTCTTCGTAGAGTGCGGTGAGCCGGGCGAGGGTCTTTGGATCATCGAGCCGGACGGTGCCGCCGAGGTTGTAATCAGGCATAATCTACTGTATGGTTGAGAATCAGAAAAAAGCTCGAGTATAGCCCGGAGCAGATTCGAACTGCTGTCGCGAGATCCAGAGTCTCGCATGATTGACCGCTACACTACCGGGCTGCTACAATTGCGCTCTAAAATGTTATATTTAGTTCCTAATTAACCTGACGGCTCAGCGGCGTACTTCGGACGACCGCGGGCACTTCCCGCACACCCTGCAGACCTCGGCGATAGGCCGGATCTCCGTCCCGGATCTGCAGAACGGCTCGATATCGTTGAGATCCCGCCTGTAGTATACGTGGGGGACGAGCGCGATGTGGGTGTAGCGCCCGCAGGGGACACCGAGTCGATCCGCGATCGCCTTCTGGAGGTGCACGAGCGCATACATATTCGACCCGGCGGCGGAGAGGATATCGTTGCTCCGGAAGACGACCTTCATCTGGAGTTTTCCGTCCCGCAGCAGACACTGGACGAGCTGCAGGCAGGGGCAGTCATTGAGGTTCTCGTCGACGACCGGGTTCCAGGTGACCGCGACCGCCCGCCGGGAGTTCGGGGCGGCGGCGAGCTTTCTGGCAATATAGTCGATCTGGTCGACGTGGACGTCCTCGCCCTCCGTCGTGAGTCTTTCCCCCCAGTCGAAGAGCCGCCGGTGATAGTCGTACTCGAACTTTGCATCGGAGCCGTGCAGGAGGTTATCGACGTAAACGTCCAGGAACCGCTTCTGGAACCGGGAGGCGGGGCTTGCCATCGGCTCGGTCTCCGGCGACTCCACCTCGAGCGTGAGTTCTTCGCACTCGACCGTCGCTTCGTCGTTCTCGGTCTCCAGCACCCATCCCTTCTCGAGGACGGTCTTGACTGCCAGTTCGTGTGCCCGTGCGAGTGTGGGGGCCCGAATGATCCGCATAGAGAGTGGTTGGCCGGCCGGGATAGAAAAGTCTCCTATATAGATGCTCCACCGGCGGGCCTGCGGCGAGGGTGGTGCCCGGGGAGGCAGTCTGCCGCTCGCCCCGGGCGCGGCAGGTTACTCCAGCCGGCGCCAACGGAGGTGGTTGGGGTGCTGGCGGGGCCCGGCGCTCGTTGATTTTTATGGAGTAAGGTTTTTATCCTCGTATAACCATGAACCTCGATGATCCGGGAATGAAGCGGAATCCTGGCATATTCAGGACGATTTCCAGCGTTGTGGTGCCTTTTGGAGACGCCAGGTACCCGGTCGACCACAAAGGATATATTAAGTGTTCCACAAATATTGTGACATATTCCGTAATTCGGAGTATAGAGCGTGGTGAACCCGTATTCGACGTCTGTCGAGTACCTCGCGTTCACATTCCCTCATGTCATCACAATGGAGGTATAGTATGAAGAGTATGACAAAACTGATGGTCGTTGCCATGATCCTCGCGGCTGCGCTGGTCGTTGCACCGGTTGCGGCAGCGCGGACTATAAGTTCCGGCGACACCATCTATGTAGGTGAAGAAAACCTCGACCTGTCGAGTGTCTTCGGTGCTGCCAGTGGCAGTGGAAACTTAGTTCGTTTCAGCGGCAGCCTGAGTGACAGGAATGTCGTACAGGTCATTCAGGTATCCGATATCACCAGCTTCGACCTGACTGCAACGGCAGTTGGATCCGGAGCCGGGACCACCTGGCAGGCCTTCCAAGCCGGTGCCGATTACACTGACCCAGGTATAGCCCCTGACGGAAGAGTTCTCATTGAGAACCCCTCGATGAACCTTCGCGTCCTGCTGGGCAGCACTGGTACCACGTCCGTGGATGGCCAGTCTGTGTCCCGGACAAGCGACATCCGGTTCCGGATTGACCACAACCTTGCAGGCCTTAACACCCCTGGCATGCCTAAGGACTACAACCTCGTTGAAGTCCGCGTCACCACACCCAGCGGCGGTACGGTGACGACACTCGGTGGCGAGGACCTTAAGGTACACCTCGGTCAGGCGCAGTGGAATGAGACGCCTGTTATCCCTGTGGCCAATCTCCCAACCGGTACCTACACTGCACGGGCAGTCTGGTCCAGCGACTCTGCCGATCTGACGGACTCCAACTCCGTGACCTTCGAGGTCACCTCCGGGGCAGTCGCCATTGAGGCTGACAAGGATTCGGTTGTTCGCGGCAATGACTTCTCCGTGACCATCACCGGCGAGTCCGAGAAGTACTACTGGGTGAACATCACAACCTCTGCATCCACCGGCAAGGCCCAGCCGAAGCTTGTCCCGAACCAGGTTGGATGGCAGAGCGGTTATGGCGACGAGACTCACGGGCTCTTTAAGACCACTGCTGGTGGAACCCGGACTGTTGCATTCACCACCAACTCCTCGACTGATGCCAAGACCTACACCATCGAAGTCGCAGGTCCTGTTAACTCGACTGGCTCTGCAATGTCGGGCGTCGCCGTCAAGACTGACAGCGTCAAGGTGAGGGTTGAGGAAGGCTCGGTTACCATCACCGCGTCCGGAACCGGCACCTACTACGTCGGTGAGGAGATCACACTCTCCGGTACCTGCACTGAGAGCGACACAGTCTACCTCTTCATGACCGGTCCGAACCTCGGCAGTGAGGGTGTCAACCCTGAGAACCTTACGCGCCTGAACAATGCGCAGCCTCTCGAAGTGGATGTTGAGGGGGACGACACCTGGTCCTATGACTGGGATACTGGCAACCTCGGCGCTCTTGAAGCCGGTGGTTACACAATCTACGCAGTTTCGGAGCCCCGGGACAGGAATAACCTTTCCGGCGCCAAGTATGCCACGGCCACCATCCAGCTCCGGCCCGGATTTGTCACCGCGACCGTGAGCGGCGCTACTGTTGCCAGCGGTGATGACATCAAGATCACCGGAACTGCACAGGGCAGCACAAATGATGTCCAGATCTGGATCTTCGGCAAGAACTTCTACGGCGATGCTGCAAACAGCAGGGTCGTAAATGTCGAGACCGTCAGTGTTGAGGATGACGGTACGTTCGAGTACGAACTCGACAACACCGAGTTGCTCTCTTCCGGCCAGTACTTTGTCATCGTCCAGCACCCGATGAGCGGTGGCTACGCAGTTGGCACCAACGGGCGGTACCTGACCGGGCCCGGCTTACCCGCAGCAGGATCTGCAGGTAGTGTTGACCTCACGCAGCTGACGGCTTCCGCTGCAGCAAACGCGGTTATCAACGCCCTTAACTCGCCGTATTCCGACGACAAGTACACGAAGCTGACCTTCTTCCTCGAGGATGCCTGGATCCGGATCGACCCGATCGGTGACCAGTCCGCAGGAAGCACGTTCACGATCACCGGTACCACCAACCTCGCGGCTGGCGGTGAGCTGATCGTCGAAGTGACCTCCGCTGCGTTCCAGCCCGGTGCGGCCGGTGAGACCTCTGGCTTCTCGAGCGACGCTGGCACCGTGACCATCCAGCAGGGCGAGACCGCGAACACCTGGTCCTTCGAGGTCGACGGAACCACCTTCAGGCCCGACCAGTACACCGTCACGGTCGAGTCCATCGAGACTCAGACGTCCACAAGCACGACCTTCAACATCGTTGAGGGCACCGCGCCGACGCCGACGGGCACTGAGACCACCACCCCGACGGGCACTGAGACCACCACCCCGACCGGAACTGCGACCACTGAGCCAACCCCCACCCAGTCCCCCGGATTCGGAGCACTTGTTGCTCTTGCCGGCCTTGGTGCGGTTGCCTTCCTGGTCCTTCGTCGGGACTAAACCCTAACTAACCAACCCTAATTTTTTGTTTCGTCTCTGTTTTGTTGAGCGATTTTTTTGGGTACGGGACGGTGTCACGATGCCGGAGGGTTCTTGGCCTCCCGGTTCTGTAAACGCGTGATGCCGCGGTGTATGGGTAATGAATACCGCATCACGCGGAGAACGACGGGTAGGATATTCAGAGTTTGAGAAGAACGACATTCCTCCAGAAATGTATTCATATCCTCGAGTCGATGGAACGGATTGAGGAGTATGCCCGATAGAACAATTCATGACAGTTATCTCCCCGGTCAGGCTCACCCCTTCATTCCGCCCGCCCCATGTGCCCCTGTTTCAGAGGATTGAGAGTAAATCCTCGCACACGCGGCGGACATCTGCCCTATCCATCCTCGCATATCGCTCGTGTGCCGCATTCACCCGGGGAAGGTGTTCAATGCAACCTCTCAGGAAGTCATATCGGTTAAGGTGCTCACCAAGACACTCAATATCAAGTTCGTGCCCCCCATGCACCGGATCGATGAGTGCAAGGATATCCGCATAATCCTTGACCAATTTCCCCTCCTCCCAGACTTCATCGTGCGACAGACCATGTTCGAGCCGGTAAGAACGATCCCACACGGCCTTCATCTTGAGGATTACAAGCATGGCACGCGTCGGGATCGACATCTCGACCCCGCCTCGTATCAGCCTCCTTGACGTGTTCCCGGAAAGGATCTCGAAGGTGAAGAGCACTTCCGGTTTGCCTTCGAATGGTTGCTGAGCCTCCCGCGTGGCGAAATCCAGAATTATCTTCCCTGCAGGCGTCATCTTCGCGACGCTCTTTGTGACGTTCATCTGACGTTCCGGCATGAAGTCATGATCTGAACGAAGATAGTGCATCAGGGTACGCCTGATACGACCTGTCGTTACGAGATCGATGTCTACCGAACCGAGATAGGGATTGTATGCGTCCACCGCCCAACCACCGATGAGGATGACCTCAGGGTTGTCCGGGTCTTCTCCTCGTGCATGGATCCACTCTGCAATTACCCTGAGTTCACCAAGCGACCGTTCGATGATACCCTGGTTTGGATTATAGGGCGGCATACCTATCCACCATGGCTTTCGTCAGATCCATCACGCTGTAACCAAGTCCTGCGAGGTCAAGCAGGGTCTGAGCGGGGGATACGATGGTGATACCCTCTATCTGTCGGGTATCGGTAAATACATCCCTGTCCGGCGCATAAATCCAGGCCCGGATCCCGCCTCCAGACGGTCCACTGAAGAACTCCTCGAAGAGATCGAGATGTTTCTCTTCAAGATAGAGACTGACTGCATCCTGGCGCACAGCATACCCGGTGTAAAGCCCGCCGGAGGTGTAACCGGTAAAGGCAAACGGGATCTTCTGCCTCTCCAGCATGTATGAAATATCCCTTGCTGCCGGTATCGATTCGCTGAAGTCTATCGGCACTTCTGCTATCTGCAGGTTCTTCATCGGCCGCTCCCAGGCAATACCGTTAAGGAGTCTTTTTACGTCGACGATCCGGACGTAACTGTCGTTTCTCTCTACGATCTCCTGCTCGATGAGCGCCCCGATGATCTTATGCGCCCAGCCGTAAGAGACACCCTCCCGTAGTGCCAGCTGCCGGATGGACGTGCTCTTCTCTTTGAGCAGGCGGGATACAACTTTCCAGGATTTTTCGGTGGTGAGCCTGCTTTTCGATGGCTTGTACTCATGTTTGAGAGGTAGATCCGGTTTCCATGGGAGACGAATCACCTGAATATCGAGTTTTTCGGCTAATTGCTCTTCCCGGGGGTGAATAGCCCTGGCGGCGATGACCAACACCGGCTCCGGCAACTCCTGGCCCTTTCGGCGCCAGAGTTCCCGCAGAAGTTGCATTCTTGCGATCGTGTCCAGCGACGCTACTCTCGATACCACTTCGATGAAGTAGAGGCGGCCACCCGCTTTGAGCATCATATCCGGCTGGAATGGGAAATCCTGGCCGAGTACTTCGTACAGGTTGCCGACATCGAGGATTTCCGGACTGGTCGGCAGGTCAAGCGCATTCAGGATGAACTCGACGACGTCGGAGGAGCGGTCTGTCAGAGTCATATGTATCTCTTCAAAGTGATATGTATTTAAACTTATCACTGATATATATCCCTGAATTGTGATAATGCTACTTACCTATCACTGATAGGTTGTCGGAACTCTCATCAAGCGCAGTCCCTGATCCGATCACCTGGACGATACGGGAGGGAACGCGGGCAGAAAGCCCGATGAAACAATCCATGATGATTGTCTTCTCAGCCGGGGGTCGTGAGTTTGAGAGGAAGTCCCGGCCCGACGTTTCTCCGACATCAACGCCGCAAAGTCCTCTACCACGGCGCAGGAGTTCGGCCAGACGCTCTCCAGCACGGGACCCCGGTATCTATCCTCTTGGAGAGAGCGGTTGTCCGGAGTGCGATCTTGCGGAGGAGAGCGGTTTGGGAAACGTTAATGCACGAGCATCCCTCTCTAGAACAGGGAGGATTTCCGGGCCCGCCCCGGGGTGAGAGCAATGGAAAAGTTCGTCCGGCATGCCCTCAAGCGGCTCAAGGCTATCGAGGGGTTTACGAAGGTCCGCTTCATCATCCTCTACGGCTCCGTCGCCGCCGGGCGGGCGAGAGATGATTCCGATATCGATCTTTGCATCTATTACGACGGAGACCGCGAGGAGGCCGCCCGGTTTCGGCTTGCAGCGCTCTCTGAACTCGCCGACGACCGCTACGACATCCAGATCTTCTCTCACCTGCCGCTGTACGTCCGTATGGAGGTCTTGCGTGGACGGGTTCTCTACTCCACCGATGAGCGGTTCGTCTACGACGTCGCGTACCGGACGATCCGTGACTTCGACGACTTCAAACATCGGTTGTACGATTATATCGGCAAGGAGGCGATGGTGTGACGAATGAGGTCAGGGATACCATAATCCGCATCAATCTTGAAGAGATGGCGGAGAGTATCGATATGGTCAAAGATCACCTCCCTGATTCAGCTGACGAATTCAGGCGGCTCGGCATCGTAAAGGACGGCATCTACAAACGGACTGAGTATGCCATCGAAAACATCTTCGATATCTGTGCCATCCTAAACGCCGATCTCTATCTCGGAGTCCCCGGTACTGATGAGGATATTCTTGAGAATCTCGTGCAGCATGGGGTGCTGAAACCCGAAACGCGGCAGAATCTGAAGGCAATGAAGGGATTCCGGAACATTGTGGCGTACCGTTACGGGAGAATCGACGATGAACTTGCCTTCTCGATCTTAAAAGAGCATATCGAAGACTTCTCTTTCTTCAGGGACGAAATTGAACAGTTTCTGCAATCTGCGGCCTTTTAGGGGATAGGAGGCCGTATGTTGAGACGATATACGCTAGATCACTAATGGCAGTGAATGGATCTCTGCCATACAGCACCGACGCGAAAGAAATACGGATCTGCGACGGCGACTGTTTCGAGGTCACCGATAAAGTGACGGGAAAGACTGCCCAGGCCCATGTCGACACCACCAGCTCGCTCATCGGGCCCGGCGTCATCGCGGTCTACCGGCCGGCTCACGCCACGCCTTCGGAGACCCGGACCCTGCCGATGATCAGGTCTTCCTCCGGGGGAACTCCCTGCCCCTCCTGCCGCAACGCTTCCACGTGCCCTTCGATCGCTTCCCGGATGTTCTCCAATGTCTCCTCGACTGTCTCTCCCTGGGAGTAGCACCCGGGAAGCGCCGGGACTTCTGCCCAGAACCCTCCTTCTTCAGCCTTCTGGATCACAACAGTAAACTCCATTTTAAGCACCCTATTTAAAGTAACGCGAGAAACTCTTCCTCAGTTAAACCAGCTTTCTTTATTGCCGCCGTAAGAAGCCCGATCTTTAACTCCTTCGACCAAGGCAGAGTTATGATCGCTCCTGATGGCATTTTAATGTTGACATGATCGCCTTTTCCCTGCCGCATCACGCCGCCTGCCCGCACAAAGGCCCGCACTGCCTCGTGACCTTTGATTCCCCGAAGTCTTCCCACACCATGCCCCCATTCAGTAATGGTTCCACTGCAGGATATCCGTTTCGCTGCCGGGTAGGTCGTGCCGCTGCGAGTGACGACTGGCTCTATCGTCCTGTGATTCCCCAACCCGGCCCCCAGACCTGCCGCCCTTAAGTAGTACAAACCCTCAATTTCAGGTAGGATAGGGTTACGCGTATGAAGCTGACAGTGAAACTCCTCGACATCGCAAACAAGGGGGTCCTCCTCCACTGCACCGACGCACAGGAGATGCGGGTCCGCGACGGCGACCGCGTCCAGATCATCGACGAAACGACGGGAAAGACCGCCCAGGCCCACGTCGACACCACCGGTTCGCTCATCGAGCCCGGCGTCATCGGGGTTTACCGGCCGCTGAACGCCACGCTCGCCGTAGACGAAGGAACTCCTGTTGTGGTCCGGAGTGCCGAGCGGCCCCGCTCCCTCCTGCACATCAAGAAGAAGATGGACGGCGGTCGGTTCACGAAGGACGAGACCATGGATATCGTGAGGGATATCGTCAACGATACTCTCTCGCCGGGCGAGATCACCGCCTACGTCACCGCGTCCTACATCCACGGCCTCGATATGGATGAGGTCGAACACCTGACGAGGGCCATGGTCGAGACCGGGGAACACCTCCGGTTCACCCGGCACCCCGTCGTCGACAAGCACTCCATCGGAGGGGTCCCCGGGAACAAGATCTCACTCCTGATCGTCCCGATCATCGCCGCGAGCGGCCTTATGATCCCGAAGACCAGCTCCCGGGCCATCACCGGTGCCGGCGGGACCGCGGACCTCATGGAAGTCCTCGCGCCGGTCTCGTTTACAGCGCTAGAGGTGCAGCAGATGACCGAGAAGGTCGGCGGCGCGATCGTCTGGGGCGGGGCCACGAACATCGCTCCGGCCGATGACAAGATCATCACCTACGAGTACCCGTTCAAGATCGACGCTCGGGGTCAGATGATCGCGAGCGTCATGGCCAAGAAGTTCGCGGTCGGCGCCGACCTCGTGGTCATCGATATCCCCATCGGCCGGAACACCAAGATCCCAACGGCCCAGGACGGCCGGAAACTCGCCCGTGAGTTCATCGAACTCGGGGAGCGGCTCGGTATGCGGGTTGAGTGCGCATTAAGCTACGGAGAGTCGCTCGTCGGCCACACCATCGGCCCGAACCTCGAGGTGCATGAGGCGCTCGCCGTCCTCGAAGGGGCGACAGAGCCCAACTCCCTGATCCAGAAGAGCCTCTCGCTTGCCGGGATCGCGCTTGAGATGGCCGGGAAAGCCGCACCGGGGCAGGGGTATCAGATGGCTGCAGAGATCCTCCGGAGCGGCAAGGCGCTTGAGAAGATGCGCCAGATCATCGAGATCCAGGGCGGCAATCCCGATGTGAAGGCCGAGGATATCGTCCCCGGCGAGTACCGGTTCGACGTGAGGGCACCGCAGGACGGCTACGTCATCGAGCTCAACAACAGCGCGCTCGTCACGCTCGCCCGCCTTGCAGGGTCTCCCAACGATCACGGCGCAGGGCTCTTCATCCACGCAAAGAAGGGAACCCGGGTCCGGAAGGGCGACCCCATCTTTACCATCTACGCGGATCGCGAATGGCGGCTTGAGCGTGCAATCGAGGTCGGTAGAACCCTGATGCCGGTGGTCGTCGAAGGGATGGTCCTTGAGCGGATTCCATCCGAACGCTGGGTCTAAACCGATGCACTCAAATTTTTTGCCACAGTACACTCCAGCATGGCAGATCGTCGTCTCATCATAGCACTTCTCCTCTCCTGCGCCCTTCTCTGCTGCTCGGCGCAGGCGGTCACCCTCCGGATCAACGTGGCCGATGAGAAGACTGGGAGCGCGCTCGTTGATGCTTCTATATACATCGATGGCAGTTATGTTGGAAGCACTGCATCCGACGGCATTTACTCATACTATCACTCCGGAAAAAAGGACCTGCGCCTGAAGGTGGCCCGGACGGGCTACAAGGACTGGGTCGGTTACGTTGATGCCGATAAGACCAGCATCTTCGTCGATATGGAGCGCAAAGACGAGACCCTCACGTTCGAGCTCTACGACTCAGCGACCCTGGAGCCGATCCGCGGTGCCCTGGTGCGCATCGAAGGCGAAGGAACCTCCTCTTCGGGAACCACCGGGAGCGACGGGAGCGTCGACTTCTCGGTGAAGGCGGGTGCGGTCTACAACGTCGAGATCCGGGCATCCGGCTACTACGATCTCACCAAGACCGTGCAGATGGAGAGCGGCGGCCAGATCGTCCAGTACTGGCTCTTCAGGAGCGATCTCCTGGCTATCCAGGTCCGGGACAGCGCGACCCTGGACCCCATCGCGGGTGCGGAGGTCTACGTCGACGGTAAGCGCGCCGGGGCGACCGACAGCGCCGGCAGGCTGCCGCTCAACCTGCAGCGGGAGATGCGCTACTCCTTTAAGGTCACGGCCCCGGACTACCAGCCCTATCAGGAAGAGCGCTATCTCGATGCCGATACCGTGCTGCTCCGGGCAGATCTCTCGAAGTCTGCATACCCGCTCTCGATAACAGCCTTCGATGAAGCGACAAAACCAATCGCGGGCGCGGAGGTCTACCTTAACGGAACGTTCAAGGGCAAGACCAACCAGTATGGCAGGTTCGCCCTCTCCGATATCCATGCAGGGGCTTACGAGATCCAGGTGAGGGCGCCCGGTTACGTGGACTGGAGCGAGATGCGCCAGATCTCCGGACAGGCGGAGGATATCATCGCCGAACTCTCGTATGACCGGGCAAGTGTGACCATCCGCGCAGAAGGCCCCGACCGGAAAGTGATTGCCGATGCAGTCATCGTCATCGATGGTCAGGTTGCCGGGGTGACCGACAGTCTGGGATGCCTCAGGACGGAGCTTGTCACGAACAAGGTGCATGTCATCGCCGCCGCACGCGACGGTTACCAGAACGTCTCGATTAACCAGGAGATCCCCCTCGGCACGACCGAGTTCACCATCCCGCTCGTCATGGAGCCAAACTTCAATATCTGGATGCTCGTCGCCGGGATAGGGATTGTCGCCTTGATCGTCTTCGTAGCGATCTTCATCGTGCGGCAGAGACAGGCCAGGCGGGTCGGGCAGGGCCCGGGCAGGTCTCGCGGCCGAGACAGCCTGTAAGGCTCCCGATCTTTTTTTTTGGGAAAATTGTGTCCTTGTGGGAAAGGTTGTGCTTCCAGAGGGGTGTGAGTGATGTTTTTGTTTCCAGTGATCTTAGTTAAACTAAATGTTATCCGATTTTGGCGAATATTATTGCTCATATATGCAAAAGACCAATTTTAATCAATTATTCAATTGATAATTTTTATATACGATCATTCGCCAAAGAGCACATACGGTGGCGTATGAAGACCTGGACGTATGCGTGCCTGATTATAGGGGTCCTTTTCTTTGTGATCCCGACAGGAGCGGCGATACCGGATACGATTGAACTTTCTACTGATACCCCGTGGTTGACGGCGGGGAGCAAAGATCCCGCGACTATAACTGTGCGGGTCTCGAACAGTACCGAGAACACCCCCCTTCCCGGGGTTACCGTTGACCTGAGGGTGGAGAGCACATATGGCACCATCTCTCCCGCCCGGGTGGTGACGGACGGTGCTGGCAGAGCAACGGCGCTCTTTACCCCTGGGACAAAGAGTGGGAATGCAGCGATCACAGCGATGATCCCGGATGGGTCCTTGGTCGCGAGCGTTGACCAGCCGATAGATCACGCGGTCCCGCGTGTTATTGCCAATTGGTGGTGCTCGCAGGATGTTATCGCAGGCGAGAAGGCGAGAGTCATCGTCTGGCTGGAGGACGAGTACGGGAACCCGGTCGATAACCGCAACATAGCCGAGAAGGTGCGTTTTGCGGCAGGCATGATTGAGGGGGGCACCGGCGGGGTGTTTGATGGGGGTAAGGACTCTGTCTCCGTCGAAGTAGATGAGAACGGATGCGCTATTGTGGAGTTCCGGGTCGATACCGTGGCCGGAGAGAACCTTATCTTCATCCAGCCGCCGGAGCCGATTGAGGGTCTGTGCATCCCAATCACGGGTGTTGGAGGGGTGCCGTCCACCATCACACAGGCTGTTGTCCCTGCCAGTGGTTCGGTCCCGGCTGACGGAAAGACGATGATATCGCTCACCTACACTCTGTTCGACAGGTATGGGAACCCCTCAGTCGGGCAGGACCTCTGGGTGAACGCCACGATGAAGCGGCCCGGGCAGCAGGACAAGCGAGAGAGCCGGCTTCTTGTCTCCAACTCCGATGGGCAGGTGAAGATCACCTACGGGCCTGAGGACTCGATCGGTCGTGCGACCATCACCGCCACGACCGCCGCGAACTCGAGTGTGAGTGTATCACAGGAAGTGGAGTTTACCAGCACCGAGCCGGTGAACATGCTCCTCTCTGCAAGCCCGCAGACGATGCCGAGCCGAGACGTCAACGACGGCTCCGTCTCGCACCTCCGGGCCAAGGTGATCGACGAGAGAGGGAACCCGGTAGGGGGGGAACGGGTCTCGTTTGAGATCATATCGGTGAACTGTGCACCATACGTTCAGACCCGGGAGCCGGAACTGGTGACGACATGGGCTTATACCGACGGGAACGGCTCCGCGATCGTTGACTTCCGGCCGGGTATGTTCACGACCGACCGGAGCGAGGAGGGCTGGAGCGACACCGCGACCGGCACGGCGGTCGTCCGGGCAACATGGGAGAACGTCACCCGGGATATCGTTCTCGCCTGGAAGAACTACCCTTACCTCTCGGTGGAGACCTCCGTCTCCCCTGAGACGGTTGCGGTGGATAACACAACCGATGTCACGGTCCGCCTCCGTGGCGACGGCTGGGCTCTTCAGCCGGACCCGATTGATGTGGTGCTGGTGATCGACAGATCGGGGAGTATGGGGGGGACGGACGTACTCCCGACAAGGATGGCGGCGGCAAAGAGTGCGGCGAGTGATTTTGTCGACCAGATGAACTTTGTATGCGACCGGGTGGCTCTGGTCTCGTTCTCTTTCGGTGCCACGCTGGACCAGGGGTTAACCAGTGACCCTGATGAGATAAAGAGAGCGATAAACAAATTGTCGCCAGACGGTGCGACAAACATGAGGATGGCGTATTATACTGCGATCAAGTACCTTAAGGAGAATGGAAGACCCGATGCGGTCAAAGCAGTCATCCTCATGGGTGATGGCGACTGGAATTACCATGGCTCACCGCTCGCAAAAGGCATAGGTTACGCGGATAATAATCGCTATCTCACCAGCGATTGGTATTCGTCTCCATACTGGGCGCCTCTGTCTGGATATCGGTGGAGCGGGAGCAGTTACAGTTTCTCAAGCGAGAAGTACGAGTGGTACCATGATCTTCCGGGACCGAAAGGCGATGCGAATGTTCTGAGAGAGTTGGACCGGGGAGACTGGTATGACACCAAGGAGAAAAAGTGGGTCCGCATCCGCCCCGATAGCTGGACCTGTGATAACGGCCAATACACCAACCAGAACATGTCGGTGTATGCCAACAGTGGCGGTGAAACGAACAAAGTGAAGATCTACAGCATTGGTTTTGCGTCGAACCTGGATTGGCGCGTCGAGAGGGATCTCAGCATCCTGTCTAGCGCAACTGGTGGGAGATATGTCTGGGCCGGCAACGAGGACGACCTCCGGAGGGTTTACACCGAGATCGCCGGCGAGCTTCGGACCGAGGCCGGTGTCGACACCAAACTTGACATCGCCTTTGAGAACGTCGAGGTGAACGAGAGATTCGAATCCGGAGCCGACGTCTTCGATTACGTCCACGAGACCGGGGTCTCGACGACCGTCGAGAGCTGGGTGGATAATGAGACTGGGCGCCGTGTGGTAACACCAAAGCACACCATCGACCAGACCGACGATTGGAACGATGACCACAACCTCCATTTCGATATCGGCACCATGCGGCTCGGTCAGACCTGGGAGACGACGTTCCGCCTCAAGGTGTTGAAGGAAGGTAACATCAATATCTTTGGCCCGGGCTCGACGATCACGTTCAACAACGGCACCGATACATTGGCGCTCCCTGACACCTTCATCACGGCCTATCCGCTGAACAACACGGGATTGGACTTCCGGAGCCTTGAGATCAGCAACCTTCGATTCACCGGAGTGGAGCCGGTCACCGAATTCCTCCCGGTCGCCTGGGATCTCAATTATACCGGTCTCTATACCGTGACGGAGGATCTCTTCTACTCCAACAATAACGGCTACTCCTGGGTGAAGTTCGACACGCGCCACGCTACGAACACGACAACGCACGATACATCCACGCTGGACGTGCGCGGTCTTCCTGCCGGCAAGTACATCATCAGGGTTACCGGCTATGCGCCGGATACAGGGGATTCCTCGGCCTGGCTGGACCAGGAAGTGGTTGTTGGGACAAACCGGAGCGCGTACATCCAGATCCAATGAAAATTCCCCACTCCTTTTTTGAGGGGCGGATTTACCCATACTTGCAGCAATCAGGGCCAGGTTTTGGGGGTATCCCGCCCGGAGCTCCTGCACGACCAAAGACTCCCGGAGATGGTGCACAGCATCCGGGATGCACACCTTGTGCGCCCGAAGAAAAACGACGGACCCAGCGGGAATCGAACCCGCGTCCTTGGGTTCGAAGCCCAAGAGGATATCCTCTACCCTATGGGTCCCCTCTTTGATTTCTATCATAAGTTATTAAGCGTTTTTATACCAGTACATTGTACGATGATCCTCTCGTCCAGCGAAATCCTTCGCCGGCTCAAAGCCGGTGACCTTATCATCGATCCATACCATAGTGCGTCTCTGCAGCCCGCCTCCTACGACCTCCGGGTAGCCGAGGAGACCATACTCCCGCGCGGAAGATGCACCCTCGTCCCCTCGATCGAGCGGGTGGAACTCCCAAAAGACCTCGCAGCAACCCTCCGGTGCCGTTCGTCGCTTGCCCGCCGGGGCGTCCTCCTCGGTGGGGGGTTTGTAGACCCGGGATTCCGCGGCCAGTTGACGCTCTGCCTGACGAATGCCGGTGCTGAGGAGATCCGCCTTGCGGAGGGTGACCGGGTCGTGCAGATGATTCTCCAGGAAGTATTGAACGGCGATCGGCTATACGAGGGCCGATATCAGGACAGCCAGGGCGCGGTGCATTCACGATGAGTTCGTCGATACGTTCAGAAAGGAAATACCTTGAAATCCTGCGAATCCTTGCGGAATCGCACGAACCACTGGGCGCCAAGAGATTGAGCGAGAAGATGGCCGAACGGGGTTTCGTCTTGAGCGACCGCGCCGTCCAGTACTACCTCCAGTATCTCGATGAGATGGGATTCACCAGGAAAGTCGGGAATCGTGGCCGCCTCCTCACCGATGCCGGCGTGGCCGAGAGTGAGAGCGCGCTCGTCGACGAGCAGATCGGCTTTATCATATCAAGACTCGAACAACTCGCCTTTCAGAGCACCTTCGATCTCGAGACCGGTGCGGGGAGCATCGCCTACAACCTCTCCTTTGTGCGCGAGGAAGACCTTGAAGGGGTCACGGCCGCCTTCGACGAGGTGGCAAAAGCCGGCTATGGATTCCTGAACGCTTACCGCATCGTCGACTCCGACCCTCGCGTACCTGAGGGATATACAGGGATCATGACCGCCTGCAGCGTTACCCTGGACGGCATCCTTCAGAAGATGGGCATCCCGACGAGGCTTGAGTATGCCGGCAGGATCGCCATCGACAAAGACGGCTCCGCCGGATTCCTCGATCTCATCGGATATCGGGGGACCTCGGTCGATCCCCTCCACCTCTTTATATCCGCAGGCCTCACCTCGATCAATCGGCTTGTGACGACCGGATCCGGTGTAGGGCTCGCCAATATTCGTGCAGTCCCTGAGGCTGCACGAAACCGCATAGAGGCGGCTATCGGTCGGATGGAAGAGTATGGGTTCACCTTCCCCGCCGGGGGAGGGGTTGGGGAGTACAACCTTCCCAAACACCCCTATCGCCTATCCATCGTCTCGTTCAGCGGCATGAACATGATAGGCAACGCAATCGAGAAGGGCTACACCGTCAGGACGGAGATCGGCGCCGGGACCATACCGTTCGAACGGATGATGGATACTACATCCAGGTGATCCCGCCGTCACCGGGCTCATCATCTGGCTTCTTCTCACTCTCTCTCCGGCTCTTCGATTGGGCGGCCGGGTCGATCACCTGGAGTCGCCCGCGGGATGGGTCAAGCTCCTTTGGTTGAGTATTCGGGCGGCCGAGACGCAGGCCGGACTGGTCCAGCAGGGTATCCTTCGGCGCGGGAGACAGACCTCGCATGCGCAGGTTATGTTCATCAAAGGTCTTATCGCTCGGCCGCTGTACCCCACGATCCAGCGTGGCCCTGGTACCGGAAAAGGCCTCGTCCTTCGGACGCTGAACCGGTTGTATGGATGCGGTGTAGAGTGTTGCATCATCTTTCGGCACGGCCTTCTCGATGCTGATCCCCTTGGGATCGAAGATAGAGTTCTTTGGTGCAGGCACAGATGACGTGACCGAGGCGGACGCGGTGAGGTCAATCTCTCTTCCGCCCTGCTTAGGAGGGAGAATGATAGCGCCATCGTCTGATTTCTTCTCGGCTCTCGGAAGCATCTCGATGGTATCGTCGCTCCTCCTCACATTGCCCTGACCGCTGCCCGGCAGGGCAATCATCTCATCCTTCTCGGGTATCGATGATCCCGCCACGTAACCACTCTCCTCCAGATACGCCGACTCGAGAGGCGAAGCGATATACAGTTCATCCTCTCCCAAGGCGGCATCCGATGCCCTGGCTGCTTCCTCTTCGCGGAGTCGCTTCTCCTCTTCGGCTCTCAGCTGCTCTTCCTCGAGTTCAAGACGATACTCCTCCCGGATCTCCTTGAGTTCCTCGACGCGAGGTACGTTGAGCAGCCCCGACAGCACAATGATGATACCGACGAACGAAGTGTTTTTTACTGGATAATCACCGGATCGCATCTCAAGGCCGGCAATGCTTCGGTCAATCCACTTTCTGACTGTCTGAAACCCTTTCATCGAGAGTTCGGCAGAGGGGCCGGCAATCAGGACCAGAGCCTTGTTGGCGCTGGTTAGGTCGCAGGGGATCGATACCTCCTCGTAGACCGCTTTCTTTGCGAGCGAGACGATCCGGGCGGCTTTCTCCTGCGAGCCCTGGATAAAGTACTTCAAAGACTGCCTTCGGCGAAGGAAGTCCAGCCACGCGGCCGGCAGACGCTCGGTGGCGTAGCCGACCGCGACGAAGCCGCCCCCTTTTAAGGTGTTGAGGACCTCCCCGGCATCCAGGACAACTTCGGCAACGTCGAGCCCGGACTCATTGAACTCCCCGGCGCGGAGGAGGAGGCCGATCTGGCGGGCAATGCGCTCGTTGAGCATGCTGTAGTGTTCCCTTGGGTTGGAGATCAGAGGGAGCGGATTCCGGCGCAGTTGATCCATGATGCCCGTATTCTCCCTCTCAGCAGCTGCGGCCGCCTTGATCTTCTCCGACCAGGTCTGGTTGTCGAAGAGGATGACGGCATCGACGAGGTCCCTGAGCTGATCCAGGTCGTCAGCGGCTTTGGCCGAGACTCGTTTTCCCTCATTTAAGCATGGGAGGATGGCAAGTGCAAATATCGGCTCCACGTACGACTTGCGGAGTCTGTCGATGATGAGCGGAGCAATATCGATGATACTGCCCCCAAGCCCGCAACAGATGAGAATAGCATCGATCTCTATAGTATCCAGACTCTGGATGCGGTTCATCACCTCTTCGATATCGATCGCATACGTGATATCGTCGGGTTTCACGAGATCGATCTGCGGGAAGAAGATCCTCGCGGATTCTGGAAGGTGGCGAAGTTGAACAAGAGCATTCGGGTCGATATCAATTGCTGCTGCATTCATGCAGTAGACCTTGCTCCGTCGGTCATGGTCGTAGAGACTATCTACAACCCGTGACCCGGCTCCACCGAGCCCAATCGCCAGCACTCGCATATCATCTACCCCCTATCCTGAACCATTGCATGCCCGGAATGCCTCTTCATGCGGAGATGAGCGCGCATATCTCCTCAAACTACTGATGAATATGTGGGCGGGCGAAGATATACATTTCTGTACGTCCCCGAATGTGCAGGAAGGAACCTGTTCATAAAATAGAATATATTTAAAAATTCCGGTTTGTCTTTGCCCGGCTGGATCCTTCTGCCGGGTAAGGGAGGAGATATCGCGAATGCCCTGGAGAACACGTTACACCACTCCTTTTTGCACTATCTGTGCGGTACGTGCCGTTTAGTGAGCACAAAATGGTAATGTATATAACTCTCTGCACGTAACTACTCAATGAGGTGTATAGCCTTGACTACATATGGAATTGAATTTGTGCCCGGAGCAATCAATGTTAAGCAGGTGGTGAACTACACCAAGCTTGCAGAGTCGAAGGATATCGACTACGTTTGGATCACCAACCACTACAACAACCGCCACGCATACCCGACCCTCGCCATGATCGCGGCAAACACTGACACGATCAAGATGGGACCGGGAATCATGAACACGTTCACCGACACCCCCGCGGCCATTGCCTCATTCATGGCTACCTTAAACGAGATCTCCGACGGACGTGCCGTCCTCGGTATCGGGCCCGGCGACCTCTCGACCCTTCCCAAGCTCGCCATCGACCCCGTCAAGCCCGTCGCCCGCCTGACTGAGGGTGTCACCCAGATTCGCAAGCTCCTCTCTGGCGAAGAGGTCAAGAAGACCGGCAACATGGAGTTCTTCGACTACGACGGTGCCAAGCTGACCGGTGTCACCCTGCCCGGCAAGAAGGGTATTCCCATCTACATCGGTGCCCAGGGCCCCAAGGTCCTCGAACTCGCCGGTACGATCGGTGACGGCGCCCTGATCAATGCGTCCAACCCCAAGGACTTCGATGCCGCTATCCCGATCATCAAGGCAGCGATGGAGAAGGCCGGCAAGAAGAACTTCGACGTCGGCGCCTACACCGCCATGTCCATCGACAAAGACGAGAAGAAGGCCCGGAACGCCGCAAAGATCGTAGCCGCGTTCATCGCCGCAGGCTCCCCGCCCGCGATCCTCGAGCGCCACAACCTTGACATGAACAACGTCGCGAAGATCAAGGATGCGCTCGCACGCTTCGACTTCAAGGCCGTCGGCGGACTCGTCGGAGACGCTGAGATCGATGCCTTCACCATCGCCGGCACCCCCGACACGGTCAAGCAGAAGTGTGAGGACCTTGCCAAGGCTGGAGTTACCCAGATCATCTTCGGCTCGCCGCTCGGCCCCGACATGACCAACTCCATCCGCCTGCTCGGCAAGTACATCATCTAAGACCGAAAAACACTCATCACTTTTTTCCCCGGCCACTCTGCAGAGGAGTTTGCTCCGCCGCTCCTGCCGGTATAGGGACCTTTCTTCTCTCTCAACCACGCCCCTGTCAGGGTTTTATACAATTGGCGCGCTAACTGGAGTACAAAGGGTCATGTTCACCACTCATGAGATCCGGACGGAACGAGGTATTCTTCAGTACCGCCGGGAGTCCCTCACCGGTATCCGGTGCAGGATCAGTCCCGTCCGGATAGAGCGGCAGATCGATTCCGCTCCTGCTCTGCCCGATTCGCGCGAACGTTGTCCGTTCTGCTCCGACGCCATAAACGCCTCCACCCCGACGTTTGGGGACGGGAGCCGTCTCCACTGCGGAGAGAGCGTGACGTTCCCGAACCTCTATCCTTTCGCCAAGCATCATGTCGTCACCGTAATCACCACCGAACATGAGCCGGGCCGCCTTAGCGCAAGGCACCTTGCCGACGCTATATCCGGCACGACACAGGCCATGATCCGGTCTCCGGGTTACGCGAGCATAAACTGGAACTACCTCCCTTCGGCCGGGGCGAGCATCGTCCACCCGCACCTGCAGGGTATCGTCGATGCAGAGCCTACCCGGCTTGTGGATCTTTACCTCTCTGCCGGGCGCCGCTACCTTGTCGACCATGGTCACCTCTACTGGGACGATCTGGTGGATCGCGAGCGCTGCTCCGAGCGGTTCCTCTTTGAAGATGAGATCTTCTGGTCTGCAAACCCGGTTCCCCTCGGTGAGCGGGAGATACGCGGAATTCTTCCGATATCGACGCTTGATGAATTTGAGCCCTACATAGAGCCGTTGGCTCGCGGGATCATCCGCATCATTGAGTTCTACCGGGACCTTGGCACATACGCCTTCAATGCCTCGATCTTCTTTGACGCCCCGGGAACTGCGGGCTGTGGTCACCGTGCATTCTGCTCCCTCATAGCACGGTTGAATCCCAACAGTCTCTCCATGTGCGACTCGGCGTTCATGGAGCGACTGCACCTGGAGCCGGTCATCCTGACGCTCCCGGAAGACCTCGGCGCACTCTTCCGTGAGAAAAGTTAATTCCGGGGCCTACCAACTCTTTTTCTATGATAGAGCCACGCGGATTCCTGATCGGCGGAGAATGGCGAACGAACAACGATATCCTGGATGTTCGGTTCCCGTACACCGGGGAGGTCGCCGGTCGGGTCTGCCTTGCCGGGAGCGAGGATATCGAGGACGCTCTCTGTTCTGCCGAACGCGGGTTCTCCGTCACGCGGCGCCTTCCCGCACACCGCCGCTCGGAGATCCTCTACGCGCTTGCCGATCTCATCCGGGAACGGGCCGCAGACCTTGCCCGCACGATCGTGCTCGAAGCGGGAAAGACCCGTGCCCTTGCCGAGAGCGAGGTCGTGCGTGCGCAGGAGACGATCGAGGTCTCCGCCGAGGAGGCGCGCCGGATCGACGGCACGATCCTTCCTCTCGACTGGAATGTGGCCGGGGAAGGGCGGATAGGCTGCCTCCGCCGGTTCCCGCTCGGCCCGGTGCTCGCGATCACGCCGTTCAACTTCCCGCTCAACCTTGCCTGCCACAAACTGGGGCCGGCCATCGCCGCCGGAAACTCCGTTATCCTCAAACCCGCGTCGGCCACCCCGATCTCTTCGCTGATGCTCGGCGAGATGGCGCTTGAGGCCGGGTTTCCGGCGGAAGCGCTCAGCGTCGTCCCCTGCCGCACCGATCTTGCGGAGCGGATGGTACGGGACGACCGGATCGCCTGTGTGAGTTTCACCGGGAGTTCGGCCGTCGGATGGCACCTCCGGTCGATTGCTGGCAGAAAACGCGTCGGTCTGGAACTCGGCGGAAACGCGGCCGTGATCGTTCATGAGGATGCCGATATCCCCTTTGCGGTCGATCGCATCGTTGCCGGCGGGTTCTCGAACGCCGGCCAGGCCTGCATCTCGGTGCAGCGGGTCTACCTCCATCAGCCGATTTACGAGGAGGCGCTCGGGCTGCTTGTCGAACGGACTCGTGCCCTTACCGTCGGCGATCCACGCGAACTAAAGACCGATGTGGGTCCGATGATCTCGGAGTCTGCCGCGGAGACAGCGTTTGCAAAGGTGGAGGACGCCATCGCAGGCGGCGCGAAGGTGCTTGCCGGAGGAACCCGCGACGGTCCGCTCTTTGAGCCGACAGTTCTCGTCGAGACGACGCCGGATATGGCAGTGAACCGGACCGAGGTCTTCGCCCCGGTGGTGACGGTCACCCCCTACGAGACCTTCGAGGAGGCGCTCGCGCTCGCGAACGACTCCGAGTACGGGCTGCAGGCGGGCATCTTCACCCACGATTCCCGAAGGATTGCGCAGGCGTTCGCGGAACTCCGGGTCGGCGGCCTGGTGGTCAACGACGTCTCGACGTTCCGGATGGATCACGCCCCCTATGGCGGGGTCAGGGGCTCGGGCATCGGGCGGGAGGGGCCGAAGTACGCGATCGAGGAGATGACCGAAGAGCGGATGATGATCTTTTCGCCGTAGGTGGTTAGAACCAGATTTTGAGAAGGCCGAAGGCCTTTACTGTGCGGCAAACCGGGTGACCCGAGCGGGGAATATCCCCATGCAGTGGACCGTGGGACTATCACCATGGGGGGTGGGGACAGGGGAGGGGGGCTCGCCCCTTCGCACCTAACGGTGCTCGAACTCAGGGCGTTTCGCCCTTCGTTCCTCGAAACTCTTCGAGTTTCTCAAGCTCCTGACCTCCGGTCAGTCGCACTCCCCGTCAGCCCCTCCCCCAGATGGCGATATCCCCTTGAAAACCGTGTCAGTGTTACTGAGGAAAATACCACCCGTCGCCCGTCTGACCATCGTTCCTCGCCTAGAGATGGGTCTCGGGAACCCACACGTCACTTCATCGCCAACGAAGACAAACGGCCTACTCACTACCGGGTAGGACAATCTACAAACTCGAAAAAAGAAGTGGTGTCGAGGTTACTCGGGCTTGCTGATGAGCGCGGTCTTTGAGACGATCTCGCCGGTCTTCTTGTGCGGCTTGC
Organism: Methanoculleus thermophilus; assembly: GCF_001571405.1. Lineage (NCBI taxonomy): Archaea > Methanobacteriati > Methanobacteriota > Methanomicrobia > Methanomicrobiales > Methanomicrobiaceae > Methanoculleus > Methanoculleus thermophilus. The sequence continues at coordinate 134,092 of NZ_BCNX01000007.1, read as the reverse complement.
GGATGACTCCATCCATGCCCTTTTCGAGCTCGCGTGCCTCCTCGCAGAGGAGCATGGCCTGGCGCATCATCTCGTGAGCGCTTGAGACGATCGGGATGTACTTCTCCCACTCCTTCGTCATGAAGCAGCCCTTGACGTTGACGCCTGCAACAGACTGGGCGATCTCGTAGGCGGCACGTGCCTTCGCGAGCGCGTAGGGGTTGGTGAACTCGCCCTCGACCGCCTTGTCGGAGGTCATGACGACCTTCGGGAGCACGAGGTCCGCACCCTTCTTGCCGGCCTTCACCTGGTCGATCACCTTGTCGAGCTCCATCTGCAGCTTGCGGAACGCGCCGGTGACGGAGAGGACCTTGATGAGGTTTCCGTTGTAGTCCGCCATCTCAATGGGGTCGAGGAACTCACGGCGGGCGCCGATCATGGAGTCGGCCTTCATGATGATGTAGCCGAAGTTGCTCGCCTTGAGTGCCTCGAACTGCTCCTTCTTGGAGGTGACGTCGTCGGTGATGACGATGCAGGGGATTCCGGCTGCTGCAAGGGCCTCACGGGCCTGGGTGGGTCCGGGGAGGATGCCGTTCGGGGAGACGACGATACAGAAGTCCGGGCCCCATGCCTTCATATTGCTGACGACGCGGTCGATATCCTCGGGCTGCAGTTTCGTACCGGAGGTCGCCATGAAAGTGATCATATCCTCACGGTCGGCACGCTCATCAAGAAGAAGCTCAGCCATTACACCACTGGCGATATTCCCCAGTTTTGCGATTCCTACTTTAACTACCACTTTATACACCTCTCAAAATTTGAGAACACGATAGTATCGCCAAGTTCTCATATAAACGTTTTGAAATTGCCCGTATGTCTGGTCCGTCCTTAACTAAGTTAAAGGAAAGTGTTTAAATTTAGATGATCAATATATAGGTGATGAAACAAGGTCTGCTTACCGATCGCCAGAAAGAAGTGTTGCGCTACCGGAAGAAAGGGTTGACCCAACAACAGATTGCAGAGATTATTCATACCTCAAAGGCAAACGTCTGCACCATCGAGAAAGCCGCGCTTGAGAATATCGCGCGTGCACGTGAGACGCTTGAGTTCCTCTACACCCTCGACGCCACGCACCTCTGTACGCTCCAGAAGGGCCTCGATCTCCTCAAAGTCCCTGAGATCATCTATGCTGAGGCCGAGAAGGTGGGTGTGAAGGTCAAGTATGACACGATCTCGCTTATAAACCGGATCCGGGACGCGAATCCCGAGCGGTTCAGGGGCCGGCAGGTCCGCGAAGACGTCGAGATCTACATCAACAACGACGGCGATCTGTACTTTGGATGATCCAGCTTCCGCCCCTGCACCCGCGCAGGTCTCGTGCCGGAGCGGCCGTGTTGGATCCATGATCCCTTATGGGGAGTCTGTCCGGCCGTGCACCTCTTTGTGGAGTGACGGCAGCCTTTCATTCACCCCCCCGAACGTTCAGTTTAGAGAATTGCCGCTTTAATTACAGTAGATGTCCGTTTCGCGTAGAGCGGTGCAGAATTCTATAACAAGATTTATATCTTATTTTAAGTAATGTTTAAGAAACCGCTCTACACATCTTCGCCTGATCCTGAAAGTCAGCCGGCACAGTATGTGCCTCTAATTGCCGGGATCCCTCTGGCTCCGCAATATCTGTGGACCAGATACGCGCGGCGGGGCGGTGTAGGGGGTATCAGTCTAAGCGAAGGTCGAACCCTCCTCCCGGAGGGCCGATGTCGATACGGAGTTGTGCTCGTCACAACGGGATGACAGGAGCTGGATCTGATCGAGACGCTGGGCCAACGCCTGTGCAGCGTGCCCGATTCCAGGAGAACGTTGCCTGGGAGCGTCGAAGAATCAGGATCTATTGGCGACGACTGGAGTGTGCCCGGTGCACACCGGGCCGGCAGTGGAGTGGGCGACAGGATTGTGCGGAGACGGATGTCTCTTGTACTCTCATATCTACTGCCTCCATCAACTGTTTCCCTTCACGCCCCGGTAGACGTACCGGGGTGTTCGATGTCTTGCCCCGAGTTACGGGTTCACCAGAAGAATCCATCGTGTCGGGTACCCCGGCACGGGGTTCGGCGCATGCATCTCACTACAACGCACGAAGGGTTGATTGAAACATGCCGAATATACACAGACCACGCAGAGGATCCCTCGCATACAGCCCGAGAAAGCGGGCGAAAAGTCCGGTTCCCCGATACGGCTCATGGCCTGAGCACACGGGTGCCCCGACCGTGCAGGGATTTGCAGGGTACAAGGTGGGGATGACGCACGTCATCATGGTTGATGACCGTAAAAACAGCCCCACCGAAGGCAAGGATATAATGGTACCGGTGACCGTGGTTGAGGTCCCACCCATGCGGGTGGCCGGCGTGCGCGCATACAGCGAGGACACCTACGGGAAGCACGCATTGACCGAGGCCTGGGCTACCGACCTCGATCCTGAGTTGTCCCGCCGTATTAACGTCCCGAAGAACCACGACACCGCTGCTGCCCTCGAAGCCATCAGGAATGCAATTGGCGAAGGTAAGGTCGTAGAACTCTATGCCCTGACATACACCCGGCCAATCGAGCTGACTGGTGTCCCGAAGAAGGTCCCCGACCTGATGGAGATGCGGATCGCCGGCGGAAGCCTCGACGACCAGATTGCCTACGCCGCAGAGATTCTCGGAAAAGAGGTCACAATCTCGAGCAACTTCGAGGTCGGCGAGTACGTCGATGTGACCGCCGTCACCACCGGTAAGGGTACGGAAGGCCCCGTCAAGCGCTGGGGTGTCCAGGTCAGGAAGCGCAAACACTCCCGCGGCGGCAAGAAGCGCCACATCGGGAACCTCGGCCCCTGGAATCCGCACCACGTCCGGTGGCAGGTGCCCCAGATGGGACAGATGGGCTACCAGCAGCGCACCGAGTTCAACAAGCGGATCTTGAAGATCGGCACCAACGGCGACGATATAACGCCGGCAGGTGGATTCCTCCACTACGGCCTTGTGCGTGGGCCCTATGTCCTGATCAAGGGTTCCGTCCCCGGGCCGAGCAAGCGGCTGGTCCGGATACGGCCTGCAATACGGAAAGATGAGCAGACCATCAGCGCACCGACGATCAACTTCGTCAGTACGCAGAGCAAGCAGGGGTGAGCAGCGATGAAGGCACAGGTTCGAACACTGACAGGCGAGATCAGCCACGAGATCGATCTCCCCGAGATCTTTAACGAAGAATACAGGCCCGACCTGATTAAGCGGGCTGTCCTCGCACTCCAGAGCACCCGGTTCCAGCCGCATGGGACAAACCCCTATGCTGGCATACGCACCTCCGCAGAGTCCTGGGGCAGCGGCCGGGGCGTCGCTCAGGTCCCCCGCCTGAAGAACGGCAGCAGGGCGGCCCGGGTGCCGCAGGCAACCGGCGGACGGGCAGCGCATCCTCCGAAGGTCGAAAAGGTCCTCATCAAGAATATCAACCGCAAAGAGAAGCAGAAGGCTCTCAGGTCCGCCATCGCGGCCAGCACACACCTGGACCTTGTCCGGGGGCGCGGTCACATCTTTGAGGGCGAACTTCCACTGGTCCTTGAGGACAAGTTCGAAGAGATCACCCGGACCAGCGACGTCATCTCGACACTCTCTGCTCTCGGGCTCTATGCCGATGTCGAGCGTGCAAGGAGGAGCAAGAAGGTCCGTGCTGGACGAGGCACCATGCGTGGACGCCGCTACAAGCAGCGCAAGAGCATCCTGATCGTCACCGGGAACGAGCCGCTCCGGGCAGCCCGGAACCTTGCCGGTGTCGATGCCGTGGCCGTCAACCAGCTCAATGCCGAACTCTTAGCACCCGGCACGCAGGCAGGGCGCCTGACGATCTGGACGGAGTCTGCAATCAAGAGACTGGAGGAGTTCTAAATGGTACTGAAATATCCCTTCGTTACTGAAAAAGCAACGATGATGCTCGAAGGCGGGAACAAACTCCAGTTTATCGTGCAGAGGAACGCCACCAAGCAGGATATCAAACGCGAGCTGGAGTCGACCTTCGAGCAGAAAGTGGCCGAAGTCCGCACCATGATGACCATGAAGGGCGAGAAGAAAGCCATTGTAAAGTTTGCGGATGAGAAAGCGGCTGAAGAGTTCCTCAGCCGGCTGGGAATAATGTAAGGTGAGTGACGATGGCACATCGAATTATAGCACAGAGCCGCGGTAGAGGCGGCCCTTCGTACCGTGCACCGTCGCACCGGTATAAAGCCGACCTGAGACATGCGGGGAAGAATACTGCTCTGACGTCCGGAGTGGTTCTCGATATCGAGCATGACCCGTCCCGCCACGCACCGATCGCCCTTGTCAGGCTTGAGAGCGGCGAGAAGGTATATGTCCTTGCCACTGAAGGGCTCGGCGTAGGGGATGGACTCTCCTGGGGACCAGGCGGTGAGGTGAAGAACGGAAACACCCTTCCGCTCCAGGAGATCCCGGTCGGTGCGTACGTCTGCAACATCGAAGCTCGGCCCAACGACGGCGGTAAATTCGTCCGCTCGAGCGGTGTTCAGGCTCTCGTCATCGGCAAGTCTGAAGACGGCCGTGTCGGTGTTCGGATGCCGAGCGGCAAGAACAAGTGGTTCAACGGTGCCTGCATGGCAACCGTCGGTATCGTTGCTGGCGGCGGACGGGGTGAAAAGCCGTTCGTCAAGGCAGGAAAGAAAGCCTTCCACGTCAGGTCCTCCGCTGAGAGATGGCCCCGTGTTAAGGGTGTCTGCATGAACGTCATCGACCACCCGTTCGGTGGCGGTGGTCACCAGCACTGCGGACGGCCAAAGACTGTCTCCCATGGGACCTCGCCTGGCAGAAAAGTGGGACACATTGCCGCCCGGAGAACCGGCAAGTGGAAGAAGTGAGGGATGAAGCATGGCAAAGAAAGCACAGAAGCGAATGCCGCGGCGGCGAGAGGAATTCACCTATCGCGGCTATTCCATTGAGGATCTGCAGCAGATGGCTCTCACCGAACTGCTGTCGATCATGCCGTCCCGGGCACGCAGGAAGTTTAACCGCGGTCTCTCAAGGGAGCACGAGAAACTCCTCTCCGACATCCGGTCGGGGGACGAAAACATCCGCACCCATCTGCGTGACATGGTTGTCATGCCCGAGATGGTCGGCAAGACTATCCTGGTCCACAACGGTAAGGAGTTCCAGAAGGTGGAGATCCAGCCTGAGGCGGTCTTCCACTACCTTGGAGAGTTTGCACTGACCCGCAAGAAAGTTACCCACGGCAGCGCTGGTATCGGTGCGACCAGGTCGAGTAAGTACGTACCACTGAAGTGATGGCTATGGCAAGGACAGAATACTCTGCAAAGATTGTGGGCGAGAACGTCGCTCGTGCAAAGGCGAACGAGCTCCCTGTCTCCCCCAAGCACTCGATTGAGATTGCCAGGTTCATCCGGAACATGACCACCACCGAGGCAAAGGCATACCTCACCGACGTGGTGGCATTAAAGAAGGCTATTCCCTTCAGGCGGTTCAAACGGAACGTCGCCCACAAGCGCGGCCTCTCAAAGTGGCCCGCAGGGCGGTACCCGGTCAAGGCTGCGGAGGCATACATCAAGTTGCTTGAGTCCGTTGAGAAGAACGCCGAGTATATCGGTCTCGATACCGGGAAACTCAGGATCGACCACGTTGCTGCCAACGCTGGCCGTGGCCTTCGGGCGTTCTTCCCACGTGCAATGGGCCGCGCCACCCCGAAGCGCAGGGAGACCGTGAACATCGAGATCATCGTGAGCGAGGTGGCGTAATGGCGACCGAGAAGAAGTTTATCATGGACGGTGTCCGCAACGTCTGCGTCGAGAAGTTCTTGGCGAACGAACTCAAGCGGGCGGGGTACGGCGGCATGGACATCACCCGGACGCCGCTTGGTACCCAGGTGACCATCTTTGCGGAGAAGCCCGGTATCGTGATCGGAAAGGGCGGTAAGCAGGTTCGGCAACTCACCCAGGATCTTGCCACCACCTATGGTGTTGAGTCCCCGCAGGTGGAGGTCCAGCAGATCCAGAACCCCAACTTCAACGCCCAGATCATGGCGGAGAGGCTGGCAAACGCTCTTGAGCGCGGTTGGTACTTCCGGAAGGCAGGACAGAGCACGATCCGTCGCGTGATGGATTCCGGTGCGCTCGGCTGCGAAGTCGTCATTTCCGGGAAACTGACCGGGGCCCGGGCGCGGACCCAGAAGTTCACCGAGGGTTACGTCAAGCACAGCGGCGAGCCCAGCGAGACGATCGTCGAGACGGGCTATGCAATTGCCGTCAAGAAACTCGGGACCATCGGTGTCCAGGTTAAGATCGTCCCGCCGGGTGCAAAACTGCCAGATACCTTTGAGGTTGTCGAGCCCCAGCAGAAGAAGGCTCCTGAGGCCCCTAAGCCCGAGGAAGTCAGCGAAGTTCCCTTCGAGGATGAGTTCGATGAAGAACCCGACGAGGATATCTTTGAAGAGGAGTTCCTGGAGGAGAGATAAATGGCAATCTTTCGCGCAAAAGAAGTGAGGCAGCTCTCCGATACCGAGCTTATCGAGCAGGAGCAGAAGCTCACCCTTGAACTGATCCAGGGGCGGGGGAAAGTCAGCGCCGGCGGTGCCACTGAGAACCCCGGGAGGATCCGCGAGGTTAAGAGAACGATCGCGCGTATCCAGACTGAGAAGAACGCACGGAGGAACGCATGATCTCTCCCCAGAACGTTCTGCGGCACGAGTTGCTCGGCCTGAACGTTCTGGTCGTCTCTGCAAGCAACCCCGGTCATGTCGGGGTATCTGGCCGCATCATCGATGAGACCAAGAATACCCTGATCATCCAGACCGAGGGGAAGAAGAAGCGGATACCAAAACGATCCAGTGTCTTTCGCATCCGGCTCCCGGACGGCACGATCGTCGATGTAGACGGATCGAGCCTGGAGGCGCAGCCGGAGCGGCGGATTAGCATGCGGATCAAATAAATGAGGATGAATAATGGCACGAAACATTGGGTTGGATGTCCCCATTCCGGAAACAGAATGTGAGGACGCAAATTGTCCGTTTCACGGCACTTTGCCGGTACACGGCCAGGTGATTACCGGCAAAGTCGTGAGCGACCGTATGAGCGGTACAGTCGTCGTGGAGCGTGAGTACCTCCACTACGTCAAGAAATACAAGCGGTACGAGAAGCGCAGGTCCCGGTATCATGCCCACAGCACACCCTGTCTGCATCCCAGCGTAGGCGACGTGGTCCGGATCGCGGAGTGCAGACCGCTTTCAAAGACCAAGAACTTCGTTGTGGTTGAGGTGATGAAGGAATGAAGGCGCTGCAGTCGACCATTCCACGCGCCCTCGCCACCGGCACCCGGGTGGTCTGCTCTGACAACACAGGCGCACGACTTGTTGAGGTCGTCTCGGTCGATGGTTACCACGGCGTCCGGAAGCGGCAGCCCTGCCTGGGCATCGGCGACATGGCGACCGTGAGTGTCAAGAAGGGCACCCCCGAGATGCGGCGGAAGCTCGAAAAAGCTGTGGTCATCCGGCAGAAGAAAGAGATCCGCCGCGCGAACGGCATCCGTCTCTCGTTCGAGGACAACGCCATGGTGCTGGTCAACGACCGCGGCGAGCCGAAGGGAACCGAGATCAAGGGTGCTGTCCCCCGTGAGATCGCAGAGCGGTACCCCAAGATCGCCTCAATGGCGACGATGATCGTGTAAGGTGTGGTGACAAAATGGTACGCATAGCAAGTAAACAACCGAGAAAACAGCGTAAGGCGCGTTACAACGCACCTAACCACACCAGGGGGCGATTCCTCTCCGCACCGCTCTCCCCCGAACTCCGTGAGAAGCACAAAACCCGGAGAGTCCGTGTGGTCAAGGGCGACACCGTGAAAGTCCTCCGCGGAGATTTCGCTGGTGAAGAGGGCGTCGTCGACGCGGTAGATATGAAGACGTGCCGGCTGGTTGTGCACGGTGTTACGGTGACGAAGGCGGATGGAACTGAGGTTCCCCGGCCGATCGATCCCTCGAACGTGCAGATCACGAAGCTCAATCTGAAAGACAAACTCCGTGCGGAGAGACTCGGAGGCGAAGAATAATGTCCCCCTATCTTAAGCGACTGGTGGCGCCGGAGTCCTGGCACATCCCGAAGAAAGTACAGAAATTCGTCATGAAGACCGCTCCGGGCCCCCACAACGCCGGTGCCCTGCCGGTTGGGGTCTGGCTCCGTGAGCACGTTGGTCTTGCGCAGAATGCAAGCGAGGTCAGGAAGATCCTGCACCAGCGCGATATCGTCGTCAATGGGCGAATCTGCAAGGACCCGCAGATAGGCCTTGGTGTCTTTGATATCGTCTCGATCCCGAGACTCAACAAGCACTACCGGATACAGCTCGACAAGCAGGGCAACCTGGTTGGAGTTGAGATCCCGGCAGAGTCCGCAAAGACCCGGCTCTGCAAGATCCGGAATAAGACCGTCATTAAGGGCGGCAAAGTCCAGTTGAACCTTGCATACGGCGCAAACATACTCGCCGACAACACCTACAAGACAAAAGACTCTATCGTGGTGACCCTCGGGGTTGACGGCGAAGAGCGGTTCCGGATCGTCGATCACTTCCCCTTCGCGGAGGGCAATGTGGCCATGATTGTGGGTGGGAAGCACTCCGGAAAGGTTGGCAGGATCGTTGAGATCATCAAGACTGCAAGTTCCGTCCCGAACCGTGTCGTCCTCGTGGACGACTCGTCAGGGGAGCGGTTTGAGACCATTGAGGATTATATCTTCATGGTCGGTCGCTCCGCAATAGCGCCCGAACTGGAGGCCTCGGCATGAGTGCAATGAAGGATATCTACATTGACAAAGTCGTTGTGCACATGGGCGTTGGTGAGAGCGGTGAGCGTCTGGTCAAGGCCGAGGATATTATGAAGCAGATCACCGGCCAGAAGCCAGTTCGAACCATCGCAAAGCGGACTCAGCCGGCGTTCGGCATCCGGAAGGGCGCACCCATCGGGTGCAAGGTCACCCTGCGCCGGGAGAATGCCGAGAAGTTCATCCAGACCGCGCTTGAGATCATCGATCGGCGGCTCGCGCCCTCGCAGTTTGACCAGACCGGCAACGTCTCCTTCGGTATCGAGGAGCACACCGATTTCCCGGGAATGGTGTACGATCCGATGGTCGGCATCTACGGCATGGACATCAACATTGTGCTCGAGTATAAGGGCGTGCGAGTTGCGCGTCGGAGCGTCGGGCGCAGGAAACTGCCGGTGAGGCAGAAAGTGAATAAAGAGGAAGCCATCGCGTTCATGCGTGAGCACTATCAGGTGGAGGTGTAAGGAATGGCAGAAGAATCAGGGGCCCCTTCGGTAAGCGAGAATAAGAGGAAGTTCGGCCGTGGGGCAAACGAATGCCGCATCTGCGGTCGGAAACAGGGGCTTGTACGTAAGTACGGCATCTACTTCTGCCGCCAGTGCTTCCGCGAGTGGGCGAGCAAGATGGGCTTTAAGAAGATGAACTAGGGGGTTTCGAGAATATGGCACGACTGAATCCAATCGCTGACGCGATGAGCGCAATCAAGAATGCCAGCGATGCTGGGAAGAGTGAGGTAATTGTCGAACCCGCCAGCAAACTCCTCGGCTCAATGCTCCGCGTTATGCAGGAAAACGGCTTTATCGGCGGCTTCGAGTTCATTGACGACGGCCGCGGCGGCCAGTTCCGGGTCCAGCTTACCGGAATGATCAATAAGTGTGGCGCCATCTCCCCCCGGTTCGCGGTGGCGATGGCTGATATGGAATACTGGGAGTCGCAGTATCTCCCTGCAAAGAACTTCGGTATCCTGATTGTCTCAACCTCAAAAGGAGTCATCTCCCATGCGGAGGCTCGCGGCCAGGGTATCGGCGGGCAGTTGCTGGGATTCGTCTACTGAAGGGAGGAGATGCATATGGGAGTTACACGACGGGTTGAGATCCCTCCTGGTGTGGATGTTGCACTCGAAGGCACCATGCTCAAGGTATCGGGACCGAAGGGCACGTTGGCACGGAACATGCGTTTCCCGCAGATCGATGTCACGGTTGACGACAGAGAGGTTGTCGTCTCCACGACGTCTGACAAGAAGCGGTTCCTTGCAATGTGCGGCACGTTTGAGGCCCTGATAAAGAGCATGATCCGGGGGGTCACTGAAGGCTACGAGTATCGTATGAAAGTGGTCTACAGCCACTTCCCGATCCAGCTGAAACTGCAGGGCGATCGTCTTGAGATCAACAACTTCCTTGGCGAGAAGCAGCCCCGGATAGCAAAGATCGTTGAAGGCGTTACTGTCCGGCTTGGGAGCGACGAGGTGATTCTCACCGGTATCGATAAAGAGAAGGTGGGCAACACGGCCGCAAACATCGAACACGCGACCAAGATCACCAAGCGGGACCCCAGGGTGTTCCAGGACGGCATTTACATCACCGAGAGGGCGTGAAGAAGATGGATGAGACAAGAAGATTGATCCGCGTCCGTACCCGGCACAACAAGCCCTCCTTTAAGAGGCAGGGGCTTTGGCAAAAAGCAAAACTGGAAGATGTCTGGCGGCGCCCGCGTGGTCTGCACAGCAAGCAGAGACGCCAGATCAAGGCAAAGGGCGCTCTGCCGAGACCTGGGTATGGCAGCCCCGCTGCGGTCCGCGGCATGCACCCGAGCGGCTATGAAGAAGTGCGGGTTTTTACGCCTGCAGAACTTGCCGGGCTGAATCCGGAGACTCAGGCTGTCCGGATCGGCGGATCTGTGGGTAACAGGAAGCGTGGAGAGATTCAGAAGCGGGCCATGGAACTGGGGCTCAAAGTTCTGAACGCAAAGGACCTCACCCGTGCTGTCGAAGAACCCGCTAAGACCGAAGAAGAGGTGAGCGAGAATGAGTGATCTCGCAAGCCAGAAGCGCATAGCGGCAGCCATCCTAAAGTGCGGTGTCAATCGTGTCTGGTTCGATCCTGAGCGCCAGGCCGATATTGAGGCTGCTATCTCCCGAAACGACCTTCGCGAGCTCATTGCGGAGGGTGCGATCCGGGCACACCCCGTGAAGGGAAACAGCCGGGGCAGGACCCGTGCACGGATGGCAAAGCGTTCCTACGGTCACCAGAAAGGACCCGGACGGAGAAAGGGTGCCGCTGGCGCTCGAAATCCCAAGAAACAGGCATGGATGCGCAAGATCCGTGCACAGCGCCGTGTTCTGCGCCAGATGCGCGACGAAGGCAGAATCGAACGGAGTCTCTATCGCGTGATGTATCGGCGGGCTTCCGGAGGACAGTTCCGGAGTGTGTCGTACCTTGAGGCTCAGATTGAGGCGATGGCAGGGAGGATGAGATAATGGCAACTGGCCCAAGATACTTCGTGCCCTTCCGGAGAAGGCATGAGGGCAAGACAGATTATTACAAGCGGATGGCGCTCCTGTCATCGGGAACACCACGGATGGTTGTCCGGAAGACAAACCGGCAGATCATCGTGCAGTTGATCGTCCCCGAGATTGAGGGAGACCGCACCCTGGTAGCCGCATACTCGACTGAACTTGTCAAGTATGGCTACAAGGGATCGACTTCGTGCACCCCGGCTGCCTATCTGACCGGGATGCTGTTTGCAGTCAAGGCGTTGAATGCGGGGTACGATGAGGCAATCCTTGATATCGGGCTTGCCCGGGCGAAACCGGGTGCACGTGTCTTTGCTGCCCTTAAGGGAGCAGTGGATGCAGGTCTCGACGTTCCCCACGGTGAATCGGTTCTCCCCGATGAGGATCGTCTCAAAGGTGCCCACATTGCCGGGTATGCCCCCGAGCGTGCGGGTGACCTGGTGGAGAATGTAGAGGCTGTGGCTCAGGCCATCAAGAAGGAGCTGGTGTGACATGGCATACGTACAGGAAGAATGGGTTCCGCTCACCGGTCTCGGGCGCAAGGTCGCCGCAGGCGAGATCACCAGTATTGACGAGGTGCTCGCAAGCGGCAGACCGATCAAGGAGCCGCAGATCGTCGACCTCCTCGTGCCCGACCTCGAGGACGAGGTGCTGGACATCAACATGGTCCAGAGGATGACCGACTCGGGTCGCCGCGTGAAGTTCCGGACCGTTGTGGTCGTTGGCAACCGGAACGGCTATGTCGGGTTCGGCCAGGGCAAGGATGCCCAGGTTGGCAACGCAATCCAGAAAGCAATAACAAACGCGAAATTGAATCTCATCAAGGTCTCCCGTGGATGCGGGAGCTGGGAATGTGGTTGCGAGACTGCCCACTCGATTCCCATCGAAGTGACCGGTAAGGCAGGCAGCGTTCGTGTGACGCTGAAGCCCGCCCCGCAGGGGATCGGTCTTGTGACCGGGGATATCCCGAAGAAGGTCCTGCAGCTTGCAGGCATCAAGGATGTCTGGGCCTTTAACCGGGGGCAGACCCGGACGACGATCAACTACGCCAAGGCGACGTTTGAGGCACTCCGACAGACGAATATCGTCAGGATTGGAGGGAAAGAGTGATGTACGCGATAGTGCAGGTACGCGGTGTGGTCAACACCAACCGCGAGATCAAGGACACCTTAAAGATGCTCCGTCTGCACCACGTCAACCACTGTGTCCTCGTGCCTGATACCCCGGCGTATCTTGGCATGATTCGCAAGGTGAAGGACTTCGTGGCGTACGGCGAGGTGGAGCCGGAGACTCTGGCCACCCTCCTGCGCACCCGGGGTCGATTAACCGGGGACGAGCGGCTGACCGACGACTACATCCGTGCGCATACCTCATATGCCAACATCGACGAGTTTGCGGCAGCCCTCTGCAAGGGTGAGATAAACTTGCGCGATCTTGCGGAGATCAAGCCGGTGCTGAGACTGCACCCACCGCGAAAGGGCTATAAAACAATCAAGCGAACCTTTCAGCAAGGTGGGGCTCTCGGTTACTACGGCCCCAAGATCAACGATCTCCTCTATAAGATGAGGTGAGATACATGCCCGTAAATAAGAGATCCAAATATAGGGGTTCACGAACCTGCGGCGGCGGCACGCACAAAAACCGGCGTGGCGCCGGCAACAGGGGTGGACGGGGTAGAGCCGGGCAGCGTGACCACCGTTTCTCCCACTTCTACCTGAAGGGTGAGATATCCAACGGCAAGCATGGTTTTGTCAACAAGACCAGCGTGCCGGTCTCCGCTCTTGACATCGGGGAGATCGATCAGATGGCCGAGGCGCTGCTCCGTGAGGGGCTGGCCACTCAGGAGGGCGATCTCATCGCCCTCGATGTCACCGAACTCGGTATCGATAAGGTACTCGGTGGCGGAAAAGTCACTCACAAGATGAGTATCTCTGCACGGGAGTTCTCCGAACGAGCCCGGGCAAAAATTGAGGAGATGGGCGGTCAGGCAGTGACCGTCTGATCCTTTTTAGGTGAAATACCATGGGAGAACTGCTGGATAGATTCGAACCCATCCTTGCAGCAATGCCTGCAGTCAAAGGTCCGGAGGGGCATGTCCACTTCAAGAACAAACTGATGTGGACGCTTGCAATCTTGCTCCTCTACTTCGCATTGACCAACATTGACATCTTTGGACTCTCCCCGCAGTCTCAGGATATCTTTGGTCTGTACCGCGCCCTGCTTGCCGGTGCGAGCGGTTCGCTCCTGCATCTTGGTATCGGGCCGATCGTCACCGCATCGATTGTGTTGCAGCTGCTCAAGGGTGCTGGACTCCTACAGATCGATACCAGTGAAGCACGTGGGCAGGTCATGTATATGGGCCTGCAGAAGTTGCTCATCTTCGTGATGATCGTCGTCGAAGCGTTCCCCATGGTTGCGAGCGGGATGATGATGCCCGACCCGTCGGTGGCAATGCAGATCTTCGGCGGGAACATGCTTCTGGTCTCGTTCCTGATCTTCCTCCAGCTCTGCATCGGCGGTCTGCTTGTGGTGCTGATGGACGAGGTCGTCACCAAGTGGGGAATTGGTTCCGGCGTGGGGCTCTTCATCGTCGCTGGTGTCTCGCAAGGTCTCGTGAACGGTTTCCTGAACTGGCAGACGGGCACCGATCCCTTCCCGATCGGGTTCTTCCCGCGACTGATTGCCATAGGGACGTCGGGTGCGAGTTTCCTTGAGTACTTCGGCACGGATATCCTGGCCCTTATCACGACGATCGTGATCTTCATGGTCATCGTCTACGTGGAGTCGACCCGCATCGAGATCCCGCTTGCGCACAGCGCTGTCCGCGGTGCCCGTGCACGGTTCCCGGTGAAGCTCATCTATGCGAGCGTTCTACCCATGATCCTTGTCCGGGTGCTGCAGGCGAACATCCAGATGATCGGGATGTTCCTCTCGAACGCCGGGATCACGATCTTTGGTGAGTTCCAGGGGCAGGTGCCGATCAACGGCCTGATGTGGTACATCGCACCCATCAACTCCCCTCAAGACTGGATGTGGTGGCTCAGCGATCTTGGGCACGCTCCCTGGGAGATACTCCTGCGTATGGGCATCGATATCACCGTCATGGTGGTTGGAGGCGCGATCTTCGCGCTCTTCTGGGTTAAGACCGCCGGCCTCGATTCAAAGGACGTCGCCCGGCAGATCCAGAGGAGCGGAATGCAGATCCCCGGATACCGCCGAAACGCCCAGGTGCTCGAGAAGTATCTCGACCGTTACATCCCGCGGATCACCATCATCGGTGGTGCGTTCATCGGTATCCTCTCGGTCGTGGCGAACCTCTTCGGTGTCATCGGGGCCGTCGGAGGAACTGGACTGCTGCTTGCGGTGAGTATCACCTACCGCCTCTACGAGGAGATCGCAAGTCAGCAGATCATGGAGATGTACCCGTTCATGCGCGGGTTCTTCGGGAAAGAGTAAGTTCAAAGGTGCATCCGCACCTTTCCCGATATTTTAAGATCGTTTGAAGCCCCTCTGGGGGCCGGTTCGTTTTCCTGAAATTATTGCTCTTTTCAAGCACGGGTTAACCCTGGACAGGTCATCCGGTCATCACGCGATTCCTTCCGCGATCGCCCGACATGATTCCGAAAGGAATTATTCTTCAGGCGCGGATTTATTTTACACGCAAACCCAATGCTAATGGAGTGATAGATTTGGGGAAGAAAGTTGTCGTGACGGGGGTTCCCGGCGTTGGGAAGACCACCGTCATCAACGGTGCGATGGAGAGACTGGCGGCTGAGGGTATCCCCTATAAGGCTGTCAACTTCGGCACGTGTATGTTCGAAGTGGCCATGAAAGAGAACCTGGTCTCGAATCGCGATGAGATGCGCAAGCTTGGAAAAGATGTTCAGAAGCGCCTCCAGCAGGCTGCTGCATCCGAGATCGCCGCGATGAGCGGGGATTCGAACATTATTATCGACACCCACAGCAGCGTCAAGACCCCGGGCGGTTTTCTTGCAGGGCTGCCTGAGTGGGTGCTCCGGGAACTGATGCCCGATATGATCGTGCTTGTTGAGACCGACCCGGACCAGATCCTGACGCGCCGGCTTGGCGATGCCTCGAGGATCCGCGATATGGAGGGGTTCCGCGAGATTGCAGAGCACCAGGAGTTTAACCGTGCCATCAGCGCGGCATATGCGATGTACACCGGCTGCACCATCAAGATAGTCAGAAACGAGAACTTCCTGCTTGAGAAGGGCATTGACGACCTGGTGAGTGCGCTGAGGTAACCTGACATGGTAGACCTGAAGAAGCACGGCCCGACGATCGCCCTCCTCTTCACCATGCTGGTCTTCCTCTCGTACAGCATCGAGTGGGTGCGAGTGACGATCGGTGCGATAATGGATGCACTGCTGGGCCCCTTCATAGATACCCTCGGCGTACCATTCTTTGTCATGATTCTGGTCCTCTCCAGTATCACAGGTCTCTATTCATCGCTCGTCCAGAAGTACACCATCGATTACGAGAAGATGCAGGAGTCGCAGGCAAAGATGCGAGCATTTCAGAAGGAGTTCCGGGAAGCCCAGCTCTCCGGGGACGAGAAGAAGATCAAGAAACTTCAGACGAAGCAGGAGCGGATGATGCAGGAGCAGCTTGAACTATCCCGACAGCAGTTTACCCCGATGGCGATCATCCTCATCCTGACGGTTCCGATCTTCTTCTGGCTTCTCTTCCGTCTCCCTCCTGGAGGGGCGGAGATCAGCATCACGAACGGCATCGTTCTGCCCTTCCTTGGAACGGTTGGCCTCTCGGACTTCGCGTTCTGGATTATCCCTGCCTGGATCCTCTGGTATATGATCTGTTCGCTGACCATCAGCCAGGTGATAAGGAAGTCACTTAACATCGGAGGGCTCTGATGCGAATCACTATCAGCGGCCCGCCGGGAAGCGGCACTACATCGCTTGCCCGTTACCTGGCCGGAAAATATGGATTTAAGATCATCTCCGCGGGGGAGGTCTTTCGCCAGCTCGCCCGGGAGCACGGCATGGATCTCGCTGAGTTCGGCAGGCTTGCGGAGAACGATCCCTCGATTGACAAGATGATCGATGCCCGACAGAAGGAGATTGGTGAGGAGACTGATGATATCATCATCGAGGGTCGACTCTCAGGATGGATGGTTGAGAACGCCGATCTCCGGATCTGGCTTTCTGCACCCCTCTCCTGCCGGGCAAAGCGGATAGCAGGCCGTGACGGAATGGACGAAGAAGAGGCTCGGATCTATACCGAGAACCGGCAGCGTTCGGAAGCAACTCGCTACCAGAACTACTATAACATCGATATCGCCGACCTCTCGGTATACGATATCGTCCTCTCGTCTGAGACCTTCGGCGTGGACGCTCTCGGCGCGATTGTGGATACCACAATCAAGTGCCTAAAGAAGCGAGAGACCGAGACCTCCTAGGGTATTGTTCTCTTTGCTTTTATCTTTTTAATACGGCGGAGCCGCGTCCACTCCTGGCGCTCCATCTCGTCGCGCTGGTCCTCGATAAGCCGACGAATCTCTTCAAGTTCCGGGATGACTTTGAACTCCAGCGCGTTCACCCGCCGCCGGGTCCGTTCGATCTCGTCGAGCAGGTGTTTGACCCCGCCTTCGAGTTCGGCGCTTGTGATGATTGCTTCGAGGAGATCTTCGTAGGCATCAGCGGCATCATCGATGACTGACGAGGTTCCGAGGAGACCATAGCCCCGTTGCTCAAGCGTCTTTTTTATCATAACCGGCTCGAAGTCAGGGAGGTGCACTCCAAAGACATTCTTGCGCCCGGCCTTGTAGGTCGGGGCGGTCTCAACCGAGAGAGCTGCAAGGAGCACTCCGGTTCCCCCCTCCATCATGGTGGCGACCGCCGCCATCTCACGGGCCCCGGTGTACCTTTTCTCGAGAACTCTCCGATGCAGGGCAGCCTGTTCGGCGAGTTTGGTTAATTCCAGCATCATACCGTCGAGTTTCATCGATAAGAGCCGGTGTATCCGCTTCGCGAGTGCCAACTGCCGCCTGACGATCAGAAGGCCGGACCGGGTGGGTTGGATCTTGTCCGGTGGCATGGTTGAGCTCCTATACGACGATGTACTGCCATATTCGCTCTGCCGGCAGCCCGAATGCCTTGCCTCGTGCGATTGCCCTCAGATTTGCAATCTCATACCTCTTGCGCTCCAGGTAGGCAAGTACCGGGAGAACTGAGAATGGGTGACGCCGGGAGAGGGCCTCCATCTGGTGAAGTCTGATCCGGGTGATGGCCATCTCGATCTCGTGAACCGGCCGCTGGCGCTCGTGCCACCGCTGCCAGACCAGTTCTG
Organism: Methanoculleus thermophilus; assembly: GCF_001571405.1. NCBI lineage: Archaea > Methanobacteriati > Methanobacteriota > Methanomicrobia > Methanomicrobiales > Methanomicrobiaceae > Methanoculleus > Methanoculleus thermophilus. The sequence goes on along the minus strand of NZ_BCNX01000007.1, from coordinate 116,415 downwards.
CGGCATCAGTGCTGGAGAAGTCCGGGTCCTGCCGGAGTTCGCGCACCGCCTGGGCCAGAACCGGAGCGATATCGGTCTTGAGGAAGACGTTGAGAAACTCTCCTTCCGTCTCAATGCCGTAAAGTCGCTGCAAGAGGCTTAGGGGGATCCGGCCGCCCGGGATCATAGTCCGTTCGATGGTGGTGATGTCGCATGCTTCTTCTGCACAATGGAGCCGGAGGAGGTTTCTCATGTTGGTGATATCAATCTCGAACCGGAGGTAAGCAATCATTTCCTGGCACCCACTGCACCCGGATGTGCCGAGATTGAGCAGTTTGGTATAGTATTCGCGGTAGAGTTCATTCTCAAACTGGGCAAAGACACCTTTCTCTCCGCAGGCCCGGTATTGCTCTGCAAGGACCGGGTAGAACCGCCAGCCTCTAAGCCCATCAATAACCTCGCTACAGGATGCAAGAGAGAGAAGGTGATTGAGGTGCGCGTCGTCGATCTCCCCCGCCGGGATGAGGAGGTCGCGGATCTGTTGTCGATCCACGTTGTGGACCGTGCCCCGCAGGATTGCCATGACGTTTGCAATATCCCACCGGGCAAGATACTCTCTCGTCAGAGTCTGCAGGTCACCGGGAGCGATCGCCGTGGCGTGATGGAAGGACCGCGAGAGGTTCTGGTTTACTGCCTCTTCGATGAGTTGCGCACCGGTAAACTCATGCGCAAGACTCACGATATCCTGCCTGTAATCCTCCTGTCGGCCAAGGTGGGTGATGATCTCCGGTATGCTCATCTGCATGATCCTCAGGTATTCTTCACGAGGAAGGAGTGTGGTCTTCCGTACCCGGAATCGCGTGCAGGCATAGATGTAAGACGGGGAGATCATACTGGACGGGACCATGCAGACTTCCATGACTGCTTCCCCATATAAATGCACACCCGGGTCCATGGGCAAGATTCATGATCGGTGCCTCCAATCTCCGGGTCATGCCATACTCGATCGTAACGGGCGATCTCTTCCGTGCCCATGACGATCCCGGCCATCCCGAGTCGCAGGGACGTCTCGATGCAGCTCTTTTGGGCGTACCGGCGGACGCTCGCCGCATAACCCCAAAACAGGCGACGCTCGCAGATCTGGCGCTGGTGCATACGCACCGGCATATCGAAGCCGTCCGGTCGTTCTGCAGGGAGTGCCCCCCTCGTCGGGCCTGCTACATCGACCCCGACACCTATGTCACACAGGGTTCGTTCGATTCGGCCCTGTATGCAGCAGGAGGTGCAATCCTTACAGTGAACCGGGCGCTTGATGGTGAACACTCGTTTGCCCTGGTCCGCCCGCCTGGACACCACGCCGAGCCCAACCGGGCGATGGGGTTCTGCCTCTTCAATAACGTCGCCGTGGCGGTAGAGAGGGCGCTCCGTGAGATCGATCGGGTGGCAATTCTCGACTGGGACGTGCATCACGGGAACGGGACACAGGCGGTGTTTTACACCTCCGGCCAGGTGCTCTACTGTTCGGTTCATCAGGCGGGAATCTTCCCCGGGACCGGATGGCCGGATGAGCAGGGTGCCGGTCATATCATCAATGCCCCGCTTGAACCGGGTTCGACCGGTGCCGATTACGCTTTAGTCTTTCGTAAAGTCTTCATTCCGGCGCTTGAGCGATTTGAACCGGATCTGGTCGTGGTATCGGCAGGCCAGGATGCCCTCTTTGATGACCCGCTTGGCTCAATGCGACTTCGCCCCGAGGACTTTGGAGTTCTGGTGGGGATGCTTGTGGACCAAAGTCCCACGCCCCTTGCCCTCGTGCTCGAGGGAGGTTACGGGCGGTCGCATCCAGAGGCCATCGGGGCGATCTGCGCCGCCCTTGACGGAGGACGCTTCACCCCTACGGGCGGCGAGCCGAAGGCAAGCACCCGGCGGCTTGCCGATGCGCTTGGTGGCATTGAGCGCACTCTCCCCGCATAATTGGAGAGGAGCCACCGGATGAGACCGTCACCCTTAAGCCGCTGGCTTCGTCTCCGGAGATTTGAGACTTCCAGGACATCGATGATGCGGCGATGGAGGTGTTGTGCCCGGCACGGCGGTGGTTCGAAGTGACTCTTAACAGATCGTCGATTATATATACATAAATGTACATCTATGTACTGTGATGTATCCGATGGTGTCGGGGAGATCCATCCCCTCTGCCTTCCCTGCGACCACCCCGCAGGAGCTCTTCTGGCCGCTCCCTCAGCCACGTTGGCGTGCGTAACTCGTTTCATCACTCAAACCGGACCGCTGTCGAACGCCATATTGTATATTGATACCATGAAGTCGAGATATATTGCAGTTGTCGGCATACTCCTTGCCGTAGGGGCCATCATCAGGTATATGTCCCTCCTGATCCCCGGTCCCATCGTATCGAACCTTGTGATCGCCTTCTATAGCCTTGCTATCATTCTTGCTCTGCCAACGCTCCGCGAGGCACTCGGGATCGGCATTGTCGCGGGTATCATCTGTGCCCTTCTCAGCCACTCGATCTTCCCGCCGGCAAATCTCATCAGTGAGCCAATCGGAGCGGTCGTCTGCCTTGGGGCCTACCTGGCACTGAAAGACCGGATCGTCTTCGCTCCGGCCGTAACGACGCTTCTAGCCACCCTCGCAAGCGGGTTCACCTTCATCCTTGTCGCACTCCTCGCGGTGGCCCCAACGGTGCTTGGGACGTTCGGGACCGTCAGTGCGTTCCTTGCAGTCACCGTTCCGATCGTCCTCATCACTGCAGCGGTGAACGCTGTCGTTAGCCAGGTGCTCGAGGTGCCGGCATCGCGGGCATTGATGCGTTCGACCAGGCAGACGGTCCCGACACGGAGTGTGAATCAGGTCGATGAGCCCTGAGATCGAGCGGGAGACAGTCCTTGGCCTTCAGGGGGTCTCCTATACCTACCCGGGCTCCGTAACACCGGCCCTCAAGGGAATCGACCTTGATATCCGGCGGGGCGAGATCGTCTTCGTCACCGGGCCTACCGGGGCGGGGAAGACGACCCTCTGTCTTGCAGCATCCGGCATCCTCCATCACGAGTACGGTGGCATCATCGAGGGGACAGTCACCATCCTCGGTAAAGACGTCCAGGACTACCGGAACATGGGCGAGATCGGGAGGAGCGTCGGCGTGGTCTTTGACGATGCCGATGCTCAGCTCATCTTTACGACCGTCGAAGAGGAGGTGGCCTCAGGTCTAGAGAATCTCGGAATCCCCCGGGAGGAGATGCAGCAGAGGCTCCGCTACGTGATGGAGGCGACCGGGATCGTCGATCTCGCGGACCGGGCGCCGCACACCCTCTCCGGTGGGCAAAAGCAGCGTGTTGTCCTCGCAGCAACCCTTGCTCTCGGGACGGAGATCCTGATCCTTGACGAGCCGACCGCTGAACTGGATACTGGAGCGACCCGTGCGGTTGCCTCCCTCCTCCGGCGGCTCGCGGACGAGGGCACGACCGTGCTCATCGTCGAGCAGAAACTCGACGAACTGACTGAAATTGCGGATCGGATAATCCTCATCGAGGACGGTTCGATCAGAAGAGTGGGGTCTTTGGCAGAGATGATGCAAGATGCCCTTCTGCACCACCTAACTGACGATGGGCTCCCCTTTTGCCGCCAGTCGGTAACAGCACCTGAAAATGGTGCACCTGCGATCGTATCCATTCGGAATCTCGTCCACCGCTATGACGGGGTTGCAGCCCTCAAAGGTATCGATCTCGATGTTGCTCCCGGTGAGATCGTGGCCGTGGTTGGGGAGAACGGCTCAGGAAAGACAACGCTCATCAAGCATCTCAACGGGCTGCTTCGCCCAACCGAAGGCAGCGTCTCTGTCGACGGACTGGATGCGGCAACCGTCCCGATAGCGGATCTCGCGCGGCGTGTGGGCCTTGTCTTTCAGAACCCCGATACCATGCTCTTTGCGGAGACTGTTGAGGACGAAGTGGCCTTCGGGGTCCGGAATATCGATCCTCACTGCAACAATGAGCCGGTTGAGGCTGCGTTGCGGGAGGTCGGTCTCCTCCATCGAAGGACGGACTACCCCCGGTCGCTCTCACGGGGTGAACGGCAGCGCCTCGCGATAGCGTGCGTCATCGCCATGCAGCCGAAGGTCATCGTGCTCGATGAGCCTACGACCGGGCTTGATGCCCGCGAGGCAGCGCGCATCATGGAGATTCTCGAACGCTTACGGCAGGAGGGGCGCGCGATCATCATGGTGACGCATGATCTGCGTCTTGGAGAGAGGTATGCCGACCGGATCATACGGATGGAACAGGGAAGGATCATCGGTAGCGAAAGTGCCAGTATGGAGGAACCATGTCTGAGATTATGCAGTACGTCGCCAGGGAGAGCGCCTTTCACCGCCTCCACCCACTCACCAAACTGATCTTTGCGGCCCTCGTCGTGGCCCTTGCGGTGCTGACGAGCGATCTCGTGATGCTCGCGCTCCTTGCCGGGGCGGTCGTGGTGGTGGCGATAGCAAGCGGACTCGCCCGCGACCTTCTTCGCCAGGTGCCTCTGCTCCTCTCTCTCGCGGCAAGCCTGCTCCTCCTCACGGTCCTCACCATCCGAAGCGGTGCTATCCTTGGCTACCTGGTCCCACCCACAGTCCCGGTGATCGGGGGGGCCTTTCCGATCACGGCGGGCGCGGTTGACCTTGCCGTTGCGATGTCGCTTCGGTTTGCGGCGATGCTCTTTGCCTTCCAGCTCCTGGTCATATCGACGCAGCCGCGCGATCTCGTCCATCTCATGGACCGCCTTCGCATGCCCGTCGACTACACGCTCATGCTCCTGATAGCCCTCAGGTTCATCCCGAGCCTGCAACTTGAAGGGAAACGGATCCATGAAGCGCAGCTCGCCCGCGCCTACAACCCCGGAAAGGGCCTTGCCGGGAAGATACGAGGGCTCTTTCCCATCATCATCCCGCTGGTCTCAAACTCTCTCGGGAAAGCCACGGTCCTCGGGCTGACCATCGATCTCAGGGGCTACCGCTCCGGCAGGCGGACGCCGATGCGCAACCTCTCGCCGGGCCGCGCCGACGTCGCCTGTATCTGTTGCATGGCCCTGGCAACCGCAGGATATTTGGCCGTGCTGCTCGTATAAACCCGGTATGCGCAACGGTGCACCTCCGAAGGCGTTCGAGTTCTACATCGGCGGGAGTGTCGGGCCGTCCCTCTATGTCAGGCTCGCAGAAGGCCGGCTCTTCTACGAGCGGGCAAGTGCCGGCGGCTACTCCGGGGAGGTGATGGAGGCATCGCCGGCTCCGGAGGAGTGGGCGCAGTTCCGGGAAACCGTCGACCGGCTCGGCGTCTGGGAATGGGAGCCGGAGTATCTCTCCGCTCACTCCTGCTGCGACGTCACGTACTGGCACCTGAGGCTGGATATGGACGGACGGGCGATCGTCGTTTCTGGCGCAAACGCCTATCCGGGCTCAGAAGGCCCTGAGGTCTCGGGAGCGTTTCGCGGGTTCCGCGCGGCGGTGGAACGGCTGATCGGGAAGGAACTGTAATGCTTTAGGTGTTCGAGACTCTTCTCAAACTGGTTAAACCGGGTCGGCTCGACGATCATCGTGACGTTGCGGGGGAGGGCCGCGATTACACGCCAAAAATCGATCTTCCCCTCCCCGCATGCCAGGTGGTCGTCCCGATTGCCGCAGTTATCATGCAGGTGGACATGAATTGCTCCTCCTCGCTCCAGAAACTCTTCCAGGTTGCCGTTTGTGTGGGCATGCCCCACGTCGAGGGCGAACCCAAGACCGAGGTCCGCAAGGCGGTCGAGGAACCCCGGCTCCCGGAAGAAACAGACCTCCCACGCTCCCATATTCTCGACGGCGAACCGGACGTTCACCTCTTGCTGAACTGCGGCGAGGTCTTCAAGCGATCGGTCGAGAGCAGCCTGCGCGGACCCGCGCATCTCTTCTCCCCAGATGTGTCCCGGGTGAACGACCAGCCGTTCGGCGCCGATCCTATCGCATATTCCAGTGAGGTCTGCAATCACTCTGATGGCCGCTCTTCGAAGGTGTTCGTTCTCCGACGCGATGTTGATATCGGCTACCGGTGCATGGACGGTGTAGCGGAGATCGAACGAATGACAGACCACTTCAGACCGAAAGAGGTTATGGGGACCATCGGAGAGGATCTCCGCAAGGCCCGTACGGCCGGCAATGAGGCCGAGCGCCTCCTCGAGTGGCCGGTCCATCAGGCAGCAGGTCGAGCAGCCAATTATCTCTCGCGGCGGCATGAAGCCCGAGTTCCAGTCACTCAAGAGTTATTACCCCTGGATACGGCATCTGGTGTGTATACCTTCCTGGCCCTATCTCTTTGCTCTGAGCCGGAGGACGATGAAAAGCGCACAGACGAGTGGAATCAGACCGAATCCAGGCGCCTGGGTTGCAGGGATCGCTTTCGGAGCGGGCTCATCAAAGAGATCCGGGCGGAGGTCTCTTGCCACCTCTTCAAGCGCATCCACGATCCGTGGTCCCCCCCGGCTGACGGTGTCGGCGTCGACAACGTAGACATGACCGTTCTTGACCGCTTTCAGATTCTGCATCCGGGGTTCGTTCATGAAGTAGTCGTAGATTACGTCGTACCCCTCCTTGCTCATGCCGGTGCCGGAACTGACGAGGATATAATCCGGATCCGTAACGATGAACTCTTCAAGACTGACGATTCCCCACTCCTCGATGGAACCGAACGCATTGATTCCTCCGGCCAGCGTAATCACCTCGTTCTGGAACGTCCCCCGGCCGCTGACCCAGAGTGGGTCGTACCAGATGACGTGGGCGACGGACGGATGGTCGGCCGGGCTCTCGGCCGGGTTCTCGGTGACAGCCCTTATACGCTGCTGAAGTTCCCTGATGAGCACGGATGCCTGCTCTTCCTGCCCGGTCGCCCGTCCGGCAAGTTCGATGTCGTGCAGGACGCCGTCGATCGTCTGCGGGTCGAGGGTGACGACGGTCATCCCGAGCGATCGCAGGCGGTCAATGACTTCGTCGGTGTTGGCGGGCGCGGCGAAGATCAGGTCGGGCTCCATAGCGATCACCTTCTCGATATTGACGGTGCTGAAACCGCCTACCTTCGGTTTATCTGCTGTTGCCGGGGGATAGTCGCAGCGTTCGGTGACGGCGACGATGCGGTCTTCAAGCCCGAGGGCATACAGGATCTCGGTGTTGGAAGGCGCGAGCGAGACGATTCTCTGCGGTTCTCCCTGGATGAGGACGGTCTTCCCGGAGTCGTCGATCACCGTTATGGATCGTTCGCCGTCGTCTGTGGGTGTCGCACCGACCGTCCCGGCAAGCAGGAGCAGCACGATGAGCGATGTAACGATGAGTAACAGGCGCTTGGTTTGCATAACTATAGTATAGTTGCGTTGAAGTCATTATTTACAAATCGGATTCACGGTGCGGCATAAAGGCGCTTACTTGTCATAGGCCTCTCATTCCCCTTCCCAAACGATCCTGTGCATTTCACCGTGCTTGGCGTTAGGGGGTGCGATCGCACCCGGACCCGTCCCGCGAGAGATAGGCAAGAAGTTCCGCCGCCCCTTCGATTCGGTGCGCCCCGCGCGCCTCAAGGTTTGTCAGCACCGCCCAGGCTTCGCCTCCGGTGAAGTCTTCCATCCGGGCGGTGTGGTCTCTTGCGTAGAAGATTATGGGCTTTTTGGGATAGTCGAGCAGCACCTGGAGGTTGTCGAGGTTCCCCTTGCCGATCGGCATTGCCGTAACGATGACGGTATCTGCGCCGTCAAGGCACTCCCGGAGGCCCGCGAGTGATTTCGGGGTGATATTGTGAAACGGGGGTTCTGCGACGCAGGGTATACCGAGGTGCATGGCCGTCCCGTAGTCCGTGTCGAGGACGTTTAAGATACCGCAGGTGACCGCGAAACCCGCAGTATGGAGGAGGTGGAGGATATCGGAGCCCGTCCCCCCGCCGCAGACTACGTGCACCCGTCGGTTCCCCCCCGAACCCGACTGGTGCATATACACCGGCAGGACGTATGGTCTCCCCGTCAGCGGGTGCGATTTGACGAGCACCTCCATCCCGAAGACCTCGCGGATCTTCTCACGGGTCAGGACTTCGGAGGGCGTTCCCAGGGCGTAGACCCTCCGATCTTTGAGGAGCAGGAGCCGATCGCAGTAGTGTGCGGCAAGGTTTAAGTCGTGAAAGACGCTTACGACCGTGATCTCCTCCGCAAGATCCCGGATGATGTTGAGGATCTCGACCTGGTGGCTGACGTCGAGGTTCGAGGTTGCTTCGTCGAGGAGCAGGATCTTCGGCTCCTGTGCGAGCGCCCGTGCTATGAGCACGCGCTGGCGCTCCCCGCCGCTGATGTCACGCACCGAGGTCCCGGCGAGATGTGCGACGTTCGCAAGGCGCATGGCGCGATCGCAGATCTCCATATCCTGGGCCGTCTCGGAGGCGAACCTTCCGATGTAGGGGTGCCTGCCCATCATGACGACGTCGCGCACAGAATAATCGAAGCCGATTGAGATATCCTGCGGAACGACCGCAACCCTGCGCGCAAGTTCACGATGCTCGAATGAGTCAAGATCCCGTCCCTCAAGCCGGATATCTCCGTTATCCCGGGCGACAACCCGGCTCATCGCTTTCAGGAGCGTCGTCTTCCCCGATCCGTTCGGCCCGACGATACCGAGGATCTCACTTGCGTCTGCGTTGAACGTGATCGCTTCGAGGATCTTTTTGGCGCCGTAGGAGACGTCGATATCGATGATCTCAATCGGTTTCATGCTTTCATCCGGCTCCGGAGGAGGTATATGAAGAACGGTGCGCCGAAGCAGGCGGTTATAATGCCAACAGGCATGTCGCTCGTGAAGGTTCTTGTGAGCGTATCTGCCCATACGAGGAGGATGGCTCCTGCGAGCGCGGCTGCAGGGAAGAGAACGCGGTGGTCGGGCCCGACGATCAGCCGCATAACGTGCGGGGTAATGAGGCCGACAAACCCGATCGATCCGGCGATCGAGACGGCAATGCCCGCCAGGAACGCGCTCAGTGCGAGGAGGATCCGTTTCACACGCTCGACGTTCACCCCAAGATGGGTCGCGTCCTCTTCGTTTAAGGCGAGGATATTGAGGTCGCGTGCGAAGAGATAGATCCCTGCAACCCCGATCAGGATAGGGAGGGCGGCGAAGACGTCGTTCCACGATATGTTCCAGAACCCTCCCATCAGCCAGAACATAATCTGGTGCAGGCTCTGCCCTGCGGTATACATGAGGAAGGAGAGGAGTGCCGACAGAAGCGTTGAGAGGGCGACACCGGAGAGCAGGAGCGTTTCGATCGGGATCTTGCCGCCTTTGCGGGCGACGAAGTAGACGGTGAATGTTGCGACCATTGCCCCGATGAACGCGAGTACCGGGCGTCCCGTGCCGGCAAAGAGGACGATCGCGATCGTGGCCCCGAGCGCCCCGCCCGATGAGGTACCGATGATGTATGGGTCGGCCATGGGGTTGCGGAACAACCCCTGCATGGCCGTGCCTGCTACGGCAAGTGCGCACCCGACCAGCGCTGCGGCGATCACCCTCGGCAACCGGATCTCCCAGAGGATCATCCAGGCGCTATCCGAGGAAAACAGCGAGCCAGGGGAGATCCCGCTTGGTCCGAGAGCGACCGCGGAGGCCATGCTGATGAGAAGCACGCCGGTGAGTGTTACGATGATGATCGGTGCCGTTCTCCGCATAGGTGTGTTATAAAAATTAATTTTACTTTGTTAAAACCTATCTGGATTATCTGTGGGGGTTCTCACCCTGGATCGGGTGTATATGCAAATGATCCCGTCGATGTGCGAATCTCTCCCCTCTAACTGCATGGAGCAAACCTCATACCCCTGCATAACCAAACGATCTGGCATATGGGCAATCTGAATGTTGCCGTGCTGGGACCCGCAGGGTACGCGAAGGACCTCGGGAAGAAAGGCACGACCTCCGATATCACATTCTACAACCTCAAGAAAGGTGAGGATACCGTCACCTTCATCGAACCGACACGGTATCCCGAGCGGTTGGCTCCGCTCTTTTATGCCGTATCGCTCGCTGATGTGGCTCTTGTCGTTGTCGGCGAGATCACCCCGACGCTCGGGGAATGGGTACTGATGCTCGATGAGGCGCGGGTGGAGCGGGGTTACGTCATCCTCCAGAATTACCTGACCCAACAAGAGGTCGCCCCGCTCTTCCGCGGGACAGTGCTTGAGCACTACGAGTTCGTAGACGCTGATCCGATCGCGCTGCGCGATCTCATGCTTGGCGCGGCGCATGCCCGCCCCTCCTCCCAGCCCGGTGCCGATGCTTCTGGAACCATCCCCATCGACCACCACTTCAACGTCCGCGGCATCGGGACGGTCATCCTCGGCGTCGTGGCGCGGGGGGGTATCCACAAGCACGATACCCTGAAGGTCTACCCAGGGGAGAAGGCGATCTCGGTCCGGTCCATCCAGAAGCACGACGACGACTTTGACTGGGCCGCTGAAGGCGACCGCGTGGGGATCGCGCTCAAGAACATCGACTCCGACGAACTCGATCGAGGTTTTGTCCTCTCGAGCGACCCCAACATCCGGACCGGGGCTCATATCGAGGCACGAGCCACCCTGGTCAGGTACTGGCCGGCACCGCTTGCCGTAGGAACTGTTCTCCACCTCGGTCACTGGATGCAGTTCATCCCGGCGCGGGTTGAGGCGGTGCGGGATGATGGGGACTGGCGGCAGCCGACGCTCACGCTTGCGCTCGAAAAGGATCTCGTCTACCTCCCGGGCGACACGGCGGTGCTCCACTACCTCGAGGGCGGGAAACTCCGGATCGCCGGGCATATCGAGTTGGCCTGAGCAGCAGCGATTCTGACTCCGGGCATCCTTCTTTTTTAACCAGTGATATCTCAAGGAAACAGCAAATTTTGTGTAGTCGCGTATCCGGTCTATAGCGTCTGTCCACCGGAAGGAGCGGATAGATTGCAGGGGTGTAAAGATCGCTGAAGGCGCCATCGACCGTTCATAGCCGGCCATCGGGCGATTGCCTGGCTGAAGAACTCGTGTGGAATTGATCAGTCCCGGTGCGAACGGTCCTGAAAAAAAGGGTTAGACGAGTTTAAAGAGCGGGTGGTTCGGAGTCTTGGGCTCGATACCGAACTCCTTGGCTGCCTCTGCGAGCACGATATCGGCAAAGGCGATAGCAGTGGCGGCACCCTCACAGTTCTCGATGGGCCCGTACATGATCAGGTCGGCACCGAGGGTGGCGGCCATGATGTTGCACCCGATGTCGGGGCTCGACCATGCGGCCTGGCGGATGCCCTCAAAGCCACCGAAGTGGTGGTGAGCCATCTGCTCCAGAAGGACGTCCTTGCCCTTGTACTGCTCGGCGAGGACGTTCTTCCTCCAGCGCTTGAGCCACGTCCAGGAGACCGTCATGTTGTGGTAAGCACCACCGGTGGGGAGACCGTGGATGGCCTTGCAGGCGAGGATCTCACGGAACGAGCCACCGGAGCCGAGACCGAGCGGGGTTGCTGCGGTGTCGAGGATCGGGCGGGTAATACCGCATTCCTCAGCGATGGCCAGCATGCTCTTTTCCTGTCCGGCAACGCCTCCCTTGGTGAGCACCTGCTCACGGCCACGGACGGTCGGGTCACCGGGGTTGAACGCGAGGACGATAGCGGCGTTGACGTCGCTCTCCTTTAGCGCCTGGATGTTCTCCGGCGTGATCGAACCGTTGATCGAGTTGTAGATCGCACGGTCGGCAACACCGACTTCCGTAACGTACTTGCAGGCGTGTGCAAGTGCGGGCGGTGCCGACGAGTCCATCAGGAACGCAGTCTTGTCATCGATGCTGCAGAACCAGTCGATGTAACTCTCGAACGCCTCACCGTATTCCGCGATGATCTGGATGAAGTGGGGGACTCCGGTGATGTCGGAGAGTTCCTGGCAGCGGTTCCAGAGCGCCTCTGCCTTTGCTTTGTCAATCTTGCCAGTGTGGTCATCAAGCACGGTCTCGTGCTTGTTGTAGAAGATCGATGCACCGAGAACCCGCGGGTACTCGCCGGGCTGTCCACCGATCTTGATACCGTTGAAATCGTGTACCGCCTGTTCTTTTTCGAATTTGAACATATTCGTCAATCCTCCTTTATACGTACCCTATCAATTTGGGCAGTAATACCAACAACATCATGAATACAATCAAACCTGCGACCAGTCCGTACAGGATGCCGATATCGCGCCCGATCTTCCTTCCGACGCGCTGGGCAATCTCGGCATCGACGAACTCGATCCTCTTCTCGATGGCATTGAGCCTCTCTTCGATCTCAAGGAACTGTGGGTTTGCGCCTGCAACGACAACTTCTGCGCCGGCGCCACCGGCTTCCTTGACCTCGACGACCATGGGTTCCGCGCCGAACGCACCGGGGTCTCTGGCCTTGAGTTCGTTGATCTTGGCCTTGATGGTGCCCATGTCCTCGCTTTCCATGATGTTGACCATCTCGACCTGTTCCTGGAAGCGCTTGATCGCCTCGTCGGAGAGGTTCTCGATGAACGGGATGGCACCCTGAGCGCCGACGATCTTACCGCCGGAGACACCGTTATCGTGCAGAGCCATGAAACTCTGGCCGGAGAGGTGTCCCTTGACCTCCGTACCACAGCAGAGGATGAACCTGATGTTGGGGTTGGAGATGACGTTCGCGATGATCTTCTCAAGACCGAGGTTCTCTGTCTTGCAGGACCCGGCGATTGCCGCTCCGGCATCACAGATGGCCTGTTCGTCGAGGTGGGATCCCATGGTGACGACGGCGACACAACTCTGCGGATCTCCCGTGTGGAAGTCGCCCTGAATGATTGGCCATCCACTGGCCGGTGATTTCTTCTCAACCATGTTAGATCGCCCCCAGCAGCAGTGCCGGAATCACAATCATGAGTAGGGCTACAAGGAATCCGATAGAGAATCCGATGAGCCCCATTCCCATGATTCCCGATTCGAGTTTGGTTGTCCGGGCAAGGATCTGCGCCTTGTAACGGATGGAGCCCATCATCTCGTTGATTGCTGCCATCCGGATGGGACCTGCCTGTGTGTTTTCTTCTGCCATCTATCTCACCCCAGCAAGATGAACCCCAGGATCACGAACGAGACGATCAGACCGATCATGAGACCCTCAATCTTGCCTGAGTAGACACCGGCGGCAAACCTGTTGCGGTACCCGATGTCGGTGACCATCTGCTCGATGATCTTCATCCGTGCGTGTATCAATGCCAGCTCGCCAGAGAGCGGCTGTACTTCGCCGGTAACTTCTTCTGCGCCTTCACCACCGGCTTCCTTGACCTCGACGACCATGGGTTCCGCGCCGAACGCACCGGGGTCTCTGGCCTTGAGTTCGTTGATCTTGGCCTTGATGGTGCCCATGTCCTCGCTTTCCATGATGTTGACCATCTCGACCTGTTCCTGGAAGCGCTTGATCGCCTCGTCGGAGAGGTTCTCGATGAACGGGATGGCACCCTGAGCGCCGACGATCTTACCGCCGGAGACACCGTTATCGTGCAGAGCCATGAAACTCTGGCCGGAGAGGTGTCCCTTGACCTCCGTACCACAGCAGAGGATGAACCTGATGTTGGGGTTGGAGATGACGTTCGCGATGATCTTCTCAAGACCGAGGTTCTCTGTCTTGCAGGACCCGGCGATTGCCGCTCCGGCATCACAGATGGCCTGTTCGTCGAGGTGGGATCCCATGGTGACGACGGCGACACAACTCTGCGGATCTCCCGTGTGGAAGTCGCCCTGAATGATCGGCCATCCGCTGGCCGGTGATTTCTTCTCAACCATGTTCTTCACCTCACAGCAGTCCAAATACGACGACACCGGCAACCAGGAGGCCGACTGCCATGCCGTACCAGAATGCGGTCACGCCTCCGGCGATGTTGAGCACACCGTCCCTGTTCGGGAACGATGCCAGGAAGTTGCCCTCTCCGGAGAGCATGCCCACCAGGTCGTCGGTGATCTTCTCAAGTTCCGCCACCTGCTCAAGTACGGGGGTGTACGAGACACCGGCGGTGGTGACGATACCGACCATTGGGTCGGCGACAAGTCCGAACTCGGGCAGCACCTGAACGTACGCCATTTAGGCACCTCCCTCTGGTTCGAGGATCGGCTGCGCGTCAAGCCACGCATAAGCGTCACGCTTCGCAAGCTCGATATACCGCATGTAGGTGTAGAACCATCCGATGACCGAGACCAGCAGTGAGATGAGAGCCGGAAGGAACGCGATGAACGCGAATGAGATGATCGCGATGGGGATCATGGAGAGGAATCCACACTCTGCAGCGAGCATGAGTGTCCGGTCCTGCTTCTCCCCTGGTCCGAGACAGGCGTTGAAGGAGTGCTGGATGGCAATTGCGCCGAGCATGAAGATGACGGCAATGATGCTACCGCCGATGACAGATGCCTCGTAAGTCTCTACGACGAATCCGAGGATGACGATTGTTCCCGAGATCAGGCCAAGGAACTGGAACGTCCCGGCGGTCATGGCTGCAAGGCCGAGCACCGTCATAGCGCCGACGATCGCAAGTTCGGTCAATGAGGCGATCATGACGGGGATGTCCATCCGGACGATGTGGTTTGCCATTATCCCGGCAACCCCGCCGATGATCGCGGCGACAATGATCGTCACGATGGGTGCGAAGATACCGGTCGTAGCTCCGACGAGCGCGGCGATGACGCCGGATCCGAGCGCGATCATACCTGCTGACGGGACACCGGTACCGAGACCGTAACTGCAGAGGTGCTTGATCGTATCAGTACCCCAGAGGAGTGCCGCGACGGCGGCAAGTCCACCGAAGAATGAGAAGTACTGAGTACCGGTGATCGTGTTCAGGTATGTCAGGTAGATGAGGATAAGCGATCCCACAAGACCGTAGATCAGGATCCGGTTGTGCGGGATGCCGCCTGCTCCGACTTCAACTTTCACTGACATTTAGAATACCCCCACCAGTTCGAGCAGCCCGATCGCGAAGATACCCGCAACAGCGGATGCCACGGCGGCTGCGATGACTGCTCTTGGGAACCGCTTGAACTTGGGGTCATGCGGCCCTTCGATAGTACCGGTGATGTTGTATGCGGCAAGTACGGCGTTCATCAGGAAGATGCCGATTGCAAAGATACCGGCAAGCGAGATGGCGACGGACGCGATCTGGTCGACCGTTGCGCCCAGGATTGCAGAAAGCTGCGTCTGGTAAACCTCGACGAGCTCAAGGTAGATGAGCGTTCCGCCAAGACCTCCGAGCACACCGCCGACGACACCGCCGACCCAGGAGATGAACGGAAGGCCGTGTCCCTCGGTACCCTGGCTCTTGTACTCAGGGAAGGTGTCGCCCGTGATCGGGTCTTTCTCGACCTTACCCGAGGCGGCCGGGATACCCATGCCGAAGATGTAGATGACGTTGACCATCGTACAGGTGATTGCCATCAAGAGGCCACCACCGATCGCACCGCCCGCGAGGGCGACACCGAATCCGAACGGAGCGGCCCATGCGCCACCGAAGAGGCCGGCAAGACCGGCACCCGCAGCGAGCATGGCGACACCGGTCGCGATGCCTGGTGATTGTCCCATTGCAGCGGGAGCACCACCAACCGGGACGAAGTGAACACCGAACGCGATCAGGACGCCGCCGATGATGATGCCGACGAGAGCGATCACCCCTGCCATCTGCACGAGGAAGTAGGCGAGCGCAAGCGCTACGATGATAAGAATAATGCTGATAGCGAGACCCATCCCAGTTGGGGGCTGGACTCCTGCAGTCTGTTTAGGTCCTCCGAGTGCGGTCATGACGATGCCTCCTCAGAAGTCGTGTATGGTCCGAAGGTCTTCCTTGCCCAGACCTCGATGTAACGGTCGATGATGGCAAAGATCAGGATCACGACAACACCGACGATGACCGGTCCCCAGGCGTTGAGCTCTTCGAAGACCACGGTACGCCAGAGTTCGAAGAAGACGATCAGGCCAAAACAGATCCCGGATGCGGGACCGCCGAGTTTGGCGCTGAAGAAACCGTTGTCAAGTGAGTTCCGCTGGCCTGCTTCGGCATAGCGGACGATGTTTCCGGATGCGGAGATCGGAACACCGGCTCCGAACTTCTGCTCCTGGTACTGCCGCTCCTTTCCGTAGAACGGGTTACCTGTTGCAGATCCGGCCGCACCAAGCGCAATACCCCATACAATACCCAGCAACGGGAGCGGGAAGGGGTGGCCGAGTGCGACAATCATCAGGTAACACATCGCGACCGTGGTAAAGATTGCCACAAACGCGTGTGCCATGGTCACGGTCGTCATCGACTTTAGGATGTCGATGTAAACCGGCTGTCCGAACTTGGCGAGACTTGCAGTACGACCGAGATATGCGGTTGTCGCATATACGCCCTGCACGAAGACCGCGAGAGCGCTCCCGAGCACTATTGCAAGTATCGGGTTTATCTGCATCGTCATGAATGCCCAGGCAAGGCCTGCACCCAGGGCAACCCAGAG
This sequence comes from Methanoculleus thermophilus, assembly GCF_001571405.1. NCBI lineage: Archaea > Methanobacteriati > Methanobacteriota > Methanomicrobia > Methanomicrobiales > Methanomicrobiaceae > Methanoculleus > Methanoculleus thermophilus. Next base: position 99,920 of record NZ_BCNX01000007.1, on the reverse strand, counting down.
GCCGTACGCGGGGGGTTCACCGGAAACTGCCTTGTTGAAGATACGGTGAATATACCCCATCTGCGGGGCCAGTTGAACCTGCGAGTTCGGATCACCCTGTGATCCGATATCAGACTCAACGTCCTCCGCAGCGCCGGCAACGGTTGCAAGTGCACCTGCCAATGCGGTAATGCCGATGCCAAACACGATCTCTTCCATTCAGCATCCTCCTCCGGTGCGCAGGGCACCGGAGTATAAGTTCAAAACCTTTTTGGTTCATTTAACAGTTGTTTATGACTTAATTAAAGGTTTCGAAAAGTTGCGCCGATATCGCAATGAAATGTAAAAAATCGCTTGATATGACCGTATTATACATCTTGGGTTACTCTAAAGAAAAAAAAGTTGATTTGGGTTTACCTGGCCGGAATGATGAGCGAACGCTCGCCGGCAGGCATGAACTCGCGGATGGCACCCTTCGCGAACTCGCGGCGGGGTTCGGAGAAGTCGAACTTCAGCGCCGGGTCGGCGAAGCAGATCTTCACCCGCGGGTCGAAGCACCACGCGTCGCCGCGGCCGTAGTGGGAACTGCCGACAATAGCGGCGTATTCTCCCTGGTGACCGACGTTCATTGCATAGTTCGGGTAGTTCGGACCACGGACCTCGCCGATCGCACCCTCGTCCCCACGGATGGAGAGTGAGTTTGCGGAACCGCACTGGTCCTGGAGGTCGTAGCCGAAGAAGCCGAGACGCGACCATCCGTCCTTGTGCAGGAGCATGGAGAGGTACCATCCGTTCAGACCGGCGTTGGAGTTTCCGGTTGCGATCGCGGCCGTCAGACCGGATGCGGCGGCGATGACACCGGCACGCTGGGATCCGCCGAAGTGGTCCTCCATCATCGTCGGGAACTGCTCGTACTGCTCCATGGCGTTGAGGGTGACCTCGGTTGCCATGTCGTTGACGACATCGTAGGTCGGCTTGACCTTGTCGCTCGGGCTCGGGTTCTTCCAGTCGACCTTGTACTTGTCCTTGATGTAGTCCATACCGTAGTAGGTGAACTCGTCGAGGATGTTGTCGGTGTAGGCCGCGGTTGCGTACTGGGTGAATCCGACACCACCGGACATGTAGGAGCCGAGCCAGATCTGGTCGTAGAGCATGGTTCCGGCGCCGACAACCTCAAGGGCAGCCTTCGCGGGGTCGTTCGGATACTTCCGGTTCGTCTGGATGATGTCGCTGAAGAGACCGAATGCAAGACCACCGGGCTCGTTCGGGCCACGGGCACGCCGGGCGGGCAGGTGGGAGGCCATCTGGATGACGCCTGCGTGCTTTGCGGCGTAGGAGAGGTCGGCGACGGCCGCTTCACCGGCGCACATGCGGTAGGCGGCGATGAAGGACATACCGATCTGCATTGCAGACCACCGGGAGGTCGTTCCACCATCACAAGTCCGGACGACCGTGGTCGGGATGTGGATCGCCTGCCAGAGGGACTTCCCAACGGCTGCGGAGAGCGCTTCGGCCTGCTTTGCGGGGAAGAGTTTCTCGACATCGATGACGAACTGGGGCTCGAGGTCATCGGCGAGTTCCTGGTCGCCGGTGAAGACCTTGACGTAACAGTCGTCGACGAGGCCGGGGTGGGTCTCGACCATGTGCTCCTGAACGACGGCCGCACCGGGCATCGCGTGGTTTAAGATGTGGAGGTACTCGTTGATCGTCTCAGGAGTAACTTCCTTGCCCAGACGCTTCTGCAGGGTCTGGTGGGCTAGGTCCATGTTGACGATGACAGTCCTCCTGATGTCGTCCCACATCTGCTGCATCGCAGCGTTGTTGACGAAGTGCAGGTCGTCACCCTCCACGAAGACACCGGTGCCGGAGACCTCGTAGGTCATCAGCTGGCGCTGGCCCATCGGGATACCGCCGAGGTGGCAGCGTTCGGGGTCGTACATGGAGATGCCGCGGTCCATCTCGATCGCACGGCTTGCCTTCATGAACTCCATCTTACGGGGAGACTGCCGGACACCGTTGAACTTGTAGAACTCGGCGGTCTCGGACTCAACGTCCTGCCCCTGGAACTTCTCCTTGAGTGCCTTCAGGAACAGCTTCTGGGTTCTCTCAATCTTTGCCATATTCAATCACTCCTTGGGAAGGAACCCGTATTTCGTCCGCAGCGTGTGGATGCGCTGGACGTACTCGATGTATTCGGCGTCGTCACGGAATGGAGTGCCCCCGAGCGAGTGGAAGATCGTCGTGTGGGCCTTGAGCCACTTCTCGTCCATGGGCTTGCCGACGGCAACCGCACGGTCGAGAGGCTCGCCGATCTGGTTCTTGACGTAGCGGACGACTCCGTCCTCGCCAAGGACACTCCTCTGGAGCATATCGAACATCATGCCGTTCTCGGCAAGACGGAGCGAGTGACCGTGCACGGTCGCACCACGGATGCCGGTGCGGGCCGGGTCGAGGAGTTCGGTCTCGATGAGTTCCTTTGCGTACTTCTCGAGGTCACGCTCACGGCACTCGACGATCTGACGGCCGGAGAGCGTACCGGGGTCGATGCCGCGGAAGCGGTAACACTCAGTGTAGGTCCGCTGGTACGGCTGCGAGGGAGCAAAGAACATCGAGTCCGCGAACTGGATGTAGCGAATCCGGTCGCCTGCCTTCGCACCGTCAGTCGGGGTTACAATCTTTCTGATGGGACAGTCGGGCTCCTGCTGCTCGGCGAGCGGCGGGTGGGCGCTCGGGTACGCCGATCCGGGGGCGCGGTGGCCGAGGATCAGCACGATGTCCTCATCGGTCACATCACGCATCTTTTCAAGCTTGTGGTTGGGGTCCATCTGCTTGCGCCGGTTCTCGGCGACGATGGATGTTCCCGGTCCATATTGGGGCTTGTATGCCATGTTTACATTCACCTCATGTTGGGCTTTTTAGCACTTTCATAACGGCACGAACGACCTCTGCCAATTTTTCCCTACCAGGTGTCTGACCCCGTGTCACGCCGCTGACGATATCCACCACTATGCCTTTTGTTCTGACCTGGTTTGGCGGCGGCATAACCACCGCTGTCTTGATCCCCTCTTTTGCGAGATCCTCGAAGTCGATCGGGACCTGGGAGACGACGATTGCCTTGATGTTCGCGTGCTCAAGGATAAACCGGACCTTATGCACTACATGGGAGCGGACGTTCCCATGGTGAAGGATAGCGACCTTGTGCTGCTCGATCTGGGCTATCTCCTTCTCCGTCAACCCGAAATAGGCTCCGAGAACGTGACCTGCGACCGGGGAATCCGCCGGGACTCCGCTGCCTGCGTTCAGAACAAGCGTCGTCACGGAGAACTCCGCCCCCTCCCTCCGAAGGCCGGAGGTGATATCGCAGACCGGTTTTGTAACGTGTCTGCGGCCGGGGGACATTCCAATCACGATCACATCCGGGGACTTGGCCTCAGAGATGGTCCCACGCTGGGCAAGACCGCCTCCTTTCCCCATCCCCATGCTCTCGCGGCAATCAACAACCTGTGTAACTCTTCCGATAGGCATGTCACTTGTTTCCCTGAATTATTATTGGACCGTCTTTCCTTCTCGGATCGACAAGCCCGAGTATCTCTCTGTCGGCGTCAGGTCCGTACTTCGCGTAGTCGGACACCGTCGGCTGAGACTTCATGAACCGTCCCTGCTGGACGGTACAGGAGAAGTCCTTATCGGCGAAGACTTCATCGACAGCCTCCCCGATTGCCGGAATGTACGACTCGTCCTCGAGTTCCAGGATGATTGTTCCAACCTGAACCCGGAGCTGGACATCCTGGTCTCCGACACGGATGACCTTACGGTCCGGATGGGGGTTGGGTTTTCCCCGTGCCGGACCATAAGGAATGGTGGCCGGAATGCTTGGTCCGTTAATGGACATCCGGCGAATCCCGCCGACCTGAATCAGTCTGTTCAGGAGGTGTTCCACCGTATCGGGTCTGAGGAATCGCGCAGATACGATTCGAACCTGAGGGTATATGGCTTCGGTCATCAGTATCCTTGTGTTATTTACACACCCTGTGCAATCTGCTGGAGCGGTTTGTTGAAGACGTCGACCTTGCCGTAGGTGTCGGCATAGATCTTCGAGGTGCTCTCCGGCGAGAACATCTGGGTTCCAGCGTCGAGCGCTGCCGCGGCGACCACACATGGGATGGCCACACCGGCTGCGTGCCTGGTCACGACGTGGTTACCGTTGAAGATACCGGGGCCGCCACCACCGTAGATCGAGTGGCTGAAGAACGAGAATCCGACGGCGGTACCCATCACACGGCCATAGTCACAGCCGGGGAGACCGGTCTCGTGCTCAAGCAGGTCGTTGAAGTACAGGAGCGTCGAAGAGACTGCCTGGGCGAACCGTCCGGCACCACAGTTGACCATGGTGGCCGCCATAGTTCCCGCAGCAGCGTAGGCGTTCCAGAGCATCGGGTCCTTCGTGTCGTAGAACTGGAAGTATCCGCCCTTCTTGCCCGGAGTGATGACCTTGTCCTCGATGGCCCGCTCGACCAGGCTCTGGACGACCGTACCGATGGTTCCAGTCGCACCGTTGGCCTTGACGAGGTCATAGACCAGGTTGTTTGCGTTCAGGCCCTGGTAGGCGTAGGCGAGCAGCTGGGCACGCTCGAACGGTCCGATGGCGTTACCCATCTCAAACATTCCTGCCTGTTCGAAGGTGGACGAGAGTGCGGCACCCTGCATTGCGTTCCTGCCGGTCATCATGACGATGTGGTTGACCGGGATGTTCCGGAGCGCGTAGCCGAGACCTTCGTTGTTCTGGGGGATCGACAGAATGGACGTAACGTTGGCACCAGTGAGGTCCATCGTGTGCGGGTACGAGCCCCAGACTGCCGTCTTGACCATCGGTGCGTCGAACGCTCCAATATCGAACTGCTCGACGATCGAGAACGTGGTCGCGGCTGCGACTGCCGTGATCGCGGCATCGTAGGTGGATGCAGCCTGCAGGCGTGCGCTGGGAACCTCGACGAGGATGAGCTTGCCACCGCTGAACTCGCGAATGTTGGTGTCGTCACCATCCTCGACCTGGACCATCTCCTTGATCTTTCCGATGATTGCGTCCTTGTTGCCGACGATATCAAGGTTCATCTCACGGCCGAGAACGTAACCCTTTGCTACTTTTCCGGACTTCAGGCCCTCTTGAATGCCACCGAGGTTGACCGCAACCGTCCTCTTGGTGAGGTCGATGATCTTTCTGATCGCCGGGTTGCTAACCGGGCTGATCTTTTCAAGCGGCACGCCACTCTTCAACAGCTTGCCTGCATCATCGTACAGGTCAATAGTCTCTTTGTATTTTGCCATAATCTTCCTCCATTACCCTCTTAAATGCATACAATCCAGAACTGTGAAATGAACGCTAAAAGTATCGCTGCCTGTGTCTGCTGGTGACTACTGCACGTCCTCGTGGGACAAAGAGATAGTAATCCTCTCCGATGATATAAGCATTGCTATTTATGTCTATGTTCTGATATATACATAAAGTGCAATATTAATTATTTGGCATTATTCGGAAGATCGCAGAGAAATAACAAGTTGTATTGTACCTTCCTGAAGATGGATGATATACTTAAAATGTGTTACTTTATGCTACACTTTATCTGCCGGTTATATTATTTCTCCGGCAGCTGGCACATTCCAATATGTAACAAAAAAAAGATGTTCAGGCTTCGATCCGCTGGTATAACTTACCATAGATCGTCTGGCCTTTTCTCTTTCGGTGGCGCTCTCCGATGTCCCCCTCGTAGAGAGCGAACCGCCCTTTGACGCCGTCCACCTCGATATCGACATCTTCGCGGTATACGAACCCGGGCAGCATGACATCGATCTTGCCAAAGACGTAAATCTCGCCTTCTACCATCTGGCCGCCAAGGCGGCTCTTCGCGTTGCCCTTGATAACGATCTTCCCGCCTTCGGCGTGGGTGCCAACATGGACATCGACGTCTCCACCGATGACAATCTCACCGCCGTTCATGAAGGTGCCGACATCGCTTCCGGCGTTACCTGTGACGGTGATCTTACCACCCTGCATGCCACGCCAGTCTCCACGGTAGGCGGCGCCGAGGTAGTTTCCGGCGTTGCCTTTGATGATGAGCTCTCCGCCCTTCATGCCGGTTCCGGCAAAGGCATTGACGTTCCCGTTTACTGTGATCTTGCCGCCCTGCATCCAGGCGCCGACATACATGTCGGCATCGCCGTTGACGACAATTTCGCCGTCGGTCATCTTTGTGCCGATGTACTTGACCCGGGAGAGATCACCGTTGAGGACGATCTTTGTCTCAGCAGGTGTTGCTCCGGGTTTGCCGGATACATCAAAGTAGTCCCCGAGCCGGTGCTGCTCGCGGCCTACATAGACCGGGAGACCGAGGATCTCCTCTACCTTTTTCCCGGCAAGCGCGTCAGGGGAGATGGTCTCGGCTTCGAGGTACAGTTCGGGCTGGTTCTTTATGGTGAGTGTAACAGTCTCCATCCTTGCACCTCACTGTGTAGCATCAACCTCAATCACGTACGGGTTCGGGAGATAGTGTCCGCTGACCTCGTAGTTGTTTAACGTGACGGTGTAGTAGCGGAGGAACTTCTCCTTGACGTCACGCATCACCTGCGGGTTCTCGTTGACCTTGGTATTCACCCAGAGCGTCCGCTTATTGCCGTTCGAGACGATCTCGTGGTTGTTGATAATCTGGACACCGGACTTGAAGAGGTGCTCTGCGTTCGAGAACGCCTTCTCGATATCGTCGGGCGCGTAGGGCTCGTTCGGGTTGAAGTCGAAGACTGCGACATCTCCTTCGAGGCCTGGCGCAAGTCCGCCGTACATGTGTGCGAGACCGAGCGCCTTTGCCGGTCCTGCACGGGTCATCTGCGCGATCTCGTAGAGGTCGAGTTCGCGGTCGATGCCGGCAAGGTTGGTCGCATCGATGACCTTGTCCTTGTACTTGAAGGCGTCGAACTGCTGCTTCCTCGACTCCTCGCTCATGAGCCACTTCATGATCCTCGGGTAGCGGATGAACGGCCCGGCGTTCGGGTGGTCGGTGGTCATGAAGACCCGCATGGGATCCTTTGCGAGCAGCGCGAGTTCAAGACCGATACACCACTGGATGGCGCAGACCTTGATGTCCGGGCTGTAGACGTAGGGCACGACGCCGGACCCGGTCTCGAGCTCGACATCGGCGTTCGCCCACTTTAAGTGGTTCAATTCAGTGAGGTGGTGCTCGAACGGCCCGTCGGCGGTCATGGTCGTGGTCTCATCGAGCGTCACCTGACCCAGATCGATGGTGATGTTGTCATGAGAGTTCACGTAGTCCATGATCTCCTTCGCCTTCGACTCCACGTTTGCCCAGGAGTCGCCTCCGTAGGAGTGGAACTGGACGTGGGTGTGGTGCATCACCTGGTCGCGGCCGAACTTGCTCTTCGGCTTGATGCCCTCCGAGAGTTTGAATGTATCAAGCGTTGTTGTGTAGTTGCCGGGGTTCCCGAGGTTGTTTGTGTGAACGTGCATCGAGTGCGGGAGACCGAGGTACTCGTTTGCCTCGATGAGTCCCTTCACGATCTGGGCCGGCGTGATGTCGAAGTAGGGAACCGGGTCGTGAATGTTCTCACAGTTCAGACCCCAGGCCCAGGCTTCGGTGCCGCCGGGGTTGACGACCTTGACTGCGTAGCCTTTTGTGGCGCGGAGCAGCCAGGCGATGTAGGCGGCAGTGTTCTCGATCTCGTGGTTCTTGAGATACTCGAGCACGAACCAGTTGTTCCCGAAGACCGGGTAGGCTCCCTGGTCGAGGATAGGCGTGTCCCGTATCTCCTCGTGAGTGTGCCGGGCGTAGAGCGGCGGCATGGCCGCTTCCATCACGGTCGTGTAGCCCATGCGGGCGTAGTTGTAGCCGGTTCGGATCGTTGTCGGGACTGAAAATCCGCCCTGCATCCGCTCGATGCCATTTCTCGGCTTGTATGTGAAGAGTTTGTCTTCGGGGCGGAAGTTCCGGCCTACGTTGACCTTAGGACCGGCAACGTGCGAGTGGATGTCGACACCGCCGGCCATGACGGTCTTACCGGTGGCGTCGATGACCTTCGGGTTCTTGACCGCGCTGGTCTCGACGATCTTGCCGTCCTTGATGGCAACATCTGCCTTATCTCCTCTAATCCCCAGGACCGGGTCGAAGACAAATCCATTCTTGATAAGATATTCTGCCACGCTTATACCCCCTTGATCTCCTTGACGCGTGCAAGAACGCGGCTGAGGAATTCTTCGTCCGTCATCATGCCCTCCGGGGGCTCGACAACCTTTCTCGTTTCAATCGGCACGTTGTCCATCCGGTATGCACATCCGCCGACCTCGACGCCCACAAAGGCGACCGGGACATGGACTTTGCAGACCTCGGTGGTCGGGGTCTCGTGCGGGTCGATCGCGACAGACGGGCGGTCGTAGATCTTCTTGACCGAACTGAACGGGAAGTGTGCACCGGGGTCGCTACCGAGCACGAAGACAGCATCTACTTCGTCCCTGCGGAGCAGATCGTTTGCCGTCGTCTCACCGGGGTTATAGCGGGCGTATCCACGGGAGAGGTCCACAGCAAAGGGGAACCCAAACAGCCAGCCCCAGACCTGGCCGGAGCCGGTGACGTTGTAGTGCCCGCGCATCGGCATGATGGCTGCTTTCGTGTACTCGTTTAAGTCACGGGTGACTGCGATGGCTTCGTCGATGTTGTGGTTCTTCCCGAGCGACTGGGTCACGCCCATACCGAAGAAGATGATCACGAATCGACCGCTCTTGAGCGTCTCGGCAGCCTCGTAGATCTTCTCTTTCGGGATCCCTGCGACGACGTCGGGGAGCTTCTCGCCCTTGAACGCCACGCGGAATGCGTTGAGGAGCTCGTAGTCGCGTCCCTGCTCAACCTGGAGGTGGACATCCGCAACGTTTGCGGTGTCGGTGGGGCGCGGGTCGACGACGATCACCTTGCGGCCTTTGTGGCCCTTGCCGGTGAAGAATCCACGGGGGAAGATCGAGTAGCGGGACATGTGCCGCGGGTGGGCGTGCGCCGGGTTGCAGCCCCAGAAGACGATCCGGTCGGCACGGTTCTTGACCTCACCTAGCGTACAGGTTGGGATACCAATGTCCTGAACCGCGATGAGGGATGTTCCGTGGCAGACGGTTGCCGTGTTGTCCATGACCGCTCCGACAATCTCACCAAGCTCAGACCCGAGAGCCTGGGCTTCACAATTCGTTGAGCTCCAGCCGTACATCAGGGGCTTCTTTGCATTGGCGAGCATCTGTGCGGTATACTCGATTGCCTCGTCGTAGGTGATCTCTTTCCAGGATCCATCTTCCTGCCGCATGCGGGGGCGGGTAATACGGTCCTTTGCCTGGGAGTGGAGGAATTTTTCAGCTCCGATGGCGCATGCATTATATACTTCGAGCAGCTGCTTTCCATCATCACTGACGACGACCTCGAGGTCGTCGCAGAGCGTTCCGCAGAACGGACAGATAACATCAGTTATAGTCTTGGTCATGCCTGTTCACCCTTGCATGCCTTGCGCACCAGTTCCAGTGAGCTGAGGACAGGTTCGTTCTTGGCGATATCCACCGTGACAGGTGTACCTTTAAAGGTTGGCATCCCCGTTGAGTAGGTGTCCGGGTTGACCACCATGTTCGCCCATGGACCCATGGGTATGTATGCTACACCGGGGTGGGGACCCTGGGTTGCCTCAACAGCCTTGACGACGACACTGCCATAGTCGCTGGTGACGCGGACGTTCGTATTACGGAACGCTCCCAATTTTTTAAAATCTACTGGGTCGAGTTCGATAATCCCACAGGCGGCGGTGTAGGCGGGTTTTTCCTTCCCCGCCTCCATCGACACCCCCTGCTGGATGCTGCGACCCGTGATCAAGTTCACTCTGATTGCCATTTTTATTCATCCCCTGTCTGGTATTGTATATTTATCTGGCAAGTTCTTTGAGCGGGCTTGGGCCGAGCTCTTTGATGGTCTTGACGACGTCTTCCATGACCATACCCCACTTCGCACCCTCGGATGCGGAGACGAAGGTCATTCTGAGACGCTTGTCGTCAAGACCAATGTTCTTGAGGACACTCTTTAAGAGGAACATCCTCTTTGCTGCCTTGTAGTTGCCCTCAAGATAGTGGCAATCGCCGAAGTGGCAGCCGGAGACGAGCACGCCGTCCGCCCCATCCTGGAATGCCTTCAGGATGAAGAGCGGATCCACCCTGCCCGTGCACATCACACGGACGGAACGGACGTCGGGTGGGTACTGTATGCGGGCGCCACCTGCAAGGTCCGCACCTGCGTACGAGCACCAGTTGCAGATGATGGCGATGATCTTGGGCTTCCAGTTTTCGTCTGCCATTTACTGTTCACCTCCAAGGAGGAACGCGTCAATCTGTGCGATGATCTGTGGGGTTGCGAAGTGCTGCATCCAGATGGCTCCGCCGGGGCAGAACCCTCCGCAGGTGCCGCAGCCTTTACACTTGGCCTCGGTAACCTGCATGACCTTGCGACCATTCTTCTCGACGAGCGAGAGGGCCTGGTAGGGGCACTGGTAGACGCACATTCCGCATCCTGCACACTTCTCCTCGATACACTGGGCGAAGTAAGGCTCGAGCTCCACCTCTCCCTTGTGGATCGGGATGGACGCTGCGGATGCTGCTCCCTCTGCCTGGGCGACCGTGTCGGGGATATCCTTCGGCCCCTGGCAGGTACCGGCGAGGTAGACACCGGCAGTGGTGGTACCGCACGGGTTCAGCTTCGGGTGTGCCTCGAGGAGCCAGCCGTCCTGCGAACAGGAGACACCGAAGAGCCTGCGGGTCTTCTCGGTCTCTGCGGTGGGCTGGATGGCTGCCGCGAGCACGACCATATCGACTTCCATATCGACAGGCCGACCGAGGAGCGTGTCTTCTGCATGCACGTGGAGGTTCTTGGTCACCGGGTCTTCGGTGATGTTTGCAACCCTGCCGCGGATGAACTTCGCACCCTCGTTCTGGATGCGGTAGTAGAACTCCTCGTACATCTTACCGAAGGACCTGATGTCCATGTAGAAGATGTAGGGCACCGCTCCGGGGATCTTCTCGATGATCTGGTGGGCGTGCTTGAGCGAGTACATACAGCAGAACCGCGAGCAGTACGGCTTGCCGACACCGGTCGTGTCACGAGAGCCTGCACAGAGGACAAACGCGACCCTCTTCGGGGTCTCACCGTCGCTCGGGCGGACAAGGTGACCGCCGGTCGGGCCGGATGCACAGATCAGACGCTCGAACTCAAGCGATGTGATGACGTTGTCGTAGTTCTTGTAACCCCACTCGAATTTCTTCTCGATCGGGAAGATTTCGTATCCTGTTGCGAGGATGACAGTTCCAACCTTGACGGTCATGAACTCATCCTTTGCCTCGAGGTCGATTGCCTTCTTCGCACCGCATGCCTCGACGCAGAGACCGCACTTGACACAGGCGTCGAAGTCGACGGTGTAGATCAGCGGAGAGACCTGTGGGTGGTAGATGTAGATCGCCTTCCTCGGGGCCATGCCGAGCTCGAACGGGTTCGGCTTGATGACCGGGCAGACGTTTGCGCAGTCACCGCAGCCGGTACAGCCGCCGCCGACGATGCCGCGGGCTTCTGCTTCTTTCGGGGTGAGGACACCGCGTGCCTTCTTTCGGAGGGTCACATCGAAGTTGCCGATGTATCCCTCGACCGCCTCAACCTCGGTGTAGGTGAGGAGCTCGATGTTCTCGTTGCGGTAGACATCCACCATCTTTGGTGTCAGGATACACTGCGAACAGTCCAGCGTCGGGAAGGTCTTATCGAGCTGGGACATCCTGCCGCCGATGGTCGGGCTCTTCTCAATGAGGTAGGTCTTGATCCCTGCGTTTGCAAGGTCGAGAGCTGCCTGCATACCGCCGACACCACCGCCGACGACCATGGCTGCCTTCTCGACAGGAACACTCTTCGGGACGAGGTCCTCAAGCAGGGCTGCCTTTGCCACGGCGATCCTGACTGCATCCTTTGCCTTCTCGGTAGCCTCTACGGGCTGGTGCATGTGTACCCAGGAGTTCTGGTCGCGGATGTTTGCCATCTCGAACCGGAAGGGGTTTAAGCCACCTGCTGCGGTTGCGTTGCGGAACGTGGGTTCGTGCAGGCGGGGGGTGCAGGCCGCGACGACGACTCCGGTCAGTTTCTGCTCCTTGATGGCCTCTACGATCATGTTCTGGCCGGGTGTGGAGCACATATACGCGTAATTATCAGCGACGACGACGTTCGGGAGCGTCTTGGCGTATTCCTTTACCGCCTCAACGTCAATGGTACCTGCGATGTTGGTACCACAGTGGCACACAAAAACGCCAATTCTTGCCTCTTTATTCTTGACTTCTGCCATGTGTTTGCACCTCACAGGATCTTCTTCAGGAATGGCTCAACATTGATGGCATGCAGGTCGAGTGCAAGCTCTTCCGGGCTCATGCCCTGTGCCAGTCCCAGGAGTTCGTTGTAGTGCAGGACGGGGATGCTGTGAGCAACACCGAACTTCTCCTTGATCTCAAGCTGGCCGCGGTCGAACTGGAGCTGACAGAATGGACAGACATCGGTGACTGCATCGACACCCGCTTCTTCCATGTTAATCAGCTTCTCATTTGTGATATCGAGCGCGTGCGCTATATCGTATCCACGGACACCGCCACCGGCTCCACAGCACTGCATCTTGTTGCGGTACTGGACCGGTTCGGCTCCGAGTGCGGCGACGAGTTCTTCCATCCACATCGGGTTCTCGGTGTTCCCGAAGTGCCGCTCTTTGCGCGGCTTCATCATGTGGCAGCCGTAGTGGACGGCGACTCTCGCACCGGTCAGGGGGCGCTTGACACTATCGGCGAGCTTCTTGACGCCCACGATCTCCGGGTCGTAGTAGAGCTCGGCGAGGTGCCAGACGTCGATGGTCCCCTTGAACTCCATATCGATCTCTTTGAGCACTTCGTTGACTCCATCGCGGAGCTCGTCGTTGTGCTTCAGTTTGTGGTTGACTTCCCAGATGGACTTGTAACAGCCGTTGCAGATCAGGGCGATGTCCATGCCCATCTGCTCGGCGAGTACCAGGTTCCTGGCCGCCATTGCGTACCAGACGTTTAAGTCAATCGAACCGAAGGCACCCGGTGCCGGGCAGCAGCTTGCGCCCTTCAGGGGCAGGAGGTCGATGCCGACATTCTTGCTGGTCTCGATGGCTGCCGCTTCGATGCCGGGGTAGCGGTTCGGGGCGATGCACCCGAGGAAGAATGCGTATTGGTGTCTGTTGTTGCTCATGGTTTTCACTCTCCCTCCGAGAGAATTCTGTCCGCATTCTCTTTCAGTTTGTAGTGGTCGAGGATCTTCCGAATTCCGGGCAGGTACTCCGGGTACTTGTGCGTCGTCTCGGGCTCCTCATCAAGGCCGAGTCTCTTGCGTGCAGCCCGGTTTGCGTCGTTGTTCGGGACGCCGTGACCGGTCTTGTAGATCAACTGGACGGTCTGGAGGAAGTTGCGCGGGACAATGTCGCGCTTGAACGCAAGGTTCCTCATCGCCATGATCGCGTCGGTCGGCGCGAGGTCACGGGGGCACCGGTCGGTGCAGCTGTAACAGGTCGTGCAGAGCCAGAGGTCCGGGTCGGTGAGGACTTCTTCCTCGAGTCCGAGGACCGCTTTGCGCATGAACAACCGGATGCGGTATGAGCTCCGGGGTGCCGAGGGGCACGATCCTGTGCAGGTACCGCACTGGTAGCACATGTGGGCGGCCGTCTGCCCGATCTTCTCAACTTCCTTGAGGAACTCGGGGTTGCTGTCAGAAGCGTAGAACTTCCTGTCCCGGAGTCTCTCAGCGAGTTTTTGGTCAATGTATTCTTTCTTTACTGCCATTGGCTATCCCTCACGCCTCTTCTGCTGTTTCCAAAACTTTGACTTCGACCTCTCCGGGGGTGGCCTCTTTCACCTTCGATGTCCTTGGGGTGAGCAGTTTCTCCTTGATCCTCTTGAAGAGGTCCGTCTCCTTGTCCTTCATCCGGATGGCCGTCCGCCGCAGGATGATTGCGTCCTCGCTCGGGCAGGCGTTGACACAGGCGCCGCAGAGGATGCAGAAGTCCTTGTTGATGGCGATGTTAGGCTCAATCTCTCCCTTCATCTCCTTTGCAGGGACGGGGGCGGGCAGGTAGAGTGCATTGCAGGGGCAGACCTCAACACAGGTCGAGCAGCCGCCGGGGCACTTCTCGGGGTTGATCTCGATCTCTCCCTCGAAGAGCTTCTCAACGGTGATTGCTTCCTGTGGGCAGGTGTGAACACACCAGGTGCAGGTGCAGCAGTTCTCCTGCTCGATCTCAACCTTGCCGGGCAGCTTGTCGCTGATGACTTCCCGCTCGACGGTGATTGCCTCCTGCGGGCAGGCCTCCACACAGATCTTGCATGCATCGCAGGTGCTCTCTTCCCACAGGACGTCCCCTTCGATCTTGCCGGTCTCGGGGTTTGCAGGTTTGCGGGCAACAGTGATGCTTGGGCAGAGTTCGCCGCAGATGCCACAGACATCGCACTTCTCGGTGTCTACGGTAAATGTGGTCTTGGTCTGCAATGCGGTCTGGCGCGGCCTGCCTGCCTCGTCGCCGCCCTCAAATGCGGGTACGTCACGTGCGATGGCGTCTCTTGGGCAGACCTCATCACAGGTAGTGCACCGGCTGCATTTCTCCTCGTCGATCACGGTGACCATGTCGTATGTGGGGAATCCTTCCCGCTCAAGGATCGGGAGCCTCTCTTCCCCATCGATCTTGAGGGTCATAGCATTGAAGGGGCACATGATGACACAGACACCACAATACGAACATTTCTCAGGGTTGACATCGACGGGTGCTGCATTGTTAACTGCCCCACGGCGTGCCGCACCGACAGGGCCGAGCGCGATTGCCTCTTCTGGGCAGGCATCGACACAGATACCGCAGCCTGTGCAGGTCTCTGCGTTCAGGATCAGGTTGTTGACTGCCTTCAGGAGTCTCTGCTCCATGATGACATTCTGACCTTCCTGAGTCTTGGAATACTTTGGAAACAGTGCCATACTCTAGATCACTCCTATACTACTACTTTTCGGGCCTTAGACTGGGTCTCCCACGGTCCTACAAGCTTAATAACCTCATAGGGGCAGGCCTGGACGCAGACGCCGCAACCGGCGCAGAGCTCGGAGTTGAAATCAAGGATGACAGCCTTGCCGTCTTTGACCTTGTAGATCTTCTCCTTGGTTACCGGATCTTCGGTATGGAGCTCAAGAGCATCCACAGGGCATGCCACCACGCAATTATTGCAGCCTGTACATCGTTCCATATTGATGTGCAATGCAAATGCCATGGTATCACGCACCAGATCTGATCGATTTAAAATCGATATAAAAAGAGTTGTCAAAGAATATACATAAACTTTCTGAAATTCGACAGCCTTATATTCCAGAATACTGATTATCTCTTAGATTTTATAAATTAAGGAAGTTACTATGTTGGTCCGATACTCAAAACGTGGGCATATATCCCTTTTTTTAGTGGATGAAGAAAACGAAATGGTTATATTGTGGATTTACCCTTTTGCTGAAAATCGGTGGCCAGTCCCGGTCAGTAGCGTTGAGACCAGGTAAGATCTCCCAGAAGCCACAAGATCATTGTTGTTCCGCTCTTTTCTGATGTCCGGTATCTCTTGCGCGGTTGGAGAAGCAACGAATTTCGCATCCATCGTCTCTCCTCCCTTCATGCCGGGTGCTGGAGTTTTCACTTCGCCTCTGGTCATACCCCTCTCCCGCAACCTCTACCCCGTGACATGATTCCTCCCACAGGAGCTCGTGGTTCCGGATGGCTGCAGATCTCGTTCGTCGATCCCTATACTGTTTTCCTGCCTGGAGCAGTGGGTCTTCGATGAGCGACCGAAGGTGTTGGGCAACCATGCCGCTCTGATCGCCGGCAGCATAAATGGCCTGCTCGCCCTTTTTCGAGAAAAAAAAGAAACCTTATTCTGTCCGGATTGTAACATTGTAGCAAACGAGGTGTAGTTTATTCATGGAACTGAATGGCGTAACTATCGATGACACCTACGCAGAAGCTTTTCCGACCTGGGTGGCACGGCCCATTATTACCGCCGTCACTGAGGAATGGGCATACAAGGCAGCAGTTGAGGCTGTTGGGTTTGCCACCTCGACCATCGGATGTCCGGCGGAGGCAGGCATCGACTGCTTTGTTCCCGCCGACGAGACCCCCGACGGACGGCCCGGCTATGCGATCCTGATCTGCGCGAGCAAGAAGAAACTCAAAGAGCAGGTCGTGGAGCGCCTCGCTGAGTGCGTCCTCACGGCACCGACGACGGCGGTCTTTGACGGTCTCGCCGACGTCGTCGCCGAGGTCCCGGAGAAGATCCCGGTCAAGCTCCACTTCTTCGGCGACGGCTACGAGGAGAAGCGTGAGGTCGGCGGCAGGACGGTATGGGCCATCCCGATCATGGAGGGCGAGTACATCGGCGAGGAGGAGTTCGGCATCGTCAAGGGTGTTGCGGGCGGCAACTTCTTCATCATGGGCGAGAATCAGATGGCTGCTCTCACCGCTGCCCAGGCGGCGATCGACGCCATTAGCGGCGTCTGCGGTGTCATCACGCCATTCCCCGGCGGCATCGTTGCAAGCGGCTCGAAGGTCGGGAGCAAGAAGTACAAGTTCATGGGCGCAAGCACGAACGAGGCCTACTGCCCGACCCTCCGCGAGAAGGTCGAGGACAGCAAGGTCCCCGAGGGCGTCAAGGCAATTTACGAGATCGTCATCGACGGTGTCGACGAGGACTCGGTCAAGACCGCGATGGCTGAGGGTATCCGGGCGGCGTCCAAGGTGCCGGGCGTAGTGCGCATCAGCGCCGGGAACTTCGGCGGCAACCTCGGACCGTTCAAGTTCGAGCTGAAGGACGTTCTGGCGGACTATCTCTAAATCTCTTTTTTTGTGGTGGCCATTGGGGCCGGTGAAGGCTTCATGGTGCGCTGAAGGTGCTGGGACACCTATATTGAAACACCGTTACGAAATCTAATATTTGCTGGAGTTACCCAAGTTGATGCTCTGATGGGCTGCAGAATCGTGTTGTCGGTCAGCCGTAAACCTCTAACATAGGTTCCTGAGCGACTTCTGTGAAGAAACTGGATTAAACTTCCGTCTCAAGCAACAGCACGGATTCCTGGGGGGAATCGCCTCGCAGGGGGGTGGGGACAGGGGAGGGGGGAGTATCCCCCCTCGCACCTATCGGTGCTCGAGCTCCGGTCCTTCGGACCGTCGCACTCCCCGTCAGCCCCTCCCCCCAAGTGCGATAGCCCCCACGGTCCAGAGTATGGGCTTTCCATCGCTATTCGCTTGTTCTTTCGTTATAGGAAAACTAGTCCCTGCATACCACATACCCACCACCCCATCTCCCTCAACCGCGTGAAACAACCGCCCGTTCCCCCTCCTCACCCTCCAGGGAGCCGAATCTCCGCCATCTGCCCCCACCCGATCGATCCCCTTAAATACCGTTATCAACGACATTCTTGTTAACGATAATTTCGGTGACATCATGATTACACTCACGCCTGATGAAGTCAGGGCCCGGTTCGGGCCGATGTTCTCGATGAAGTACCTCGTTATGGTCGATCAGAAGGCCGGTCTTGCGGAGATTCGCGAGCAGTGCCGGGCCCGAGGGACCATCGAGTGGGACGCGGCGAACCGGGTACGGGCGAGGGGTGCGGTGGAGTCCTGTCACGTCGAGGGCACGACGATGACGATGCTCGCTCGACTGGGGGTTTCGCCGGCGAAGTTCGGGGCTGCAAGCAAGGAGATCGGCGGCCAGGCGCTTGAGGGGGTCGAGGTTGTCGGGGACGAGGTGGTGACGACCTGGTCGGGGATTGCGGGTGCCGGTGTCGGCATCGCCGCCTGTCTGACCCAGGCGCCAGGGGTGACCCGGGCAGAGTATCCATCCGAAGAAGACCTCCGGATCGGAGGAGCCCGGATCTGCCGGGTGAGGATCACATCCCCGCTCTACGAGAAGGTGACGATCGGGATCGACGATACCGACACCCGCGAGGAGGGCGCCACGTGGGTCCTCGCGCTTAAGTGCGCCGAGGGCTGCAAGATCCCCGGGGTGGAGTACCTGGACATGCGCCTTGTGCAGTTAAACCCGGCGGTCCCGAAGAAGACCACAAACTGTGTCAGTTCCGCCCTGAACTTTGCCGTCCGACCCGGAAAGGTAGATGAGCTCCTCGAGTACGTCCGTGACTTTGTCGAGTCGGGTGCGGTCAGCAACGACACCGGTATCGCGGTCTACCGAGGGATCACGTTCGCGGAAGAATCTCCCTACTTAAAGCGGGTCAAGACCGAGCTCCTGACGGTCGAGGAGGCGGAAGCCGAGGCCGCCCGGATGGGCGTCCAATTCATCGACTCGAACGGACGAAAAGGTCGGATTGGAGCGCTCGGTGCCGTTCTCTGGGGGAACCGGGGCGCTGAGGCGGCTGGACTTTATGGAGAGACTCTCTGATCCATACATAATTCGGTATCCGCAGATCGTCGCGGTGGCCGATGAGAACGGTAGGCAGGTAGAACTCATCGAGTTCTTCGACTGCATCGGCGGGGCGATGTGGGTGAAGCACCACTATGCAAAGAGCCCTCTCGTCCGCTCTATCCGCACCGTTGGTCCAACCAACCGCTACTTGCTCTCGACCGGCAACGTCGACCTCGCGCTCCAGGGCTCCTTCTTCCCGGCGGGGATCGCCGCTGTCGCCGTTGATGACGACGAGATCGCCGTCACCTACCGTGGTCTTGGCGGCGGCGGCGTAGGCGCATCCATCTGCCGTGCCACCGCGAAAGGCGTCATCCGCGAAAAGAGCGATCCTGCCGGCGGTGGGCGGCTTGCGGGCTCAACCATCTGGCTTCCCCGGCGTGAGCGGGTGATCATCGGGATCGACGACACCGATACTCCGGAGGAAGGAGCCACCTGGACGCTGGCCCACAACATCGCGAGAGCCGTCGAGGACGACCGTTCCCGCTACCTCTCCCACACCATCGTCCAGCTCTACCCCGTCCCCTACCGGACCAAGAACTGTGTCGCCATCGCCTGCGAGTTTGCCACCACCGACCCCTCCGGGCTGGTCCGGCGCTTCCATGAGTATCTGGAGGAGTACACCCTCTCGGATGATACCGGGATGGCGGTCTGGCGTGGGTTCGATCCCGCGCCGCTCGAAGCGTTTGGAAGACGCGTAAAGCAGGGCGAGGTCACTCATGACGACCTTGCTGCACTCGACGACGAACGCCTCTCCATCGTCATGGACGGCAGAGGTATGATCGGGGCGGTGGCGGCGATCCCCTTTGCCACGCGGTATGAGGAGGCACTGGCGCTATGGACTGGATCCGGCTGAAAGCCCGGCTGCTTGAGGTGGGCTCCGTCCGCCTCTCCGGAGAGCCTGCGGAGCCTTACATCTCCCATTCGACCGCCGGCCCCTCTGCCGGGTCGCCCGGTTCACTTTTCTTTTCCGATGGCGGCGGTCGAAGGGTCCGCCTCGGCATCAACGAGGCAAGTTCCATCGAGATCGTCCACCGGGGGAGAGGCGAGGCCGACCTCTTCATCGACGGCAGCGCGCTCCGCGGCGTCCTCGAGCCTGCCGCCCACCACTGTCCCCGCCAGGCCTATATCACCGTCAGCGGAACGTGTATCTTTCACTGCCGTTACTGCCCGGTACCCGATCTCCCTGGCCGCCGGAAAGAGGTTGCCGAGATCGTCCGCATGGTCGAGGATGTCGCCGACCGTATCGATGCCATTGCAATCACAAGCGGTGTCGCCTCCTCGATCGAAGAGGAGGAGGCTTATGTCCTTGAGGTCGTTGCGGCGCTCCGCCACTTTGATCTTCCCATCGGCGTCTCGATCTATCCGGGGCCAGAAACCCCGGTCAGGCTCCATGCGCTCGGTGTTGCGGAAGTGAAGTTCAACATCGAGGCGGCGACGGAGGGCATCTTTCGCGAGATGTGCCCCGGTCTCTCCTGGGACGGGATCTGGGAGGCGCTCGCCTCCTCCGTCGTACTCTTCGGCAAGGATCGAGTCCACTCGAACATCATCGTCGGCCTCGGGGAGACCGACGATGACCTGGAGCGGGTGATGGAAGACCTCGCCGCGATCGGTGTCATCCCGGTCCTCCGGCCGCTCACCCCGGCGGCGGCCCTCGCCGACCGGCCCCGCCCCTCCGCCGAACGGCTGCTCCGGCTCCATAGGGTCCATGAGAGGGTTCTCCGGGAGGCCGGGCTTGATCCGCGTAGGACGCTGACGATGTGCGCGGCATGCACTGGGTGCGACCTTGCGCCCGGGAGGGACGCATGAAGGGATCAGAGGCGCTTGCTCTCGCTCTCCTCCGGTCGGCCGATCGATGTTATACTGTTTCCGGCTACCCGATATCGGACCTCGCCGCCTCGGCGGGTGCTGCGATCACCGTAAACGAAAAGACTGCGCTCGAGTATGCCCTCGGCGACTCTCTCTCCGGGCGGAGGGCCGCTGTGATCGTCAAGCACGTCGGCCTCAACGCCTGTGCCGACCCGCTCGTGCACGCCACCGTCCAGGGCCTCCGGGCGGGTGTTGTGGTGGTCGTCGGCGACGACGTGCGTGCGGCGGCTTCAGACATCGTCCAGGACTCCCGCTACTACGGCGAGGTGGCGCAGGTCCCGGTGCTGGAACCGGACGGTGAGACGCTCGGTCCGGCGGTCGAGGCGGCGTTCGAGGCCTCCGAGACCTTCTCAAGGGTCGCGATCCTTCGGGTCACGCCCGACCTCCTTGACGCCGATCTGCCGGACATCCCCGTTCCCCGGAGCGACCGAAAGGGTTGCCTTGCAGACCCGGACCTCACGATGGCCGGCCGGGCAGAGGCCGCGGACCGGCGGACCGCAGCGATGTTTGCCTGGTCGCGATCATCGCCGCTAAACCGGCTCTCCGGCGGCAAAGACCGCATTGTCACCGTCTACCCGCCCCCCATAGGCCCGGACGCACCCGTTGAGGTTCACGAGGTCGGCCGTCCCTTCCTCCGGGAGCACCGCTTGCTCGCTCCTCCCGACATTGCCGGAGAGCCGGAGCGGCACGCTTTGCGAGGTTACTCGCGGACATTCTGCCGGGACTGCCCGTTCCATCCGGTCTTTGGCATACTCCGCGAGCGAAAGATGTGGGCGGTCTGCGACGCCGGATGCGCCATCCTCGCGATGAACCCACCCTACCGTGTCGGTATCGCAACCTATGGGCTCGGCTCGTCGGTCGCTGTAGCGGCGACCGGACCGGGCGTTGCGCTCACCGGCGACTACGCGCTCCTGCACTCCGGGATCAATGCTCTCATCGATGTCTACGAGCGCAAACTTCCCCTCCTCTGTATAGTCCTCGCGAACAACCGGATGGGGATGACCGGAGGTCACCCCGTCCCCGAGATCCTTCGCTACATCGCCTGGGCCGATCCGGTGGTCTGTGCCGCGGATGACACGGCAACGCTTCGCCGGCTCCTTATTCCCCCAAAGGGAGGGCCCAGGACGGTGGTGGTCGAAGGCGCCTGCCCCAATGGTGGACGACATGAAACCGTGGCATATCGAGATCTGTGATGTAACGCTGCGAGACGGGGAGCAGACCCCCGGCGTCTCGTTTACCCGTGACGAGAAGATGGCTATTGCACAACTGCTTGACGAGATCGGCGTGGAGGTGATTGAAGCCGGTTTCCCCGTGGTCTCGACGGCCGAGAAGGAGTGTGTCGCCGCCATCGCCCGGAGCGGTCTTGATGCACGGGTCTGCTGCCTCGCGCGAGCGCTCAAGCCCGATATTGAGGCGGCGCTCGATTGCGACGTTGACATGGTCAGCATCTTCATTGCGACCTCGGACCTCCATATCCGGCACAAGTACCGCAAACCCCGCAAGGAGGTGCTCGAAGACGCTCTCAATATGGTTGAGTTCGCCTCCGATCACGGTGTTCAGGTGCGTTTTGCGGCTGAGGACGCCTCGCGGACCGACCCGGCGTTCCTTATTGAGATGTATACCCGTGGTGCCGAGTACGGGGCCGACCTTGTCAGTTTCGCGGATACCGTCGGGTGCCTTACACCGCTTGAGATTCATGCGATCGTCTCGGAGATCCTCGATGCGGCCCCTCTCCCGCTCTGTATTCACTGCCACAACGATCTCGGGTTTGCGTCCGCAAACACCATTGCAGCCGCGGCCGCCGGGGCGTTCCAGCTCCACACCACCGTCAACGGGATCGGGGAGCGTGCGGGCAATGCGGCGCTTGAGCAGGTGCTCGTCGCCCTCCGGATGAAAGGCGGAGTCGACCGCTACGATCTTGGCCGCCTGCTGGAGATCTCGCGGCTGGTTGCCGGGTGCTCGGGCGTGGCCCCGGAACGCACCCGGCCGATCGTCGGCGAAAACGCCTTTGCCCACGAGAGCGGAATCCACATCGCCGCCATCCTTGAAGACCCCTCAACCTACGAATACATCCCCCCGGACCTGGTGGGCGGCGAACGCCGGTTTGTCCTCGGGAAGCATACCGGGAGGCGGGCGCTTGAGCATATCGCAAAAGCCCATGGGTTCGACCTCTCCGATGCGGAGGTGCGGTGGGTGCTCGAGCAGGTGAAGCAGAAGAGTGAGGGGAAGTGCAGCGTCACCCCGGAGGTGCTCTGCGGGCTTCTCCGGCAGGCAAAAGAGGAGGTCCTCCCGTGAGCACGCTCTCTGAGAGAATCCTCGGCGGACCGGCGGGGACCTACGTCGACCGTGAGGTCGATCTCGCGTTTGCCCACGACGGAACCGGCGTCCTCACCCGGGAAGCGCTCCGGGAGATGGGGGTGGAGCGGCTCCCACACCCAGAGCGCCTGCATCTCATATTCGACCACATCGTCCCGGCAAACACCGGTACAACTGCGACCCTCCAGGCAGAGCTCCGGGAGTACGCCCGGGCATCGGGGGTGGAACTCTCCGACGCCGGCACCGGGATCTGTCACCAGGTGATGAGCGAAGGCATCGTCCGGCCCGGCATGGTCGTCGTCGGGGCCGACTCCCACTCCTGCACCCTCGGTGCCTTCGGTGCGTTTGCCACCGGGGTGGGGGCAACAGATATGGCGGCGATCTGGGCCTCGGGAGCCACGTGGTTCCGCGTCCCGGAGACGATCGCGATCAATCTTTCGGGCACGCTCTCCGGTGCGGCGGAACCAAAGGATCTCGCTCTAACCTATGTTGCAAAACTCGGGATGGAGGGGGCGACCTACCGGGCGCTGGAGTTCGTGGGCGATGGAGCGGCGACGATCTCCATGGACGGGCGGCTGACGCTCGCGAACATGGCGGTTGAGACCGGAGCAAAGGCAGGGATCTTTTATGCCGACACGACAACTATCCGTTATCTCTCGGAGTACGGAATTGCAGCATCGCCCCAGACACTGGAGGAGTGCCGTTATGAGCGAACCCTGGATATCGATCTCGCCGATATCGTGCCCCTCGTCGCGGTCCCGCACCGGGTGGATACCGTACGGGAGGTTGAAGAGGTCGCAGGGACGCATCTCGACCAGGTCTTCGTCGGGACCTGCACGAACGGCCGCTACGAGGACCTTGCCCGGTTCGCCCGGATCGTCCGGGGGAAGAAGGTTGCGGTTCGCACCCTGGTCATCCCAGCCTCGCGGGCGGTGCTCGCCCGGGCAATCGCCACCGGCGTCCTCGCGGATATTGTGGAGGCGGGGTGCATGGTGATGACTCCCGGCTGCGGGCCGTGTCTTGGTGCGCACGCCGGCGTGCTCGGCGAGGGTGAGGTCTGTCTCTCCACCGCCAACCGGAACTTCAAGAACCGGATGGGCGTCGGGGGCGAGATCTACCTCTCGTCAGTCGCCACCGCCGCCGCGAGCGCTATTGCCGGTGAGATAACCGTCCCGGAGGTGGTATAAGTGCAGGGAGCCGGACCGGCAGTCTGTATCGGGAGCGACATCGATACCGACCTCATCATCGCGGGCCGCTACCTCAGGACGAAAGACCGCTCGGTCTGGGCGGAGCATGCCTTCGAGGACCTGGACCCGGCACTTGCCGGCCGCCTTTCGGGTGCGGTCATCGTCGCCGGAAGGAACATGGGGTGCGGGTCGTCCCGGGAGCAGGCGGTCATCGCCCTCCGGGAGGCCGGGGTTGTCGGGATCGTCGCCGAGTCGTTCGCCCGGATATTCTTCCGGAACGCCATCAACGTCGGTCTCCCGGTTATCGAGGCCACCGTCCCCTGCACCGACGGCGCCCATGTCGCCTTCGACCTCGATGCGGGGTGGGTGGAGGTGGACGGGAAGCGGTATCCCGCCCGCCCGCTCTCGGAGAGGATGGTCGCCATCCTCCGGGCCGGCGGGCTGGTTCCATACTGGAGGTCGCGCCGATGATCTTTCCCACCCACTGTAAGTTTGTCGGGTCCGCGACCACCATGCCGTACGGCGAGCGGGCCTACTTCCTCTCGCGCTATCTTATCCATGAGGGACCTAGCGGCACCGAGGTGCTTGAGGTGGAGACCGACCCGAACGGGACCGGGCTGATGCGAAAGGTGATAGCACGTCGGGTACTTGCCTCCGGTGACGATGTCTACTGCTACCCGGATCGCGTGAACATTCATGATCGAACATTCTTAGTACAGGAAGCCTTGCGGTCCGGCCGCCGGTGCACCGTATTCACCGGGCATGGCGAGCAGACCACATTCGTGCTCGACCCGGACCTCTCAGGGTTCCTCCACATCCACGTTTATGATATCACCCCGCCCCGCCCGCACCTCTCGGCCACGATCGGCGACCTCGAGAAGACCGGGATCTTTGGCGACCTCGAGGTCATCTTCGAGCACCACGTCCGGGATATCCGCGAGTTCGGGGCCGACGTCTACCCCTGCCGTGCTGCTGGGTTCTCCCGCACCCTCGATGCCGACCCGGTCTGGCCGGGCGACCGGGTTGCAGGCTGCCAGACGGGAAGAGACCTGGTGCGGGAGTGCTGTGGGGACGGTGTTGTGGTTGAGAACATCTGCCCGCTCGAGGCGGTCGCGGCCGAGCCCTTCATCGCGCGATGCTGCCGGAGCGAACGGGCCGGGATCGGGCACTGGAACGGCCGGTTCGGCGCCGTGGTCCACTGGGGAGCGTCGCCATGGGATATTGCCGACGCGGTTCGGCGGGTCGTGGCCGCATGGAGGGAGCAGCATGGTGAAGGTCGCGGTCGTTGAGGGCGACGGCATCGGGCACGAGGTCATCCCGGTCGCCCGGGACCTCCTTGAGGCGGTGCGTCCGGACCTCGAGTTCTTCGATGTCGAGGTGGGCTACGGCCGGTGGGAGCGGACCGGGAGCGCCTGCGATGAGGAGACGATCGCCGATCTCCGGTCGGCGGACGCCATCCTCTTTGGTGCCATAACGACGCCGCCGGACCCGGAGTACCGGAGCGTCCTTGTCCAGATCCGCAAGGCTCTCGACCTCTACGCGAACGTCCGTCCCATCCGGGGCGAGGGGGTCGATGTCGTCATCGTGCGGGAGAACACCGAGGGGCTCTACTCCGGCATCGAGTGGACGGAGCCTGTTCGGGCCTGCACTCTCCGGGTCGTCTCACGGCAGGGGAGCGAGCGGATCGCCCGCTATGCCTGCACCCTTGCAAAGTCCCGCCGCCACCTCACTGTCGGGAACAAGGCAAACGTCTTGAAGTCCGACTGCCTCTTCGTCGATATCTGCACTGCGGAGGCCGTCCGGGCGGGGGTTCCCTGCAGGACGAGTTACATCGATGCGCTCTGCCTCGATCTTTTGATGCACCCGGACCGCTACGATGTGATCGTGACGACCAATATGTTTGGGGATATCCTCTCCGATGCCGCCGCCTACCTGGTGGGAGGACTCGGGATGCTGCCGAGTGCGAATATCGGAGACCGGCACGCTCTCTTTGAGCCGGTCCACGGGAGCGCTCCGGATATTGCGGGGAGAAACATTGCAAACCCCGTTGCTGCCATCAGGAGCGCCGCGATGCTCCTCGCCCACCTCGGGGACCCCGCGTCAGCAGCGGCCATGGAAGCGGCCGTCGGACGGGTGCTTTCTGCAGGCATCCGGACGCCCGATCTCGGAGGCGACGCCGGCACCCGGGAGTTCGGGGCGGCGGTGCTCCGCGAGGTCGGGCGGGGGAAGGCCTAA
Organism: Methanoculleus thermophilus; assembly: GCF_001571405.1. Taxonomy (NCBI): domain Archaea; kingdom Methanobacteriati; phylum Methanobacteriota; class Methanomicrobia; order Methanomicrobiales; family Methanomicrobiaceae; genus Methanoculleus; species Methanoculleus thermophilus. The sequence goes on along the minus strand of NZ_BCNX01000007.1, from coordinate 73,775 downwards.
AGACTCCCGGCGCCGAGAGTTAGAGTATGGTTCTGGTGGGATGCCACGTCTCCATCGCCGGCTCGATCGATCTTGCGATCCAGCGGGCCATCGATGCGGGCTGTGATACATTTCAGATCTTCTCCCGTAACCCCCGGGGCTGGAAGGCAAAGGATCTCGACCCCGCCTCAATCGATGCGTTCAGGGCGGCGCTGAGCGCATCGGGGATTGGTCCCGTCGTCGACCATATGCCCTACCTCCCAAACCTGGCTTCGCCTGACGATGCGATCTATGAAAAGTCGGTTGAGGCGCTTACCGGTGAACTCCGGCGGTGCAGTCTCCTCGGGATACCCTACCTCGTGACCCACCTCGGGCATCACCGGGGCTCCGGGGCCGATGAAGGGAGGGAGCGGGTGATTGCTGCCGTCAACCGGGCGCTCGCCGATGCGGGGGAGAGCGGCGTGATGCTCCTCCTTGAGAATACCGCCGGGGAGAAGAACAGCGTCGGGTCGACCATCGCCGACCTTGCCCGGATCCTTGATGGGATCGATGCCGACGGGAGAGTTGGGGTCTGTTTTGATACCTGTCATGCTTTTGCTGCCGGCTACGATCTCCGGACGGCGGAAGGGGTCGGGGCTGCGTTTGGAGAACTCGATGACCTGATCGGTCTATCCCGTCTCCGCGTCGTCCACGTCAACGACTGCAAGGGCGAGCTCGGGAGCGGGCTTGACCGGCACGAGCATATTGGGCTTGGGTCCATCGGGGAGGCGGGATTCAGGCACGTCTTCCGTCACCCGGGCGTTCGCGGTCTTCCCCTCATCTGCGAGACGCCGGTCGACGGGAGGCGAAACGATGCCGGAAATATCGCAAAGGTCCGTGAGCTTGCGGGGGCGTAAGCTCCCCTGGACGCTCCTCTGGTGAGATCGTGCCGAAGGTTGTGTTCCGTTGGCACCCGGGGTATATTGCATCTTGAAATTTTTATATTAATATAAAAATTCTCCTCGACACCTCTAGATTATAGAAATATTTTTATATAGACTATTCTATCCTTCAACGCGCAAACCCTCTACCCTGAGAAATCCGGTTGTCTCCTGGATTTCATAGGATTCCATTTGTGCGCCCGGGAGAGTATTCTGCTCTCCCGGTGTGCGCACAGGTACCATCGTATGGGACGAAGGGGGGCGTTCTCATCATGGTGGTAATACATGACTGGATGTAATATTCTGATTCTCGTATGTACCGTCGTTGCCCTTGGATTACTGGCATCGCCTTCCATGGCCGGGGAGATGGCTCCAGGGAATGTAGTCCCGGTCTCTATCGAGGCGGGACCACAGGAGTACCCCGACATTGACGGAGATATGATCGTCTGGGTCGACGGCAGAAAGTCGATCTACTATTCGAGCGGTCCCGGCGTCAGGGCGTGGAGCGTTGCGGGCGAGGGGGGATCCCCGTCCGTGTCAGGGGATTACATTGTCTGGGAGGAGATCCTGAACATGAGCCTGGATATCTGTCTCTTTGATCTATCGGGTGGCGTGACGAGGGTGCTCACCGACGACCCGACCGACCAGTGGATGCCCGTCATTTATGGGGAACGTGTGGCCTGGTACGATGCACGGAGCGGGAGCACGGATATCTGCCTCTACGATATCGGGACAGGCAACGAGACCTTCATCTCCTGCTCGCCGGTGACCGAGTGGAGGCCCGCGCTCTCGGAGAGGTATCTCGTCTGGGAAGAGGGCTCCGGAAACGGAGACATCTGGCTCTACGATATCCTGACCGGGGAGCGGCGTCAGATCACCGAAAACAGTGCACGCCAGACCTACCCGTCGATATCGGGGAGCCGGATCGTCTGGGAGGACTACCGGAACGGAGCTCCGGATATCTATCTCTTCGACCTCGAGGACCCTGCCGCCGGGGAGCAGAGGATCACCGATGACCCGGCCGAACAGGTCTCCCCGGCGATCGATGGCGACCTCATCGCCTGGGAGGACAAGCGGGACGGGACCTGGAACATTTACATCTGCGACCTTGCTCTCGGGACGGATAAGCAGATGCCGGTCGCTCCTTCCTCGACCGAACAGCTTTACCCGGCCGTCAGCAATGATCGGATCGTCTGGCAGAACGGCCGCGGCGAGAGGTCGGATATCTACGCCTTCACCTACTTCCGCGGAGCAATCCCGGTGGCGGAGTTCTCGGCAAACCCGACCGAAGGGAACGCGGTGCTCTTCGTCAGGTTCACCGATCGCTCGACCGGCGGCCCGGAGACCTGGTTCTGGGATTTGGGTGACGGATATACCTCTACGGAGCGAAATCCATGGCACTTATACGAGTTCCCGGGCAACTACACGGTCTCGCTCACGGTGAGCAACGAGTTTGGGTCCGACACCGTCACAAAGAGCGAACTCATTCATGTGGGTCCCCTGGAAATACGTGAGATCCAGTTCCAGGCTAGACCACTGGCGGGGCCTGTGCCCCTCAAAGTCCTGTTTTTAGGCGATGAACCGAACTACGCGAGATCCTGGTATTGGGACTTCGGGGACGGCGGTACGTCGTCTCACCGGGACCCGATGCACACCTACCGCCGTCCCGGGGTTTACAATGTAACTCTGACCTGCACGTACGGGGGGATCAATCTGACGCACACGGAGTACGGGTTCATAACCGTCTATGAGCGCCTTGAGCCCTCCTTCCTGGCCGACCCCGTGAACGGAACCGCACCCCTCTCCGTCAGGTTCACGGACACCTCGACCGGCGGACCGGAGTCCTGGCTCTGGGATTTCGGGGACGGCGTGACCTCGTCGGAGCAGAACCCGGAGCACACATACCTAAACCCCGGGACCTATACCGTCAGCCTGATGGTGGGGAGTGCTTTCCAGAACGAGACTGCGGTAAAGCACGGGTATATCCAGGTAGTTCCTGCGCCGACCCCCACCGTATCTCCAACACTGCCCATAACTCCTACTCCATCTCCAACAGTGCCGGTAACGCCCACTGAATCTCCAACAGTTCCCGTAACCCCGACACCAACGGTGAACGTCACCCCCACAGTCACCCCAACGGCGAGCGCAACCCCGACACCGACGGTGAATGTAACCCCGACTCCAACGCAGACGTCGCCAGGCAGCGGGTCGTCAGGCGGCGGTGGCGGAGGTAGAGGCGGAGGGGGAGGCGGTGGTGGCGGCAGCCTTGCCTGGACAGACCCTGGCTGGCGTACGCCGGCCTCGACTGCGGGACCGACGCCGAGACCAACCGCTACTTCCCCCTCAGGGGCCGACCCCGCGGTCTCAGCTCTCCAGTTCGTCTCGCCCGACGGTCTGGTCTCTCTCACGATTGCAGGAGGGATCAGCGCAGTCAAGACCTCCGGTGCGCCGGTTACGACGGTGACCCTCGAGTCTCTCGACGTCGATAGCGTGCCTCCCATCTCAGGGGAGGGTAGATACGTGTTTACCGGGTTTGCCTGCCTCATTGGGCCTGATGGGGCTGCTCTCTCACAACCGGCGACCCTCGTATTCAACTTCTCACAGGATCAGTGGGAGGCACTCTACGATGACGATAGGAAGAGACTCGTTGTGCAGCGCTACAACCGGTCAGCAGATGCATGGGAGGAGGCTATCACTACCGTCCATCCCGGGAGTTGGAGCATCTCAGCTGAGATCTCCAGTTCCGGTCTGTATGCGCTCTGTGCCGAGGTTTCTGAGGAGGGCATAGCAGAGATGGCCATGGACGGACTCGATCCGCAATTCTGGACCGGGGAATATACAAACCTCATCTTCGCCCTGCTCGCCCTCATCATCCTCTGTGGGGGAACGTACCTGTACTTCCGAAAAGATGGCCTTTAGGCGAAAAAAGCGGTGTGACGGGGAGTTACCCTCTCCACTTCCTTCCTGCAAGCACGAGGAGAGCAGCCCCGGCACCGATCGCACCGAATCCCGGTGCTGCCTGTGTAGGAGTCCCGGTAGGGGCTGCCGTCACCCCTTCGAGGTTGATCAGCCAGGCGGTGCTGGAGCCATCTGATGGGTATCGAATGCCAGCAAGGGTGTAGGTACCGTTGGGTGCGCCGCTTGCTGCATTGATTCCAGCATCAGGGAACGTTCTGTTCCACAGAATCGTCCCGTCCTCATCGGTCCCGAAGATGAACCCCTCACTGGTCCTCGCGTTCGTGCCTGCAACCACGTAGCCTCCGGGCTGCAGAGCGGCGGCATGCCCGCTTAAGCCCTCTATATTCTTGAGCCAGACCTCGGTGCCATCCTCTTCAACGAGTCCGTACCAGTAATTGCTTGTGTAGAAGAACCTCCCGTCATCGGTCTCCGTGATATCGTAGACGACCGGGGCCTGGTAGTTCCTCTCCCAGAGCGTCTGCCCCTCGGCATCCAGGCGGAGGAGGAAGGCATCCCCGAGATCGTTGTTGAAGGGCGATGTTGTCCCTCCGATGATGTACCCGCCATCGGCAGTAACGATCCCTGCGTATGCAGCTTTTCCGGGTATGGTCCGGTTCCAGGTGGGTTGGCCGTTGCCGTCGGTCTTTATGATGGTCGCCGTCGTGTCGCTCTCCGATCCGAGTGGGTTCCAGAGCCAGCCGATGACAGCGTAGCCTCCGTCGGCGGTCGGCTGGACTGCTGAGACCTTCATGTCCGGGAAGACCTGCCGCCACTCTTCCGTCCCGGCGGCGTCGGTTCGGATCAGGAACGAGCTGCCCTGGTAGACGAACCGCTGGTCCACCACGGTTCTGCTGGTGTTATAAGCGCCGATGATATAGCCTCCATCGGCGGTTTCTGCGACCGAGGCCGGTGCCATATCAGGGAATCTCTTCGACCACACCTCGTTTCCCTGACCATCGGTCTTTATGAGCACCGTGTACTCACTACCGCCGTAGAGATCTGTAACAGCGAAGCCGAGAGCGATATAACCGCCGTCTGTGATCGGTGCAACAGCATCGAATTTGCTGTAACTCTCCGGTGAAAATGACGCATTCCAGGCAATGGTTGGGGTTGTCGTGGCTGCAGAGGCCATCCCCATCGAGAGCAGCACTGCGATGAGCAGTACTGCCATGACCGTTTTCGGTTGCCAGATCTCTCGAACTCTTCCTGTCATGGAATCGATCACTGATGCGGTGCAACGTGCAAAAAACATACTGGTTTCTTACCGGTGCGCCGACAATCCCTTAATGAACGTGAACTCCCTATAGTTTTAGTGCGTGTTGGCAACATTCGACGGAACCTGGGTGCGCCTGAAGAGCGAAGGGCGCGTACTCTATGAGCAGGGCGGCTATGGAAGGCTGGAAGGGACCGGTCTTCGGCTATCCCCGGAAGAAGCGCTCTACCTCATGGGGCGCGGTAAGATCACCGTGATGGACTTTGACTTTGATACCCTGCTTGGTCTCTTCGCCGGTCAGCCTAACTTTATCCGCAGGTATCTCGTCTACCATGACATCCGCGAGCGTGGATACGTGATCCAGCCCGGTCCGCACGACTTCCGGGTCTTCCGCCGCGGTCACAAACCCGGAGCCGGAAAGTCCCGATATTTGATTCGGGTCCTCTCTGAGCGTGACCTCATCGACTTCGACCAGCTGAGCCAGGACGTCCTCGCTGCGGTCAATATGCGCAAACAGTACCTCCTCGCAGTCGTGGACGATGAGGACGAATTGACGTACTACGAGGTGCGGGTGCAGGACCTCCCCGGTGTCGGGGAGCCGGCCGGATGCACGACTCCGGTGATGGCCTCACTCTTTGGAACCTATGCGCTGGCCCATCTGCCGCCGGGAACCTCGATCGAGGATGATTGGTACGGGAAAAGGCTTGATCCCGAGCGTCTCCTTCTCCGCCCTGTCGAATCGATCTACCTCATGCGCCGGCAATGCCTCACTCTTGCGCACAACAACGAAGAGATGACTGCAGAGCAGCTCCTTGACCTTGTGGCGGAGGCGGACGTCGAGATCAGGGAGAAAGAGCGGGTCTTTTCGGATTTACGGGAGAAGGGCTACATTCCCAGGACCGGCTACAAGTTCGGGCATCACTTCCGTGTCTACTCCGGGAAGAAGAGCCATTCCGAGATGCTTGTCCACGCCGTTCCGTCCGGGACATCCTTGCCGATGAGCGCCGTATCCCGCTCGGTCAGGCTTGCTCACAGCGTCAAAAAGAAAATGTTGTTTGCCTGCGTATACAATACCGATATCAGATACATAGAATTTGCCCGAATTAAACTGTGAGCGTCAATCCATGCCGTCAGAGATGAATCCGTGGTCGAGCAGTCAGACCATCGATGTAGATCGACTCTTTGCCGAGTTTGGCATCGAACCGATCGGAGAGGTCACGCAGAGACTTCCCGAGGTACCGTCGTTTATGCGCAGAGGTATCGTCGTCGGGCACCGGGACTACCACCTGATAGCCGACGCCATCCGGAACCGTACCCCGTTTCACGTGCTGACCGGGTTCATGCCGTCAGGCCTCCCACACCTCGGGCACCTGATGGTCATGAAGGAGGTGGTCTGGCACGTCCAGCAGGGCGGGAACGGCTATGTTGCCATCGCCGACCGGGAGGCGCACGCGGTCCGCGGCATCTCGTGGGAGAAGTGCCGCGAGTACGGAAAGGAGTACCTCAAGGCTCTCTATGCCCTTGGATTTAAGGGCACGACCTACTACCAGAGCAAGAACGAGCGCTTAAAAGACCTTGCATTCGAGGCGTCCACAAAGGTGAACTTCTCCGAGATGGCGGCGATCTACGGGTTCGGACCCGAGACCTCGCTCTCCCATGCCATGAGCGTCGTCACCCAGGTCGCCGATATCCTCTATCCACAACTCGATGCTGGCCCTGCGCCCACCATCGTCCCGGTCGGCCTCGACCAGGACCCGCATATCCGGCTCACCCGGGATGTGGCCTATAAGCTCAGGATGTTCACGGTCGAGGACCGGGGCGATCACATCAGTGTCCGGTCGAAGAACGCGCCAGATGAGGCTCTTGAGGCCGTTCATCGGGCTTTCCCCGGCTCGAAAAAATACGGTGGCCATGTCGATCTTGTGGGTCTTCCGATGAGCCAGGTGGAGGATGCCGTCCGTAAGATCGAGATCGCTCACGGAGGGTTTGGGTTCTACCTCCCCTCGTCGACTTACCACATCTTCATGCCCGGGCTCCAGGGCGGAAAGATGTCAAGCAGCGTGCCCGAGAGTTTGATTGGTTATTATGAGTCAGACAAGTCGCTCAAGAAGAAGGTCATGGCGGCACTGACCGGCGGACGGATGACGCTTGAGGAGCAGAAGCGTCTTGGGGGGGAGCCCGACGCATGTTCGGTCTACCTCTTAAACCTCTTCCACATGCTCGAGGACGATATTGAACTCGCCGATCTCCGTCGCCGGTGTGAGAGCGGCGAACTCACCTGCGGGCAGTGCAAAAAGGAGACACTGGAGCGTGTGCAGGCGTTCCTTGCGGAACTGCGGGACAAGATGGATTCCGTCGAGCATCTTGCAGAGGAAGTGTGACTGTGGAACTGACGTTAAACGAGAAGAAACTCCTGGTTGCGCTGGGTCCGGCAGGGTCGGCCGACGCGGCCACCCTTGCGGAGAGGATGGAGACCCGCCGGGAGGCGGTGGTGCAGTATGCGAACCTCGCGAGTGAGCGGGGGCTTGTGGACGTGGAGAAGCATGTCTCCCGTCAATATGTCCTGACCGAAGAAGGGCGGGCCTATGCCGGACGAGGCCTCCCCGAGCGGCAGGTGCTTGAGAGTTTTGAAGAGACCATCCCGATGCGGGACCTCCAGGCCCACCCGCTTGCGAAGATCGCTATCGGCTGGATGCGTAAAAAAGGATGGGTCACCATCCGGGACGGGGTCGTGCAGAAGACCGGCAACGCCGCCCTGGGACCTGACGAAACCGCATTCGCCAGGGTGAGCGAGACCGGTGCGGTCGAGGACGGTGAAGGGGTCGCCGACCTCGCAAGACGCGGGCTCGTCGAAGAGGTTGAGACCGTCGCCTACACCGTCTCGATCACGCCCCGTGGCCGTGAACTCCTTGCGGGAGGGCTTGATCTGCGCGAAGAGGTGGGCACGCTCACCCGTGAGCAGATCCTCTCCGGCGAATGGAAGAACCTACCGCTCCGGCGCTATGACGTCACGAAGCTTCCAAAACGCGCCTACCCGGGCAAGACGCACCCATACCAGCGTCTCCTCGATGAGATGCGCCGCGTCCTCTTCGATATGGGCTTTGAGGAGATGGCGGGTGGGATTGTGCAGAGCTCCTTCTGGAACTTCGATGCCCTCTTCCAGCCGCAGGACCACCCCGCACGGGAGATGCAGGATACCTTCTTCCTTGGGGAGCGCTGGCCGCTCCCGGCGGGATACGAGCGTGTCCGCGATATGCACGAACACGGCGGCGAGACCTCTTCCACCGGTTGGGGCGGCACCTGGAGTGCCGAGAAAGCAAAGCAGTGTGTGCTCCGGACCCACACGACGAGCCTCTCGATCCAGCACCTGGCAGCACACCCGAATCCCCCGGTCAGGGCGTTCTGCATAGGCCGGGTCTACCGGCGGGAGGCGATCGACCCCACTCATCTAGCGGAGTTCGAGCAGCTCGAGGGGATCGTCATGGACGAAGGTGTCAACTTCCGTCACCTCCTCGGGTTCTTGAAGGAGTTCTACGCCAAGATGGGCTTTGAGAAGGTCCGGTTCCGCCCCGGCTACTTCCCCTACACCGAGCCCTCCGTGGAGCCGGAGGTCTACGTCGACGGGCTTGGCTGGGTTGAACTCGGTGGTGCGGGCATCTTCCGGGAGGAGGTGACCGCGCCCTTCGGGATCGAGCACCCGGTGCTCGCGTGGGGTCTCGGGATCAGCCGTGTGGCGATGCTAAAACTTGGGCTGCGCGATCTGAGGCAGCTCTACCGGAGCGACGTCGAGTGGATCCGGGAGACGCCAACCTACGGCGGGAGGCGGTAATATGGCAATAATCACACTACCCTACCGGTACCTGGAGCGGCTGGCCGGTACCGACCGAGAGACGCTTATCGACCGCATCCCTATGATCGGGGCCGATATTGAACGAATAGAAGAAGACCATGTGGACGTTGAGTTCTTCCCGAACCGGCCGGACCTCTACTCTCCCGAAGGTGTCGCGCGGGCGATGCGCGGCTTCCTAGGAATCGAGGAGGGGCTTCCGGTCTACACCACCCGCCCCTCCGGCATCACCTTCTCGGTCGATCCGGGTCTTGCCGATATCCGACCGTATCTGGACTCGGCCGTGATCCGGAACGTCAGTCTTGACGAGGAGGCTATCGAGAGCCTGATGGGTCTCCAGGAGGCGCTTCACTGGGCGGTGGGACGCGGGCGGAGCAAGGTGGCGATTGGTGTTCACGATCTGGATAAGGTCACGCCGCCTTTCCACTACATCGCCTCGCCCCGGAGCCGGTCCTTCGTCCCGCTCGACTTCGAACAGGAGATGACGATGGAGGAGATCCTCTCCGACCACCCGAAGGGCCGGGACTACGCCCACCTGGTGGAGAAGTTCGATAAGTTCCCGCTGATCGTCGATGCTAACGATCGGGTGCTCTCCTTCCCGCCGATCATCAACGGCGAGCTGACGAGGGTCACGACGGCGACGAAGAATATCCTGCTCGACTGCACCGGCACCGACAGAAAGGCGGTGATGACGGCGGTTAATATCATCTGCACGGCGCTTGCCGAGGCCGGGGCGACGATCGAGACCGTCACCGTCGCGGGAGAGGAGATGCCCACTCTTGCGCCGACAGAGCGGGTGGTCTCGGTCGCGGAGTGCTCCCGCCTCCTCGGCATCCCCCTCACGCCGGATGAGATGGCGCGGCTCCTCCGCCGGATGCGCTTTGAGGCCGAACCCGACGGCGACTCGCATGTTCGGGTGCTCATCCCCTGCTACCGCGCAGACATCCTCCACGATTGGGACATCTTCGAGGACGTGGCGATCGCCTATGGTATCGAGAACTTCGATGCTGCCCTCCCGGCGACCACCACGGTCGCAAAGGAGCACCCGATCACTGCGATCGAGAGGGCGGTTCGGTCGGTGATGATTGGTCTAGGATATCTTGAGGTGATCCCGTTCACCCTCTCAAACGAGCGGGTGCTGTATTCAATGATGCAGCGCGAGCCCGCTCCCGGAACCCTGCGGGTTCTTCACCCGATCAGTGAGGAGCAGACGGTGGTCAGAACCGACCTCCTTCCCCTGCTGATGGAGACGCTCCAGGCGAACAAGCACCGCGAGCTCCCGCAGAGGCTCTTTGCGGTGGGGGACGTGGTCGAGGACTGCGTCACCTTCCAGAAGGCCGCGGGGGTCAGCATCCACCCGGGCGCAGACTTCTCTGAAGCGTATGCAGCGGTGGACGTCCTCTGCCGCGAACTCTCGCTTCCCTACACGGTCGTGGAATCGACCGATCCCGCGTTTATCGATGGCCGCCGCGGGGATATCGTCGTCGATGGAAAAATAGTCGGGGTCTTTGGGGAGATTCACCCGGCGGTTCTCGCCGCCTTCGATCTTGAGCATTCGGTCGCGGCGTTCGCACTTGATCTTAAAGCCGTACCGGGATACCCCGCTCCGCCAGGTACTCCTTGACCTGGCGGACGGTGAGTTCCCCGTAGTGGAAGACGCTTGCCGCAAGGCATGCGTCAGCCTTTCCCTCCGTGAATCCTGTGTAGAAGTGCTCAAGCGTCCCCACGCCGCCGCTTGCGATTACAGGGATCCCGACCTCCTCCGAGATCGCTCTCGTGATCGGGATATCGAACCCCTCTTTTGTCCCGTCGGTCTCCATACTGGTGAGCAGGATCTCGCCGGCCCCTCGCTCCTCGGCCTCCGCTGCCCATACAACGGCATCGATCCCCGTGGCCCGGCTCCCGCCATGGGTCACGACCTCATACCAGCACTCCCGGCCGTCGGCGAGGGCAACGGGGGTCTTTCCCGGCTCCATTCTGTAGTTTCGCCGGACGTCCACTGCGACGACGATGCACTGGGTGCCGAACCGCTCCGCCCCACGCGTGATCAGGTCCGGGTCGGCGACGGCGCTTGAGTTGATGCTCACCTTGTCCGCACCCGCACGGAGGATCTGCTTCATGTCGTCGATTGTCCGGATGCCGCCGCCGACGGTGAGCGGGAGGAAGAGTTCATCGGCCGCTCGCTGCACGACGTCGATGATTGTGCTCCGGTCTTCCCTGGTGGCGGTGATATCAAGGAAGACCACCTCGTCCGCACCCTGCTCATTGTAGCGCTGGGCGAGTTCCACAGGATCGCCCGCGTCGCGCAGGCCGACGAAGTGCGTGCCCTTGACTACCCGCCCGTCTTTGAGGTCCAGGCAGGGGATGATCCGCTTGGTCAAAACCATGCGTAGTGGTTTTGAAGCGGGAGGTGATGAGGGTTTGGTTCGAGAGTTCTTCTCTTTTTGTGAGGGGCAGGCATGCACCTGCGGCCGACCGCAGGGTGAGGTGTCATCTGATGGTTGCGGTTGCACGTCTCAATTTTTCGGTCACCAGCCCGGCAGACGGCTCTTCGGGAGAGATCGCCGTTTTTTGATGCGCTGCCCCCACAGTCCACTGTATTCGGGATGACTTCCAGATCTATAGTTTCAGACCTCAGATTGTTTCGGCATCCCCGTTGCGCGTGAGCATGGGTTTGGGTTCGACAACCCTGTTTTGGGCTGTGAGCCTCCATGACCTTCCGCTTACCTCAGGTTTAAGTACTCACAGAAGATACCCTTACAGGCAAACCAAAGAATATCCGGGCGCAAAGACCGGTCTGGTGGTTTTATGGAGTCAGGAGACCTGAAAATTGCATGGGCGCGGCAGTATATGCCGGTACTCGCGTCCATTCGGAAGCGCTTCGTCGAGGAGAGACCTTTCTCCGGTATGACCATCGGCATGGCCCTGCATGTCGAGGCAAAGACTGCGGTGCTGGTCGAGACTCTTGCAGCGGGTGGAGCTGAGGTGCATATCACAGGGTGCAACCCCCTCTCGACCCAGGATGATGTCTCGATGGCGCTCAATACCCGGGAAGGGATTCACTCCTATGCTCGCCGGGGTGCAAGCGTCGAGGAGTACTATGCGGCCATCGACCGGGTGCTCGATGCCAGCCCTGCGATCACCATCGACGACGGCATGGACCTCATTTACCGCATCCATACCGAGCGCCAGGAAGTGCTTGATACGGTCATCGGCGGGTGCGAGGAGACCACGACTGGCATCCACAGGCTCCGTGCGATGGAGCGGGACGGGGCGCTCAAGTTCCCTGTCATTGCTGTCAATGATACCCCGATGAAGCACTTCTTTGACAACGTACACGGCACCGGGGAGAGTTCGCTCGCCTCGATCATGATCACGACAAACGTCCTCGTCGCTGGCAAGCGGTTTGTTGTCGCGGGCTACGGTTACTGCGGTCGGGGACTCGCGCAGAAAGCACGGAGCCTCGGCGCCCGGGTCATCGTGACCGAGGTCGACCCGAGAAGGGCGCTCCAGGCGCACATGGATGGGTTTGACGTCATGACGATGGACCAGGCGGCGCCGTTAGGTGATATCTTCGTCACCACCACCGGCAATACGAGTATCATCACCGAGCGGCATTTCCCGAACTTAAATGACGGGGCGATCCTTGCGAACGCCGGACACTTCAACGTCGAGATCGACGTCGACTGGCTTGAATCGCACTCGGACTCCATCGTCCGTCGGGACGGTATCGACACATACATCCTCGGCGGCAAGACCATCCACGTTCTTGCCGAAGGCAGGCTCGTGAACCTTGCAACACCGAAGGGGATGGGCCACCCCATCGAGGTGATGGACCTGAGTTTCGCCGTCCAGGCTCTCTCTGCCGAGTTCGTTGCAAAGCATGGGCGTAAACTTGCTCCGGGTGTCCATGACGTCCCGTCCGCCATCGACGAAGAGGTGGCACGGCTGAAACTTGCCGCGCTCGGCCTCTCGATCGACCGGCTGACGCCCGAGCAGGAGAAGTACATGGCCAGCTGGGCTATCGGGACATAAAACACCACTCTTTTTCCCTTGAATATCAGGTACTGGAGAGAAGGGATCGGCTCCCCATCAGTTCTGCTGGCGGTCATCTGTGCTTTCCTGCATCTTGAGCATAAACCCATGGCCGCATCTCCGGCACCGATACTGTGTATATATGCCGCGCCCGGGGACATCGACATACCCAAGATATTCGCCGGAGGATCTGCACGTTGGGCATGCCGGCCCAAGATCGTCGAACCAGCAGCCGCACCCAAGACACTGGTGGATAGCATGCATCTGCGGTTTGATGGAGACGAAGTCCTTTATGCGGCTCCGACACCCGCAGATGGGGCAGGAAACAGGCCCGCCTCCTCCGGCGGTGCGCGACTGCCATATTGTCTTTCGGGTCGCGTCTAAATCGCGCACTTGCCAATCCCCCTCCAGGTGATGCAGCACCATCTCTTTTCCGCCCCCGTTGCACTTTTCAGCCGGTGCGGGCCGACCATTCTGTTCTGTCTCATGGATCATTATGGGGGTCGCGATCGTTTAATGATACCTATGGGTATCCTATGGTATCTCCCGAGAAGAATAAAAACACTATAATATAATTGCTCTGCCGGATACCTGAATAGGAAGATGGAATCCCCCGATAATATCTCAAGCAAGCAGGTGGGTGTTCGGCTCCCGGGTCACCTGTACCGGTGGCTGAAGGAGAAGGTTGATCGCGGTGAGTACTCGAATATGGCTCAGTCCGTTATCGGGGAATTGACGAAGGCTAAGACGCTCGAAGAGACTCGGTGCCGGGGGACCACATCGTACGATCTCTACGAGGACGAACCCCTCGTTCGGATGGTGAACGAGCGCATCGAAGATGTCCGGCGTGAACTTCTGGACGAGATGAAGCGGCGGCGCACCTGATCGAACGAGACTGCCACGGGTCGGGTAAAAGCGCCTTTGCCAGCATATCTTTCCGGATACGGCCTACCGGCTGCAAGGCGCCCCTGCGCTGGGGATGTCCAGGATGGAGATTCTTCTTATTTTGGGCCGCATCGGCGTTTTCGTCTCTCTTTAAACCATTTTTCATCGACTCCGGCAATCGGGTGACCTGCGTTTGTGCAGTATCGTCTGATACTCCTACCTCACCCCTGTTTGGGCGGCAGGCCTGCAGATATTGCGTACATTTTTATGCTCTGCAGTTTCGTAAACCAAATCTCGTTAATTTGGGCTTAAATCAGCTAAATTAAATATATTGGGCCGCAATTCTCTTACGAGTGATGCACATATGATAAGAACATCCCGGGTAGCTCTTGCTGCCATATCTCTGCTGATGGTCGCCGGTCTCCTGGTCGCCGGGTGTACGACCACCTCCGCACCCGAGCAGACGACCCTGACTGTCTTTACGGCCGCATCGCTCACAGGAGCCTTCACGGATATCGGCAGAGCCTACGAGGCGCAGAACGAGAACGTCAAGGTCGAGTTTGTATTCGACGGCTCACAGGCGCTCCGCACCCAGATCGAACAGGGGGCGAACGTGGATATCTTTGTCTCTGCGAGCACAAAGCACATGCAGGCCCTCCAGGACGGCGGGTTCATGGTGAACAGCACCGTGACACCGTTCCTTGAGAACAATCTCGCCCTGATCGTCCCGGTCGACAACCCGGCAGGGGTCACGGGTCTTGCCGACCTGAACAAATCTGGTGTAAAACTCGTCATCGGCACAAAGGACGTCCCCTTCGGGGACTACACCCGGCAGATGCTCGATAAACTGGCTGCAGACTCCGCATATGGCCCGGCATACCGGGACGCCGTGATGGCAAACGTTATCTCCGAGGAGACGGCGGTGAGCTCCGTGGTGCCCAAGCTCGCGCTCGGTGAGGCGGACGCGGCGATCGTCTACAAGTCGGACGTCTCCAAGGACGACCTCGAGAAAGTGATGCGGATCGAGATCCCGGCCGTGTACAACGTCAAGGCAACCTATCCGCTCGGTATCCTTGCGGAGTCGCCGAACAAGGCCGAGGCAGAGGCATTCATAGCATTCGTCCGGGGCCCGGACGGCAGCGCCATTCTGACTGAGTATGGATTTGACCCGATCCCTGCCTGAGCGTGAGGCCTTCGCCTCCGGCAGCCGGACGCGGTTTGGGAGGGTGACACTTGCCCTCCTCACTGCCGTCCTCCTTGGGATCTTTCTCCTCTTCATCACGCTGCCGGTAGTCTCGCTCTTCCTGCGCATATCGCCGGAGGCGTTCCTCCGCTCGCTCGGCGAACCGGTGGTGCTCGACGCTCTCGCGCTCTCCCTCATCACCGCGGCGGTGAGCACGGCGATCGTTGTCCTCTTCGGGACGCCGCTTGCCCTGGTGAACGCCCGGCGGGAGTACCGCGGCAGGGAACTGGTCGACACCCTCACTGATCTCCCTATAGTCCTCCCGCCAGCGGTGGCGGGCATTGCGCTGCTGATGGCGTTCGGACGCCGTGGAGTTATCGGGCAGTACCTCGATATCTTCGGCATCCATATCGCCTTCACCACGCTTGCGGTCGTAATTGCTCAGGTCTTTGTCGCCTCGCCGTTTTACATCCGGCAGGCGAAAGCAAGTTTCGAAGCGGTCGACCGCCTCTACGAGGATGCTGCGCGAACCCTCGGAGCATCGCCCGCGACCGTCGCCTTCCGGATCACCATTCCACTCGCGTGGGGCGGGCTCGTCTCCGGGGCAATCCTCTCCTTCGCCCGAGCGCTTGGAGAGTTCGGCGCCACGATCATGTTCGCCGGGAACTTCCAGGGCAGGACCCAGACGATGCCGCTTGCTATCTATACGACCATGCAGGGCGATCTCGACGCCGCAATCAGCCTTGCCATCATCCTCGTGATGATATCGTTTGCGGTGATTGCCGCGGTGAAGATCGCCGCCAGGAGGAGGTACTGATGCTTTCCGTCCACGTCACAAGACACCTCCGGGACTTTACCCTCGACGTCGCGTTCTCAGTCCAACCCGGTGAAACCCTCGTCCTTATCGGCGAGAACGGAGCGGGCAAGTCCACGGTACTGAACCTGATCTCAGGCATCCTCACCCCCAAGAGTGGAAAGATCGTTCTCGGAGACCGGACACTCTACTCGGATGAAGAGCGGATCGATATCCCCGCCGAGAACCGAAATATCGGCCACCTCTTCCAGTCCTACGCCCTCTTCCCGCACATGACCGTCTTTGAGAATGTGGCGTTCGGTCTACGGTGCAGAAAGGTCCCCAAAGCCGAGATAGCCAGAGTCGTAGCGGAGCAGCTCCGCTCGATGAACCTTGCCGATCTTTCGGACGTCAACGTCGCCAGGCTTTCGGGTGGGCAGCGGCAGCGAGTTGCCCTCGCCCGGGCGCTGGTGCTCGATCCCGAACTCCTCCTCCTCGATGAACCGCTCGCCGCCGTCGATATGCGGGCTCAAGGAGCGATGCGGAAAGAACTTCGCGACCGTCTCCGGAACGCCGGCATCCCCTGCATCGTCGTCACTCACAATCTCCGTGATCTTCTCGAACTCGGCGACCGTGTCTGCCTCATCGAGGAGGGAAGGGTGGCGGCCCTGGGAACGCCGGAGGAGGTGCTTTCGATGCGGGATAACGAGTTTATCGCGAGTTTCACCGGATTGGAACAATAATGACTTTATGGCCCGGGCGTCCACTTCAAGTCATAGCCGGAGGCCGCCATGCTCCCGGCTCCTCGGATGATGACCATGAAGATACGCGGATACGCTCTCCTCCTCGCACTGCTCGCGGCGGTCTCTCTTGCGCCCGGCTCGGCTGCAGGGGAGATCTCCATCAATTACTCGTTCAACGAGTCGCACGCGGAGATACACCAGCAGATGCTTGAGCGGAACGCATCCTTCGGCGAGTATTATGAGCAAGTCTGCCCCGAGTACCTGGAGAGCATGCCCCCGGATGTGAGGGCGCATCTCTATAGCACGACGATGGCGCGGTACGGAGATCTCGCTTCCGGCAGGGAGTTTGTGCCGCCCCTGGAGATAGGAAACGTCGCCATCACCACCGCCTCGCCCGTGATCTCGGTCTTCGGAGTGCCAGTTGCCCTCGTCACCCTCGGCCTTGCCGCCCTCGGTATCCTCATCCTGCTCACGGGAGTCTTGCTCGTCCGGGAGCGGCTCCGCGACAGGAACAAGTGAGTGTCACTGTACCCGGCGTGCCGGGCCACGAGCGCAGTAGAGGTACTCCTGGGCGTACCCGGCATACTCCCCGAAATAGCCTTGCGCAAACCGCCGGATCCGATCGTAGTCTGCCGGGGTGCACTTCCTCCCGGCGAGGTCGGGGAGGTAGGTCTCCGCCACGATCCGGTGGATCCAGACGTCGACCGGGAACGCCTCATAGAACCCGAATCCAAAGAGCAGCACACAGTCCGCCGCCTTCGGCCCGACGCCCCGAAGGTGCATCAGGGCCTGCCGCGCCTCCTCGAACGGGAGGGCTGCGACCCGCTCTGCCCAGTTGGGGTTTTTGCTCGCAAAGCAAGCAGCCTCCCGGAGATAGTCCGTTCGGTAGCCGAGTTTACATTCCCATAGGTCCGCACGGGTGCACGGAGCAAGTGCGTCAGGCTCCGGGAACGCGTATGCCGTGCCGAAAGGTCCGTCTATCGGCTCCCCGTAGCGCTCCGCCATGAGGGCGACCCGACGCTTCACTGCGGGGATGTTTGTGTTCGTGGCGCAGATGTATGAGGCCAGGCACTCCCACGGCGGCTGCGTCACAAGCCGGAGGCCGCGGCACTCCTCTATGGCGGCGCTGATTGCAGGATCACGGTCGATTGACGAGAGGATGGAAGGAAGATCCTGATCGAGCCGGAAGTAGTCGCGGATGAACTCCGTATCCGCCCCGAAAAACGTGAGCCGGTTTGCATCCTGCCGTATCCGGATTGCCCGGCCGTCGACGACGCCCTGCCACCACCTGCCTACCTTCTCCCAGCGGAAGGCCTGCCCGCAGGAGAGTGTCAGATCAAGGTCAAACGGCTGGTCGGGCAAGAGATCGATCGTCGTTGTCATGCCCGGGGTGTCCGGCAGGTAAAAAGAGGTTGCTTATTCTGCCTTCTCATTCTTCATCTGCTGGTAGACACAGGACTGAATGTCCTGGCCGAGTCTTCCGATGGCATCCGCCCGGCAGCGCGCGCAGTGGCGCATCTGCTTGATATACGGAGCGCACCGGTCCTGCATCTCCCGCTTCTCTTTTGGTGTTGGCGGCGTGATCCCGGCAAACTTATACTGCGGGATGAGCGGTATGACGTTGAACGTGAACGCCCCCATCTCTCCGACCTTCTTTGCAATCTCGGGGATATGCTCATCGTTGATTCCGGGGATGTAGACGGTGTTAATCTTGACAAACATCTTCTTTGCAACCGCCATCTCGATCCCCTTCAGTTGCTGAGAGAGGAGGAGTTCGGCTGCTTCCCGCCCGTAATACTTCTTTCCCTTGTAATCGACCCAGGAGTAGATCTTCTCGCCGATTGCGGGGTCGATCGCGTTGAGCGTGACCGTAACGTTCCCGACGTCGTATTTGGCGAGTTCCTCGATCGACTCCGGGAGCACAAGACCGTTTGTGCTGATGCACATGATCAGATGTGGGAACTCCTCGTGGACCAGCCGCAGTGTCTCAAACGTCTCGGGGTTTGCGAGCGGCTCGCCCGGCCCTGCGATGCCGATCACTTTTACATACGGGTGTTCCTTGATGACGTTTCTCGTGAGTTCCAGCGCCTCCTCGGGGGAGAGGACTCTGCTTGTTACGCCCGGCCGGCTCTCGTTCACGCAGTCGAAGTCCCGGATACAGTAGTTACACTGGATATTGCACTTCGGAGCGACGGGCAAGTGGCACCGCCCAAAGGCGTGGCATGCCTTGTCGGAGTAACAGGGGTGCTCGCTGATCTTGCGCAGTTGCTCTGGATCGTAGGGGACCTCCCTGCCCTGGACCGTCGCGGTCCGATACGATTCATCGGCCATATTACGTGATCTATCTGTCAGGGGACGTTATATACTGATGGGTATCTGCGGGTTGATGGTGCCTGCACCCTATGGCTTTCGCCCACCCATACAGATGTGCCGATGTTCCCTGATCCAGACCAAGGGTGAGGCGGATCTCGGGCCGGATGAGATTGACCGGGAAGAAACCGAGGTGGCTATGGTGCTCCTGGGTTTACACCATCAGCCGTCGGAAGTTGGCGCGCATGCGGCAAGCTTCCCGCTTGCGGCCCCGAGGGCCGCAACAAAGAGGACTGCCCGCATTGCTGTTTGCCATCCGACCAGGATCATCTCCTGCAGGCTCATCCGTATCCCGTCAAGGGGGGATCAATGCGTTCGCAAGGGTTGGTTGAGCAGACCGCCCTTAACCCTGCTCAAAAATAGAGGCCGATCAGGCCTCCTCACGGTCGAGATCGAGCGAGAGAGTCTCCTTATCGCCCTCTTGTGCCACCTTCTCATGATCCATCCCGAACCGTTCCTCTGCAGCTTTGAGGATCCGGCCGAGCATCTCGGGGTATGATATGCCCGCATATTTTGCCATCTTTGCGAGATGCCCGTCCCAGCACCAGCCGGGATTCGGGTTGACCTCGAGAAGTTTCGGATTGCCGTGTTCGTCAAGACGCCAGTCGAACCGGCAGTAGTCACGGCACTTCAGGCGTTCAAAGAGGGCGATGCAGCACCGCACAATCGCTTTCTCGGTCTCTTCCGGAAGTTCTGCAGGCCGTGAGACGATCATCCCATACGGCGAGTCAGGGAGCCACTTTGCTTCATAGCCGCAGATCCTGGGAAGATCCGGAGGCAGTGCGGAGTAGTCCTCTTCTGTAATAGGCAGTACTGTGCAGCATCCCGGAGGGTTCCCGATGATCCCTACACTGATATCCTTTCCAGTAAGGAACTCCTCGATAAGAAGTGAATGGTCGTATCCCATCTTCGCCCGCAGTGAGTTGATGATGTCGGCGAGCTCTTCAACGGAATGGGCGATGCTCTTTTGGGTGATGCCGTATGAGGAATCTCCTTCGTTCGGCTTGACGATCACCGGGAAATTTATCCCGATATCGTAAGTCCGGTCACCCGGGGTGATGAAGCAGGAGTCCGGCACCGGGATCCTCATCTCTCTTGCGACACCGTGTACAAGCGACTTATCGTAGCAGAACGCAAGCGCTTGCGGCCCGGAGCCCGTATACGGTATACCGAGCATCTCAAGAAGTGCCGGCACATGAAGTTCTTTTCGGGGGTCGTTGTTGAAGCCTTCATCGCAGAGATTGAAGACGTAATCGATCTTCCCTTTCAGTCTCGTGAGATCCTGGAGCATGGTCTCGTGCCGGGAGAGGTACGTGAATCGGTATCCCGGAAGCTCCCGGAGAGCCGCCTTCATCTGGTCGATGGTGTAGAAGTCGTCATCATCGAAGGTGCAGGAGGGTTTCAACGCGTCGGGTCTGGACGGGTCGCCCAGCAGCACCACGACGTTCTTTGCCTTCTTCTGCCCTCTCGTCTTCGTTGACGACCACTCTTTCCTTGTGACCGCGGTGACGATATAGCGGCGCTCCATCATGCCGAGGTCCTGGTTCCGCTGCGATTCCGTGGCGATCTCGTGGAAGGTGATGGAGGAGAATCCTGCCCGTTCCAGGAGCCGCCGGAGCGCGTCGGGGGTGTAAAGGCGCTCGGCATAGAACTGGTCGGCTACGACGCCCTTGTTGACGTCGGTGATCACCTCTCTGGATATCAGGCGCTGGGCATCGAGCGAGAGCGACCGTTCGCGGCAGACGAACATCGTACGGTCGATCCACTCCCATGACCTCGGCTGGAAATGCTCTTTTAAGTACTCGCCGTCGGCCACATCCAGAAGCACTCGCCCCCATGGTTTGAGGATGCGCCGCAACTCAGTAAGAATCCGCAGGTCTTCCTCGACAGAGTCCAGGTAACCAAAACTGTTCCCGAGAACAAGGACGACGTCGTAGGTGTCGGTGCGATACGGCAGCCGGCGCGCATCTCCCTCACGGAATCTGACAGAGAGCCCCTCCTTCTTTGCAGTCGACCGGGCCCGCTGGATCAGGTAGTGCGATTGGTCGAGACCTTCGGCGTTATAGCCCCTGCGCGCGAGTTCGAGCGTGTGTCTTCCCTGGCCGCAACAGAGGTCGAGGATCTTCTGATCCGGCTCCAGATGCAGGATCTCTATTATTCTATCAATCTCGCTGCTGGTGATCCGCTGGTCGTCAACGACGTCGCCATCGGTCTTTAAGTAGAGATGGTTGAAGATACCCTTCCACCAGTCGGGTTTCACGTGCTCTTCAAGATTCGGGACAGGACCAATTGTCCGTCTGTGGTTATTCTTCTGTCTACTATCCGGGGGTTCGTCCGTGTGAATATCGTCTGTCATGCTGGGCCACTCACCCTGTTCCCATAATCTGGGAGGAAATAGCAATTCGTTCGGTTGTAAAAGAGAAATGGTTTAACGTGTGCCATATCTGGATGATCATTCGGTAGGATAGTATCGATAAAAGGGTTATGCCGCAACTTTCTCCATCCGTGGAAATGCCCGAACTACGCTGTTCTTTCATTCTACAGATGTCCCCCACGCGCCGGGGCCGCGGATACTGCATGGATGGGTGCACCGAAGTTGCAGATCGTTGTTGGGTTTTATGAGACGCACTTATATATGCAGGCAGGTAGTCTGTATGTGTGCAGATTATCTGCATGGTTGAATTATATGGATGAAAGATTTTCTGGCAGGGGCCCCCGTTCATACCAGGACCGCCCCCGCGAGTTCCACAAGGCAGTCTGTTCCGACTGCGGCAAGGAGTGCGAAGTTCCATTTAAGCCAACGGAGGGTCGGCCCGTCTACTGTCGCGACTGCCTTCCAAAGCACAGGAAACCCCGCTTTTGAGTAGTTTGTTCGAATAAAGTCATTAATGTGAGTGAAATTCCGATGGAAGAGAGATTTTCTGGCCGGGGTTCCCGTTCATACCAGGACCGCCCCCGCGAGTTCCACAAAGCAGTCTGCTCCGACTGCGGCAAGGAGTGCGAAGTTCCTTTCAAGCCGACGGAGGGTCGGCCTGTCTACTGTCGCGACTGCCTTCCAAAGTACAGGAAACCCCGATTTTAATCCCTTTTTTTCAGCTGACGTTGTTCTGCGGTTGTGCAGACGCGCTCCGTGAATCCTTCTAACGTGAGAGAGTTAGACGATCAGCCTCCTTCGCATCAGCCTGATAGCGAGAAGAAAGAAGAGCAGCGTCGCCACGGCAATCCAGGCGAGACTGAAGAGGTTGATCGGCGAGAATGCAGCGAGGGTGATCGCCCGGTTGACGCTGACGATATGCGTGAGCGGGAGGGCGGCAAGGGCGAAGTACTGGACCGGCTGCGGCAGGAGGTCGAGGGGAAAGAATGTCCCTGAGAAGAGAAACATCGGGGTGATGAAGAGGAATGACGGATAATTCAACGCATCGATGCTCGGCGTGATCGCCGTAAAACACATCGCTATCGCCGCAAAGAGAAGACCGGCAAGGAACGCGAAGGGAATGAGGAGCAAGGATGAGGGCATGGCCACGACATCGAAGATGACGAGCACCGGGAGCATCAGCGCCGCATAGATCATCCCCCTGGTCGCGCCCCAGAGCATCTCCCCGGCGATCACCTCATCGATGCTGACGGGTGTTGCGATGATGGCGTCAAACGTCTTCTGGTAGTACATCCGGACATATGACGAGTAGGTGCACTCAAAGAAGGCCGAATACATCACCGATATCGAGACGAGGGCCGGTGCGATGAAGACCGGGTACGGTATGCCGTCCACAGCCTCTATGTAGGTCCCAAGCCCAAACCCAAGTGCCAGGAGGTAGAGCACCGGCTCGACGAAGGGTGGGATGAAGTTCACCCGGTAGGTTCGAAGAAACGCATCCCAGTTTCTCCGCCAGACGCTCCATACCCTGCTGCTGATCTCGACCATCGTCTCTTCACTCCCGCAGGCTCCGGCCGGTCAGCCGCAGAAAGACATCCTCGAGAGTTGCGGGGCGGACCGTCACCGCCGCTTTGTGCCGGCAGACCTCGAGCAGGTCGCGTGCAATCTCATGGGGGTTATCCGTGAAGACCTGGACCACATCCCCGGCAAGGTCGTAGTCCACGCCGAGCTCGTCCAGGCGAGCGACTGCCGTCTCCACCCGCTTGACCTCGACGACGTCGCTTCCGGCATGTTCCCGGATGAGGTCCGCCGGCGCCCCCTCAACGAGGATCTTCCCGTGATCCATGATCACAAGCCGGTCGCAGAGGCGTTCTGCTTCGTCAAGGTAATGTGTGGTGAGGACGAGGGTGTTACCTTTCGCCTGCAGGTTCCGGAGTTTCTCCCAGATCAGGTGCCGTGCCTGCGGGTCGAGCCCGATGGTGGGCTCATCGAGTATGAGCAGTCTTGGTTCGTTGATGAGTGCTCGGGCGATGATCAGCCGGCGTTTCATCCCGCCGGAGAGTTTCTCGATCAGGACATCCCGTTTCTCCTCCAGTTGCATAAACGCAAGGAGTTCTTCGGCTCGCCGCTCCGCCTCATGCTTGGGGATACCAAAATAGCGTGCATAGACCAGCAAATTCTGGTAGGTTGAGAAATCCGGATCGAGGTTGGTCTCCTGAGGCACCACGCCGAGGCGGCTCTTGATCTCCTGCTGGTGAGTATCCACGTCCATGCCAAAGACCTCGAGCGTTCCGCCGGTCTTAGGGGAGATGCACTGGATCATCTTCATGGTCGTCGTCTTTCCTGCCCCGTTGGGGCCGAGAAACCCAAAGACTTCTCCCTCCCTGACACGAAAGGAGATACGGTCGACCGCAACAAGGTCTTCAAACCGCTTCTCGAGGTCCTGCGCTACGATGATGTCGCCGATTCTCTCTGCCTCCTGATACGCTGTGGGGTCGTGCAAGTACAACACTCTTTCGCTTAATGGCCCTGCTCCCGGGTTGGTGCGGGACCTACTTTCCGCGCAGGCGGTTGGTGTTCTTGATCCCTGGGCGATTTTGCCGGGATCTCAATCCGCCTGGCTGAGCCTTGCGCATCCCTTTTACACAAACAAAACCCACCACTGTACTTCGTACGCAGTTACAGCGATACCATGACGGATAATGTTGCAGAGATGGGCTGGGCTATCTACCCTTCCGATTCCGTGTATATCAGCTCGTCGAGCGGTCGTGGACGGGGCGTCTTCGCCCGCAGGAGGATTGATGCCGGTGAGCTGATCGAGGTCTGCCCGGTGATCGTGCTTGGTGGAGCAGATGATCAGAAACTCCTTGACCAAACGCGCCTCTTTGACTACTACTTTGCCTGGGGGAAAGACCCGGAACTTGCCGCCGTGGCGCTGGGTTATGGGTCTCTCTACAATCACTCCTACCATGCAAATGCAGATCATATCTGCGACGTTCCCCGGGGGGAGATCCGCATCTATGCACATCGGACCATAGAGAAAGACGAGGAGATCACCATCAACTATGGCGGCCGGCCGGACTGCCCTGACCCGGTCTGGTTCGACGTCGTGGGAGAGGATGGGTAACTCCTCTCCTGCTAAGCCTCTTTTCGCCCCGTAATCCTCTATCAGGCACTGAAAGCGCGATCTCCTGTAGGCCTTGGGCATGCTCATTCGGTTTCTACCCGGACATCACCCAGGTTGCCTGCGATATCTCTCCCGACATCGGATGGTGGCGATCGGTCTTGATGGAGACGCGAGCTCAATGGTATCCGGCGCTGGCGGTTGGATGCGGTGTGCCAACCCCTCCGGGCCGCTCCAGTGTCTGCGTCTAAATCTCCAGTGGAAATTGTGGGGTTTGCGATAATCTCTCTAAATTTTTGAGATCCTCTCCTCACTCCATACCGGCAGCCAACTCTCCTAACCTCTCTGCTGACCGTATGGACCGCTCAGAAATGGTCTTTGTTTCGGACCATCTCCAGGGATTCGTGGGCAATTTGGGACTCTCTCAAAAAGCCTCTGGAGTGTGGGGCTATGAGTGCGAAAGGTATGGTTTGAAAGCTCCACGCAGTGCCTGGATGAGCCGTGTTGGTCGGTATCATACCTACCCTATCTGCGGATAATCAGTTGCACCTGCTTGGTCTGGACGATCCCCTCCCCGGTTGCTCTCACCGTGGCGTCCACTGTCGTTGTGGAGACGAAAGGCGGGAGATCAGGGGTTATGACCATATATGTGACCGGCGGGTAGGATGGGGAGACCGTGCCGAGGTCCCTGGTATCGCGGTACGCGCCGTCGAGAGCCGTAGCAGAGACCTCAATCCTGACGGGTGCGGCGAAGCCGTTCTCGGGGTGCACCGTGAGCGTGAAGTTGACCGGATCTCCGGGCCGGGCTGTGACGGTTGTGGGCGTCACGCTGATGGAGAATGTACGGGGGGCCGTTGTTGGTTCCGATGCCTCTGTCGCGACCGGTATCCCTGATGTTGGGGTCGGAGACGGGCCGGTCAGCCCTGGAGAGGGAGGTGCGCCCCCGTCTTGGAGGGTAATGTAGACGATGACGGCACCGGTGAGTATGATACAGATGATGACCGCGATCAGAAGAGATGAGACCTCTCGCATCATGGCTCCGGCACCTCAACGTCCCGGGGTATGGGCATAGCGGCTGCCGGTCTATTTATGTGTTGCCGCCTTGCGTGGAAAAAGGTGGGATTTTCTCAATCGGTGGCAACCATGACCTCGGTCGACTTGACCATGGCATAGATTGTGACCTACACCCCGGGCTAGGGGCTGTCACACTTCCCTGAAGACCGCATGGTGGATCAAAAACGATCGAGATGACCCTGCCGCTGCAGGGCCATACTGGAATGGGCCTGCCCGGATTCGAACCGGGGATCTTCGCCGTGTAAGGGCGACGTCATGACCAGCTAGACCACAAGCCCGTGGATGCTCTATAGTGTTTCGCATCGTAAGGGATAAACGTTGTTGCCCTGTCAGGGGTTTCATCGCGCTTTCGCGGTGTTCAGGGGGTATGGATAACTCTGAAGCAGGTGCTATCTTGGGCGGGATGAGATCTCCCGCGTCAAAAAAATGGTTAGATGAATCCGAAGGACTTCAGCGTCACTTCGGGATTGACGGCTCCCACGTGGTAGACAACACCCTCGGAGAGCTCGTTGATGACGACCTCGGCCGGAGAGAAGAGCGAGGTGTCGATCTGGTAGAAATCAAAGTTGGCTTCCTTGAAGATATCGTAGAACGGTTTTCCGTACCCCTTGGATTTGTTGCTTGGGATCTTCTCAAGGTAGTCCTTGATCTCTGGGGCGTTCATCGTCAGCATGATGCTGCCATGGTAGATCGTTGCGTCGTTGGTGCTCCCCATCGCCTTCGTGCCGTCCTTCTTGACGGGGGCAATCGGGGCGTGGCCGATACCGGCGGTGATCTTCTTCGTGTCGAAGCCGAGTTCGTTTAACTTGTAGACTGCTGTCTCGACGCAGCGCCCGGCGACCTGAACCGAGCCGACAATCGATGCCGTGGGGGCGACGACCGCGCAGGTGTTTGCCACATCCACATTGCATGCCTCGGCGATCTTCTCCATCACACCGGCGTTCGGGAGGTGGTCGCTCTCAAGACAGATGACCGCGTAGTCGAACTCGTCTTCGTAGTCGATGACCTCGTAGGTATGCTTGGGCTTGAGCGAGAGCGCCCGTGCAGGGCCGCTGCCCATGGCAAAGTACTTGTTGACGTTGATCGTCCAGCCCGCCTTCTGGGCGCCAAGGCATGCAATGGCCGGAAAGTCTGTGCTGACCTCGATGAACGGGATTGGGACGTCTTTGATCCGGCCCATTGTGATGTTAACATCACCGAGTCCACCCAAACAGATCTCGGTGAATTGCTTTCCGGCCCGGTATCCGCCGGGAGTACTGACGCCGCAGTCTATAATGCGTGCGCCGTTGTCGAGCTCATGGGGGACGGCATGGAATTCCTCGGCATATTCGAAGAGTTCCTCAAAAATATCCAGTGCCAGTTCATTCACGCTGAGCATGTGGAAAACCTCATCAGAGTACAAGCGGTGGCAGAACAGATAAGGGTTATCAATCGGTTGCGGATAGCGGGATATATCACCCGCCTCCGAGGCAGTCGAAGGTGGGTTATGAAAGGCTTATGACGCTGCTGTCTGCTCCAATCCCAGTTGCTCCAGCACACGCTTGGGATCATAGCGGAGGCTGATCAACCGGGTCCGCCCCCGACCCTGGCGATAATGGAGGTTTAAGAGGCGCATTGCGTCGAATTTCCTGACCATCTCGTAGTATTTGGTGTAACTGACGCCAACTTTCTCTTTGACGAAACGGTAGACATCACCGGCGTTCATCTCCTGATCACGGATCGACATCTCGGCAATTCTGCCGAGCACCTTCTTCTCTTCCGCTTTAAGCGCCCGGATCGAGTAGGCCAGATGCAGGTACCGCGAGACCTCATACGCCTTGCAGATATCCTCCCGCTCGATTGAGCGACGGGCCGCTTTCTCGGCGTTCAGGGTCGCCCGCTTCAAAAGGTCGATGCCGACCCGGAGGTCGCCGCTCTTCATGGTCTGCTCAACCACGAGGTCCAGCATCTCGCGCCGGAGAACATTCGGGTAGAGCCCCTGTATGACCCGCTCTTCGAGGATGGCACGGATCTCCCCCTCCGAGTAGGGGGGGAAGTATATCTCGGTGGGACGGAAGACCGACGCCACCCGGGCATCCACCTCGCTCTGCAGGCTGACGGACATATCGCTGACGATGGCGATAACACCGATCCGAACCCCCGGATAGGTCTCATGAGAGCGGAGCAGGGGATAAAGAACCTGGTTGATCTCGTTTTCATAGAGGAGATAGTTTGCATCATCGAGCGCTACAAGGAGCACCTGCTCCTCCCGCTGAAGGTGTCGGGCTATGGCGTCAAAGACCTGTTTGAAGGATGTGCCGGATGCTGGAGGCAGGTGGCCGGTTATCCGTCGGTAGATCTGAGAGAAGATGGCAAACTTGGTGTTGTCGATCTGGCAGTTGATGTAGACCGGGACCAGTTTCTTTGTCGCCTCTTCGATCTCGGCAAAGATCTTCTTTACGCTTGTCGTCTTCCCGGTTCCCGGGAGGCCCCGGCAGATGGTGTTCTGAGGTCGGACGCCCCGCAGGCCCGGCCGTATCTGGAAGGCGAGCTCCTGCATTTGAGCATCGCGATGGTTAAACTGCTCAGGGACGTAATCGATCTCGAAGACTTCGGGGTCCCGAAAGAGCGTCTCATCCCACATGAGCAGGTTCCTCTTCATCATACAATCCTCGGATATTGTAGTATTTATAACCTCCAGGTTGTGATATCCTCATTGCGCAATCAAAAATGGGTTTAGGGCTGTTCCATGCATTTCTTGCAGAGCGTCTTGCTCATGAAAAGTTGGGAGAGCTTTGCCTGGGATTTCGTCACTTCTGCCCCGCATAATTCGCAGACGTCACCTGCCGGTGCAGCTGCCGGCTTACCTTCCGTTTGCTCCGGTTTTTCTGGAGCTTGTTTCTGGTCGGGCTCTGGTTTTTGAGCAATCGGGGCCTTCTCCTCTGAGGTTTCGGGCGGTTTTGGAATATTCGCAGGTTGCGGCTGCTCCGGGGCCGGCGGAATAGCCGTCTCAATGACCTCCACCGGGGGACAGGAACTCTCCTTTTGCTGTTGCGCCGGCTCACCCTTCACCATCGTCGGTGCTGTCGGGATGGCAGGTTCTACCTCTGCGGCCGCTTTCGTCTGCTCTGCGGGTTTTGCTACCAGGACACGCCTGCGGTATGCATCCACCCGTTCGGCGGTTGCCGGATCGCCACGCCCGAGCCGGGCAAGTATCCCGTCAAGGAACGCGATAAGGTCGTCCACATCCTCGTGAGTCTCTACATCTCCTTCGACCTCGAGGCGGAGGTTTTCATAATTCTCGAGGTTGACGGTGATCCCGATGGTGACTTCCTTCTTTCCTGACATATATTCTAATAAATATTGTATTCCAATATATACAATTCCACCGGCGCCCTGTATCGGCCTGCCATTCGGTCTCTCCGGTCCTCGATCTTTGCTCCTGCAGTGGAATCGATCTTCGTAGTTGATCATCTATTCTGTAGAATTAAGAACCCTCCAAAGTGTTCACATAATTCTGATCCCGGCCGTCAGGTGAGCACACGGGACCAATGGAGATTTCTGTAGAACTGAGCGAAAACCAGGTTCGTGGTTGATGTAATGGCCGATTTGTCTGCCCATTGATTTTTATATCCCTATTGCTATACTGGGTGGAGCCCGGTGGCTATGCCCGGTAATCCATACGTTATCCAGGGAGCACAATGATCACCTATCTGCATGCCTGGCTGGCAGAACCAGCCCGGATACACGCCGCTGGCAAATGCCGATCAATCTCCCTCCTTATCGGTATAACTCTCAGTCTCCTGCTTGTCCAGGGTGCTGTTGCCGTACCCACAATACTGTATGTTGCGGCAAGCGACGGCAACCCCGCATCAAAGGCGCAGGCCAACTACACCTGTGACGGCTTCGATGACCAGGTGGAAATTCAGATGGCGCTTTCCGCCCTTCCGGACGGCGGTAAGGTTGTCCTTTCAGATGGCACGTTCAACTGCTCAGGAAGCATTGCCCCGACGGCAGGAACGACGCTTTCCGGCCAGGGACCGGATGCCACAATCATATTGTTTAGCCAGAACGGGAGGCTCAATCTCTCACAGGTGCGTGTTACCTTGGATGGTTTTCGCATCGAAGGGACCGGCTATAAAAATCTGAGCACAGAAACGACTCTTGATCTCAGCCAGTGGCTTGGCGTGCTTACTATCTATGCAAGTCACGCTCGTATCTATAATGTCACCGGTACGGCTGACTCAAGTATACAGGCGGTCTTCCTCCTGCTCCACGACCCGAATGTCTACGCTCCTCCTCTCGAGGATATCGAGTTCGTAAACTGCAGGGCCGTGGATCCCGAGACCTACGGGTTCCTTCATAACGCCTGGGGAACGGAGAATACGACGATCCGCGATGTCCGTTACGAAAGCTGCCAGGCAATCAACTGCGGTAGAAACGGGGCGTTTAATCCTTGGGTGACCGGCTTTGACTTTGCAGAGTTAAACAACATCGAAGGTCTTTGGGTGAGCAACTGTTCTGCTGAGGGAAGTCTGGAGTCCGGATTCCATTTTGAGTGGGACCCGGTGAAGCGGGACTGTGTCCTCATCAACTGCTCAAGTCGGAATAACGGAAATAAGCCCTGTCCCGAGACGTATCGTATCGGCGACCCGAGCATCTTTGGATCCGGCTTCTACCTCCCTGGAGGTCAGGTCTCTCTGATAAACTGTCATGCCGAAGGTAACAGTATGTTCGGTTACTTTATCGTCAACCCAAACGGTATGCTCCTCTACAACTGTACCGAGAGCAGCACCGGGCGCACCCGGATTGCAGACCTCCCTGTAGCACCCATATCGTACTGTATCCTCCAGTCGATGCCCATTTCCGAGAACCCATCCCTTGTCATGGAGCACTGCAAGAGCGCTGACTCCGGTGGCTGGGGTATCTTCGTCTGCGGTACGGAGAATGCCCTTATCCGGAACTTCACCATGACGAATCCGGCAGGTGTCGACGGCATCGGGTCGATCCTGGGATGCCCCTCCGGAACCCTCCTGGTGAACTCAACGATCGATGCGGGTGTCTCTAACTCAACTATCGATCTCTCCGCGTCGGGAGGAGGACTGGAGACGTTGCTGTACATAGCGAACAATAGAAATGTCACATACTCCGGGAGGATTGTCTCTGATGCCGCACACCCTGTTCTGGCTGAGGACGATGGGGCTTTGGGTGTGGATCTCTCAAGGCTTGAGGTGTTACCGGCGAACAGTACCGAATAGATGCGTAGACTATTCCAGGTGCTCCTGTTCCGCAAGCGCCGCAGACCATAGTGAAGGATACCTCCTGGTCCAGAGATGCCGCTGTTCCTCACTATCGCTATCGAGTCGCCTTTATTGGTGAGGATGTGCCGGGCGACCGCTCCTCCCCACTGAAGTGGCTGCCCTTCTGCCTGTTTCCTTTCTAAAACCTTAAATGGTACTTGGCTATCATAGGGTATACGTCAGGCAGAAGACGCCGGGACTTCTCTTGGTCCCGCGATTAGACGGCCATGGCGCCCTGACGACGCTGAACGAGTAATGGGTAGGTCATAGTTCCATGCCAACGAGACTGCATCTGGGAGCCAAAGAGAAGCGCATTCTCATTGCCATCGCGTTCCTGGTGGCTGTAATCGGTGCTGTTGTGCTGTTTATGCACTTCTTTCCGCCGGTCCCAAAACCCCCCCCTCTCCCTCCCTCACCGATCACACCGATCCCCACAACACCGGTGGTGCCCCCGGAGGTCCCCGGGCCGACGGTCGTTGTCGCGGCAAGAGATAGCAGCCCTGCCTCAAAGGCCCGGGCTGATATCCACTGTGATGGGACCGATGATCACCTCGATATCCAGAGGGCGTTCGAGCGTCTGCCATCGTCGGGCGGCACGGTCGCCCTGACCGAAGGTACGTTTAATTGCGCCGGGAGTATCTACCCGCGTGCGGACTCCATGCTCCGTGGGGAAGGTCCTGATGCGACGTTCCTTGAGTTTACCAAAAATGGACGGCTTCTCGTCTCCAATGAATCAGTCACTCTCTGTAACTTCCACATACGGGGCACCGGTTATTCAGGAACCGGGAAAGAACCCTGGCTGGGTGTGCTCACCATTTACGCGAGCCACGCAAAGATCCTTGGTATCGAGGGGACAGCTGATGCGAGCACCCAGGCGGTCTTCCTCCTGCTCCACGACCCAGATATCTATGCGCCGACCCTTGAGGATGTTGAGTTCATCAACTGCAGGGCTGTAGACACCGGAACCTACGGGTTCCTCCACAACGCCTGGGGCTCAACGAACAAGGTGATCCGAAACGTCCGCTACGAGAACTGCGAGGCTATCAACTGCGGCAAGTTCGGGCAATTCAACCCCTGGGTGACCGGATTCAACTTTGCAGAGTTAAACGATATCGAGGGTCTTCGCGTAACAAACTGCCTTGCGGAGGGGACCCTGGAGTCCGGATTCCACTTTGAATGGGAGCCCCAAAAACGCGATTGCATCCTTGAGAACTGTATCAGCAAGAATAACGGGCAAAAAGCCTACCCGATGAAACCCTACCGGGAGGACGACATGTCAACCCACTACTTCGGGTGCGGGTTCTACGCTCCCCGTGGTGATATCACCTTCATCAACTGTTACTCCGAGGGGAACAGTCGGTATGGGTTCTACGCAACGAACGGCGGTAAACTCTACAATTGCATCGATCGAAATGTCGGTGCTGGAAAGACTGACTATCGGATCGTCCAGCCTGCATCGTTTTACGCCGCCCCAACCCAGTCAATAGCCCCGTCCCTGGTGCTTGAGAACTGTTCGAGTATCGACTCAAACGGCTATGGCCTCCAGATTGACCTTGCAAGTGATGTCTGGATTAGCGGTTTTCACCTTATAAACCCCGCCGGAATCGACGGAAAGGCAACTAATCTTGGGGGCTCCTACGGGGGACCGCTGGCGAATTCGGTGATTAATATCTATGCGTCGGGAGACCGGGCTGAGACGTTGATCTGGGCCAGAAATAATGAAAATGTCGAATATTCTGGCCAGATCATCTCAAATGCCCCAAAGCCTTTTGTGATTGAGGGTGATCGTACCCGGGCAGTTCGAATTAAAGATATGGAGATTGTCTCCGCAAGTCTCGCGCCTTACTCGAATGGCGTTATCCTCTCGAATTCGGTGCCTGCCGGTGCGGTGACCTTTGAGAATGTGGCGGTCACCTCGAGGACGCAATAGACTGTGCGGTATTGTTTTGGGGCGTCGAGCCCCAAGAGAACTACTTTTTTCTTGTCTGACGGACCCCTCCTGTTCCGGGCGGCCTCTCCCTCGCCATGATGCGGCAGGGATGACGGATTGCCGGATCGTTTGACCGGACGACCTCTTTGAATTCTTGAGCATATTGAGTTATCCGGTCAATTACTCCAAATCCGTCTGAATTTCCGTATGTTTGTAGAACGTGACCTGTCTGGACGCACACTATAAGGTATG
Source organism: Methanoculleus thermophilus (assembly GCF_001571405.1). NCBI lineage: Archaea > Methanobacteriati > Methanobacteriota > Methanomicrobia > Methanomicrobiales > Methanomicrobiaceae > Methanoculleus > Methanoculleus thermophilus. The sequence continues at coordinate 40,816 of NZ_BCNX01000007.1, read as the reverse complement.
TGCGCAAATTTTTGTTACTATATTTAGTATTTTTCATTTTATGTTGATGATGGCTGACATATGAAAAAAGTTGATTTAAAGAAATTTATCAGTTTTTTTAAATTTTAGTGTGATTGTGTTTGTTTGTTTAATTTAAAAAACATTTTAAATCAGGTTTGTCAGATAATGCTGTATCTCCCGAGAGGTGAGATAATGCGAGACAAACGGACAACCAAGTTGCTAATCGCAGCTCTCCTGATCGTCGGGCTCGTCCCGATTGTCGGAGCGCTCGAGACGACCCCCACAGTCATTGTCGCGGCAAGCGACAGCAGTGCGGCTGATAAAGCCGCGGCTGACTATGTCTGTGATGGGGTCAACGATCATGTGGAGATTCAGGCAGCACTGAATGCCCTGCCATCATCCGGTGGTGTTGTCCTTCTCTCCAGTGGAACGTACAAGTGTCCCGGGATCATCTCCCCCCCAGCAAGGGCAACGCTCGCTGGGGAGGGGCCGGATGCGACGTTCCTTGAGTTCACCCGTGATGGGCGCATCAACATCGACCGTGAGTACGTTACTGTGGACGGGTTCCACATCAAGGGGACCGGCCACACCGCCAACGCCAAATGGCTCGGTGTGATGACCGTCCGGGCAAGCCACGCAAAGATCCACAACATTACAGGAACTGCGGATGCAAGCATCCAGTCGGTCTTCATCCTGATCCACGATCCAACCGTCTATGCGCCGACCCTTGAGGATGTCGAGTTCGTCAACTGCAAGGCTGTGGACACCGGGACCTACGGGTTCCTCCACAACGCCTGGGGCTCGACGAACAAGGTGATCAAGAACGTCCGCTATGACAACTGCTCCGCGATCAACTGCGGTAAGTACGGGCAGTTCAATCCCTGGATCACCGGGTTCGACTTTGCCGAACTCAATGACATGGACGGTCTCCGCGTGACGAACTGTCTTGCGGAAGGGACCTTGGAGTCCGGGTTCCACTTCGAGTTCGATCCCAAGGTGACGAACGCGGTCCTTGAGAACTGCGTGAGCCGAAACAACGGGCAGAAGCCTTTCCCAACGCGGGCCTACAATCCAAACGACATGTCGACCCACTACTTCGGGTGCGGCTACTACGCTCCGAACGCTGATGTGACGTTCATCAACTGTACGGCGGAAGGCAACTCCATGAACGGGTTCTATACGACCAACGGCGGCAAACTCTACAACTGTGTCGAGAAGGACACCGGTATCGGTAGGACTGACTTCTCCTATCGAGTGCCGGCCGGCTACTACAGTGTCCCGTCCCGTTCGCTTAACCCCTCCACGGTGATGGAGAATTGCACGAGCATCAACACGAACGGCTACGGCCTTCAGGTTGACCTTGCAAACAACATCAAGATCCGGAATTTCCACCTGATCGACCCGATCGGGTACAAAGGTAAGGGTTCGAGCCTCGGGGGCACCAACGGCCAGTTCGACAATGCCGAGGTGAGCATCTACGCCTCGGGTGATCGGGTTGAGACGCTGGTCTGGGCCAAAGAGAACATAAACACTGTCTTCTCTGGCCAGATTGTCTCCAACTCCTCAAAGCCGTTCGTGATCGAAGGTTACAGAACCAAGAATGTCCGTGTTAAGGACATGGAGATTGTCTCCAGTACGCTCCCTGCGACCTCCTCCGGTGTGACAATTGCAAACACGGTCCCGGCCGGTCAGGTGACTCTTCAGAACGTGAAGGTGACACGCACCGGTTCACCGGTACCGACACCGACAATCACACCGACAACCCCGGTTCCCACCGCTACACCGGCTCCCTCCGGGAAACCGGACCTTGTGGTGACCGACATCTCCTGGAAGCCGGCCAACCCGGCTGCCGGGGATGCGGTGACCCTCCAGGCCACCATCAAGAACCAGGGTAGCGCCCCGACACCCGCGGGCGTAAAGCACGGCGTCCTCTTCACGTTTGATGACGGCGCTGCCGGTCCAGGGGTATGGTCCGATACCCACACGGAGTCTATTGCTCCGGGCTCATGGGTTACAGTGACCGCAAACGGCGGCTCAGCCGGTGCGCTCTGGAAAGCCCTCGAGGGTACCCATACCGTGAAGGCCACCGTAGATGACGTCAACCGGATCGCCGAGAGCAATGAGAACAACAACAGTAAGACTGAGCAGATTGTAGTCAAAGGTGCGGCGTCGAAGCCCACCCCGACCCCCACCACCACGCCGGCTCCCGCCGGGAAGCCGGACCTTGTGGTGACCAACATCTCCTGGAAGCCAGCCAATCCGGCCGCCGGGGATGCGGTGACCCTCCAGGCCACCATCAAGAACCAGGGTAGCGCCCCGACACCTGCGGGCGTAAAGCACGGCGTCCTCTTCACGTTTGATGACGGCGCCGCCGGTCCCGGTGTCTGGTCCGACACCCATACTGGTTCGCTTGCCCCTGGTGCGTCAATCACGCTGACTGCAAACGGCGGCTCGGTCGGTGCAACCTGGAAGGCCATCACGGGAACTCATACCGTGAAAGCTACCGTAGATGATGTCAACCGGATTGCCGAGAGCAATGAGAACAATAACATCATGAGCAAGGTTATTGTTGTCAAAGCCCAGTCCGCCCCCACGAAGGGCGACCTCAACGGAGATGGCACCGTTGATTGGGCAGACGTGACGATCGTCGCCGGAATGGTCCAGGGGACTACCAAGCCCGATGCCGCTGCCGACTTTGACGGAAACGGCGTCGTGGATTGGTCTGACGTTGCCAAGATTGCAGATCTCTTCTTTGGCAGAACAACGTCACTGTGAACACTTGTCGGGGCTAGAGTTGTCCTCTAGCCTCATCCTTTGTTTTAACATCGGGGGTAAAGGGAGCAGAGCGGTGGATACATCTATATAGATGTCGCTCGATAATGGCGCCCGATGGCTGTAGCACTCCCCAAAAACTTCAGTGAGGTCAGGCATCACCTGCAGGAGCCGCTTATCAGAAATTCGTTCTTCATCATGGCCTCCTCGCTTGTTGCTGCGGGCTTTGGATTCTTCTTCTGGATGATTGCAGCCCGGCTTTACTCGCAGGCCGATGTGGGCATCGCAACCGCTCTGATGTCGTCCATGGGGCTTCTCATCCTCATCTCGCGGCTTGGCCTGGATCAATCAGTGATCCGGTTCTTCCCCAGCCGTGACAAGAACCGGGTGCTCGGAACCGCCCTCCTTGTGCCGACAGCAGTGGCGCTTGGTGCGGGGCTGATCTTCATTGCGGCAGTGGATGTCATATCCCCCGAGCTTACGATCGTCAAGACGGTCGCACCGCTCTACCTTGCCTTCCTCGGTACCTACTCCATCACCTGGGTCTTTGAGGGGGCGTTCAACGCTCTACGGAAGTCTGAGCACTACTTTACTTTGAATCTCCTTTACGGTTCGAGGATCCTCTTCCTCCCCCCTCTGATCTTCCTTGGGGCAATGGGAATCTTCAGCGCCTATGGTCTCTCGTTTGTCCTCGGGCTCATTCTCTCCCTCTTCCTACTCTCCCGGTGTTCCGTACGGCCGGCACTCTGCGTAGACCGGGTCTTTCTGCGGGAGGCGTGGCAATTCTCTGCCGGTGCGTATATCGCCGGGATACTGATGTCCGCCCCGAACATGGTCATCCCGATCATGGTCCTCCACGTGCTGGGAGCGGAGAGCACCGCGAGCTACTACATCACCTATGCTATCGTCTCAATCCTCTTCATGATCCCGTATGCGTTCACGACCTCGCTCTTTGTTGAGGGAAGCCATGGAGGAGAGATGAAAAGAAGCGTGTTCCGGACGCTCGCGAGCATGTTCGCCCTGCTCATACCTGCGATCATCGGTCTTTCTCTCTTTGGGGAGCAGATCCTCAACCTGATTGGCAAGGATTACGTCGAAGGAATGGCTCTTCTGCGGGTGCTTGCGTTCTCCGCTATATTCGTCTCCGTCTGCCAGACGTTCATATCCATCGCAAAGGTGAGAAATGATCTCAGGAGTCTCATCGTCATCAGCAGTTTTGTCAGTGTCGCGCTGCTCGGGCTTGGGTTTACCCTGATGCATCTCTTCGGCCTCATTGGCATGGGGTATGCGTGGCTTATTACGTATGTGCTGGGCACAATCCTGGTGGTGCTTATTCTGAAGAGAAAAGGGTGGATATGATCCCGGATCACCCCCTATTTGAGGGTAATTCCGGTTGCAGGTGCCCAGTTTCTGTCCGTCACCTGTAATAGATGACGGATCCGGCATTATCATAGATCCGATTCTTATTGCTGATGAATTGTTCAGCATCGGTATAGCCTGCCACGGTGACCGTGCCCTCCTGTGCTTCGAGCCGGACGCTCTCTCGGACCAGGTTATACGTGCCGAAGTAAAGGTAGGAGTTCGGCTCCACCAGCGACACGTTTGCCGGTAGGTAACGTTGATGATCCGGATCAAAGCCCAGCAGGAGCCACCAGCGCATACCGTCGACGTAGATTGGACGGTTGATACCCTCTAAGTAGAGCCATCTGGCCCCCTGCACCTCTTTGCCGTTGAAGACTGGTTTATCGCCAGTGGTCTCGAGCGCCATCGATGTCGGGTTGTCGTTTGTGATCTGATAGATTAGTCCGCTGTTAAAGAGGAGGAATACGACAAAGAATGCTGATAATATCTGATATGGTGTTTTCATCAGCGGGATGGCGGTTATCATGCGTATCCTTGATGCTACTGTCTCGTAGAGAGTTATACCACCGATGATTGCAAACGGGGCAAGCAAGATCAGGGTGATGTGGTAGAGGCGGCTGGTGTTGAGGGAGCTTGCAAAGAACGGAACGATAATCCCGGCTACGTTTATGAGGAGGAAGATGAGTGAGAGAGCAAGATACTCGGGCTCGATACGCCACCGTTTCGCCTTTACCAGGGTTGCGAGCAGTCCCACCGCGATGAGCCCCTGGGTGGTGATATGGACGATCTTTGCCAGGCTATGCAAGAGTGTGGATGATCGCCTGGTGAGGATCTGCATCCCTTGAGCGGTTGTCGGATTGAGGGGATCTACAAAGAGGGTGTTCCATATCTTATCCCAGATGCCTGTGATGGTGGCAAATGCCATACCCTCGGCTATCGTCGAGTACCAGAGGTAGGTGAACGTGGCGAATATCAGGATATAGGGAAGGACAAGTGTCCTTATCTCTTGCGGGTTGCCCCCTCTTGGAGCAAGCAGGTCGGGCGCCAGGGTGCCTGCCACTTTCCGGACTAGTTCCTGCAAGCCGAACGGCAGGCGTTCCAGGGTTATCAGCAGCAGCCATGCCGGAATGAGTGAGAAGAGGTAGATATACGAGAGGCCATAATGCGAGACGATCATGGCAAAGCCGAATGTGATCATGAGGAATGCCCGCCTGCCGCGGTCCATGGTTTTGTCGATCATCGCGAGGATCGTCAGGACAAGAAAGAGTTCTGCGATCTGCTGGCGAGCAAGCGAGATCATCTCGGTGTAGAACGTAAAGAACGAGACGAAGAAGAAGACCGATATAAGGCCGATCTTCGGGCTTGTCTGTCTCTCGATTGCCCGGTAGAGTCCGAGCGGCACGAACGCAAAGAGGAGTGGGTAGAGGATCTTGAAGACCCAGACCGGGTCGAGACTGCAGATGATTGAGTAGATAGGTACGAGCGCAACGACGGAGAGCATCCCGTTTGTGTTGTATGGTATGCTCATGTCCCAGAATCCCGGAATCAACACGCTGTTTGCGAGATGGAGTTCGTGATGGATGTCATAGCCCCAGACATACTCCGATATTAGTGCGGTATGATAGAGGAGCGAGAGCGCAATGGTGTAGGCCGCCAGCGGGTAACATGATTCGGGGATGAACTGGTCATATCCGATGGCGAGGCCGATGATCGCGATCAGGATGAGGAGCAGAAAGAGTAGAGTGACCATGTGATACTCGTCGCGCATATATGTCCCGAGGATTGCAAGAAACGGAAGCAGCATCAGGAATGGTACGGCAGGGGATGGGGGGATCTCCACTTTAGGGTTGGATGTGGTATGCCCCCGGTCTCTTGTGAGCGCTATGTAGAGCAGAACTTGCACAACAGCGACGGTTGTAAGAAAGAGACTCGCAAACGAGAATGGGCGTGCGTACCCGAGCAGCGGGTAGATGATGTTTGCGGCAAAACCTGTGAGCATCAGGACTGCAAGGCTCAGTCCGACGGAGTAGAGCAGTGTCTCGATCGTGCCGAGATTATGAAACCTGAGTGCCTTCAGCACAAGGACCCCTGGAAGGAATGTCAGATAGAGGAAAGCCAGAGCCTCTCTTGCAATCGGTATGTAGTGTCCGAGGAGGTCAAGGAGGATTACCCCGATGAAAGCGAGCTGAATCGCCTGAAATACCCAGAAGAATCTCCTGTTATCCCAGTCGTTCATCTGAAGTGGATTGAGCAGGTACATGATACATCAGGCGAGTCTCTGGTGGGCCTCTTCCTCATTGGGGGCCTCTGATCGGTTATTATCCTGTCCGTGCACTTACTATCGAGTCTGCCTATTAAAACCTTTGCAGCGTCCCCGGTCCGGGGACGCTCTCTTTGGGTATGCTAGCTCCGGGGGAAACTGTCCATCCCTTCTCCCCGATGACCGTCTCATTGCGGAACTCTCCCGGTCATCGCTCTCTTACACCAGCGTGCGTTCTCTCGATCAGGACCTCGTCTGCAGGCTTTTCGACAATCTCTGAGGCGGGTACAATCTCGCTGTAGACCGCAAGAAGCGATTGGACGATCGTTGACCAGGCCATATCCGTCTTGAGCTTTATGTAGCCCTGTTCTCCCATGCGCTGGCATGCTTCCGGGTCTTTAAGGAGTCTCACGATCGCATCTGCCAGTGCTGTCGGGTCGCGTGGAGGCACGATGTATCCTGTCTTTCCGTCATCGACGACCTCGGGCAGGCTCCCTACATCTGTGACCACCACCGGTCGTCTGAACCCATATGCGGTCGGTATGACGCCGCTCTGGGACGCTTCGATGTAGGGGAGCACCACAACGCTCGCCTGCTGAAAGAGCCGGGCTCCTTCTTCATAGGGTATCCTGTAGTTGTAGACCTCGAATGCGTCCCGGCCCGCCATTGCCGCCCTGTACCTGCCAAAGTCCTCTCCTGTTCCGGCGATGACGATCCGTGCATCCGGGATCTCCCTGGTGATAAACGGTTCTGCCTGGATCAGGCACTCTAGCCCTTTGTAGCGGTGGATGCGGCCGAAGAAGAGGATTCGATGACCCTCCGGCCTGAGATCAACCTTTTCGTATTTTTTAAACGGTGTCACCTCATGCTCCCCGATCGGGATGACACGCACTTTCTGGTCCGGGACGCGGTAGTCCTCTACCAGGGCCTTTTTGAGCGCCTTCCCGTGAACGAAGATCCGATCGGGTACAATCCTCGATACGAACAGGGTGAGCCGATAGAGGAGGGAACCGAGATCCAGGAGTCGGTCTTCACCGGCATGCGGCTCGATGTCGTGGAACGTCGCCACGAGCGGATACTTTCGAAGCATTAGCAGAAGGGGGCAGAGCATGGGGTTGTTCACCTGGTAGTGAACGATATCCGGCCCAAAATCGTCGATCGCGGCAACGATCTCCCGAAGCATCGGGTAGCACGACGGCCCAAGTCTTCCGGCATACTGTGAGTAGCCAAAGACGCGAACCCTCACCCTCGGGTCAATGCTCTCCAGGTACTCCTCCGACCTGTAGTCCGGAAGCAGCAGCAACACATCGGTGTGCCGGGCAAGCTCGTTTGCCATCTGGATGGTGTAGTCGTAGAACCAGAAGGTCAGGCATGCCACTCGCATAGGCCCCTCTCTAGGGCCCCCTCTATATAGATATTCTCTTCTCAAGCACCGTTAGACCGAATATTCCACCACAGGATGGTACGAACCTGACGGCGCTCTCAAGCGGTGTCCATGCAGTACCCGGTTTCTCTCTGTCCCGTTCTTGGTGAGTTTGGCGGCGCCAGTATTGCTTCGTGTCACTGTCCGGCTATCATTCTCGGAGTCCTCGACCCATCCAGACGCACAGTCCCGTTCTCCTTCAACTCTGCGCATACCTGCTTAATGGGGGGCCGTTTTTGGGTGGCTGCCGGAAGAAAGCGCGAGTATTTATCTGTTTCGATTTAAATTAAAGTGATATTATATAATGTTTTTGCAGACCTTTTTCTCGCATCTATACCGCCTTCTTCCAAACCAGGCGGATCATATCCCGTTATATATCGAGACAATTATTCTAACAAATTTTATTTTTATAATAAAATATATATGCGGTGGCCAAAAAACGATAGTTCTACCTCACAGAGAGGCTGAATGGCATGACAGATAGGCGAAATATACTAAGACTGACTGCACTGCTTCTGGTAGGCTGCCTGATTGCAGCATTCTCTCCGGTAAGTGCAGTCGAGTCTGCAACTCCGGCCACGCTCACCGTGGCTGCAAGCGATAGCACCGAACTGTCGAAGGACCAGGCAGACTATGTCTGTGACGGAGTCGACGACCACGTTGAGATCCAGGCAGCGCTTGACGCACTGCCGGATGGTGGTAAGGTCGTCCTCTCGGATGGTACGTTCAACTGCGCCGGCATTATCGCTCCGCCGGCAGGCACGACGCTCTCTGGGCAGGGTCCGGATGCGACAAACCTTATGTTCACCCATGACGGGCGCATCAGTGTCGACCAGGAGTCCATCACGCTCGACGGGTTCTCCGTCGAGGGCACCGGCTACAGCAGCAACGTCAAGTGGCTTGGTGTGGTGACTGTCCGGGCAAGCCACGCAAAGATCCACAACATTACAGGAACTGCGGATGCAAGCATCCAGGCGGTCTTCCTCCTGATCCACGACCCGGCCGTCTATGCGCCGACCCTCGAGGATGTCGAGTTCGTCAACTGCAAGGCCGTGGATACCGGGACATATGGGTTCCTCCACAACGCCTGGGGCACAACGAACAAGGTGATCAAGAACGTCCGCTACGATAACTGTGAGGCTATCAACTGCGGGAGCACGGGTGCCTTCAACCCCTGGATCACCGGGTTCGACTTTGCCGAACTCAATGACATGGACGGCCTCCGCGTGACGAACTGTCTTGCAGAAGGCAATCTTGAGTCCGGATTCCACTTCGAGTTCGATCCCACGGTGACGGACGCGGTCCTTGAGAACTGTGTGAGCCGGAACAACGGGCAGAAGCCGTATCCGACGGTGCCCTACAAGCAGAGCGATATGTCGACCCACTACTTCGGGTGCGGCTACTACGCTCCGAACGCTGACGCGACGTTCATCAACTGTACGGCGGAAGGCAACTCGCTGTATGGTTTCTATGCCACGAACGGCGGCAAACTCTACAACTGCGTCGAGAAGGATACCGGTGCCGGAAAGACAGACTACACATACCGTAAGCCGGCCGGCTACTACAGCATCCCGTGCCGCTCGACTGACCCCGCTCTGGTGCTTGAGAACTGCTCGAGCATTGACTCGCACGGCTACGGTCTCCAGGTTGATCTTGCAAAGAACATCCAGATCAAGAACTTCAACCTCATAAACCCGGCCGGAATCGACGGCAAGGGTGCAAGTCTCGGCGGTACAAACGGCCAGTTTGGCGATGCTGTGGTTGACATCCATGCATCCGGCGATCGGGTTGAGACACTGGTCTGGGCGAAGAACAACCAGAATGTCCAGTACACCGGCGAGATCGTCTCCGACTCTCCGAAGGCCTTCCTGGTCGAGGGCGGCCAGAATGTCCAGACTGCAGGCATGAAGGCTACGTCTGCCGGTGAGTAGATCGGTCGATACCGCCTGGCCCGCACAGGGTCTGGCCCCAATCTTTTTTTGTCTTTATGCGGCGGATAGTCGCCATCTTGTTCGGACTTCTGGCGTGAACCCTGGGCACCTGATTTTATGCAGGGCAGGTCTTCGCGAACTTCCAAAAAGAGTTTTAGGGGATCTTGAATCCGTCAGACCCGGACGGAACCCCGCTTGCTGAGGCTGCCGTTTGCGACCTTTGCGTAAAAGTTCTCAATCTCATGGACGATTGACTGCCAGTTGTATCTTGTCAGGACGAGCTCTTTCGCCTGTTCACCAAGCCTTGCCCGCAGGGCATCGTCGTTGAGCAGGCGACCGACAGTCTCGGCGAACGCTTCCGGTGTGTATTCGGTATTGAACCCGATGGTATTGTCTATCCATTCGAGCAGATCTCCATGCCCCGTTGTCACGATTGGCGTCCCGCAGAGGCAGGACTCAAGAAATGTGACCGGGAATCCAGTGAAACTCGGTGTGACGAAGACGTCTGCATCAATATATGCAGCCAACTTATCTTCCTTGCTTACGAATCCCGTGAAGATCACGCGGTCACTGATGCCCAGCGACTGGATCAACTGTTTGAATTCATGGTTGAATCCCATATCTTCGCCTACCAGCATGAGGACAACATCATCGAACTCCCGCGCAAGAAGCGCAAACGATCGGATCAGGAGGTCGATGCCTTTCGTCGGGTCGAGCCGTCCGAGGTAGAGCACGATTTTGGTGGTCTCGCCGATGCCCCATGCTGCGCGAAACTTACCGCGGGGAGGGAGGTCGCGATACTCAGCAAGATCGAGTCCGTTCGGGATAATTGCTATCTTTTCGTCATCAACCCCCAGCATCCGGTAATGATCCGCCTCGATCTTGTTGAGCGCAATCACCCCTGCAGCGCCGCGAATGACATCCTCTGTCCAGAGCATATCAAAGAGCCGTTTCATCCGTGTAGATCCGGTATCCCGCGGGAGTGCCCCATGCGCCTGGAGCACATACGGAATGCCGTATTTCCTTGCATAATGCGACGCGATGACGGTAAGCAGGGTACGATGGTCGTGGATATGGATCACGTCGAACCCTGCAATCTCCCTTCGTGCGACTGCCGGCATGTAGTACGGCATCACCGGAGGAGCTGTTATCGGGATGTACTTGCGCAGGTTTTCGAAGTAGTAGACGTTCATCCCGTCAACTTTGGTTGGACGATTCGTCGGCAGATCGTAGGCGTGGAGGCTCCTGTTCGTCGTATATACCGTGACGTCGTGCCCATTCGCGTGAAGGTTATGAGAAATATCATATGCAACTCGCGCAACTCCTCCCGATTCCCAGAGTGGTTTAAAGAACGGGGTAACCTGTAAAATATTCATGCGTATCCTCTTATGCTCCGTTGTTTCAGCCGTTTCCTGATCATACCCGCATAGCAGTTGAGGCAGAACGGTGTCACCAACCAGACTCCACACTCGATCAGAGGTGCGAGCCCGTGCCGTCGGATGCGGTAGCGATAACTCTCCAGATTATATACCAGGTAGTCCTCACCGATCTCTTCAAACCACCACCGCCGGCTGACTTCCCCTTTCTGCACTCGTTCAGAACATTTTGCAATCCAGCGCTGCACCTGTTCCCGGGTTGATCCCTTCGCAACCTCAGGCTGGAAGTCGCTATTGATGATGCAGGGGATGGTCGTGTAATCCCGGATGCCATGCCGGTCAAAGTCTACAGAGAGGATCATGGTGCTGTTAATCTTCTCCTTGAAGATCTCGGTATCAAACTGGAAGTTTCCAAGGGAATAGGCGATCAATCCGTCATTATACCGTTCCAACCCCTGGATGGTATGCGAATGGTGCCCAAGGATCAGGGTCGCCCCGCTGTCGATGAGGGCATGGGCAAGCCGGACCTGGTTGGGGGAGGGATAGTACGTATTCTCGATTCCCCAGTGCAGGGAGAGAATAACATGGTCGCACTGGTCCTTCAGCGTCTTGATGTCGTTGATTATGGCTTTTTTCCGCAGTTTTGCTACCGTGACTCCTGATGGCGACCGGAATCGTCCGCTCGTGTAGGCCAGGAACCCCAGCCGGATCCCGTTCCGCTCGATAACCTGCCCTGCAGGGGGATCGTCACCCCTTGCTCCACCGATATAGGCGATTCCTCGGGTTTCCAGACCCTCGAGGGTCTTCTCGAACCCTTCCCGGCCCATATCGAGCGTGTGGTTATTCGCCACGCTGACGATGTCAAATCCGGCATCTCTGAGGTAGTCGCCTGCTTCTGGCGGGTTTGTATTGATCCAGCGCTTCTTGCTCTCGGTTCCGGTCTCGGAGAGGGCGGTCTCCAGGTTCCCAAAGAGCAGATCCTTCTGCCGGAGTTCGTGCTGAATCAGGGCAAACGGCTCTTTCCCGTTCCTCGTCCAGAGCAGAACATCCCCTACAGCTCGAAGCCGCACAGATGTCATACCTCCCTCCCGGCAGACTCGTTGTTACCACAAAATTGCCTGGGGTCGCCACTGAGATTCATCAGTATCTGACGGCTGATCTCTGCACTCTTCACCCCCGGCAGCAGGTCCCTGCTGCCTTCGGATAGAAAACTCTTAAGGTATGGGCAGTCTGGAATATTGCCTTCCCCCTTGACGCACTGCTCCAAACTGGAGGTTGAGAAATATATATTTTGCCCCACGTGGGGGCGCCAACGGGCCAGTCCTGCTGCGTAAGGCGCCCGGGATGTTTTATGGTGCCGGACCTGGTACGGAGGGTTCCGTGATACTGCCTGAACTGCCGAACCATTAATTACTCCCACACCAACTACTGATCGAGCACTTCAGCGGCAGATGATGAAAGTTACCCCCACTGAACTTATGATGAAGCAGGGGACTGATGCCGCAGTTTTATGAAAAAGGGGCTGTGTACCGGCACTGTTATCCCGTCTCTTTGCTCCCGGTTGGGCCGTTCGTCTCCCAGGTGGCTTTACCGCCGCCAATTTACCGAATGCAATGCGATACGGTTGCCATAATCAGCGATTCGGAAAATTATATATGCCAGTAGTCCATATGGCGGGCCCTGTGCAGTGTGATTGAGTCGGGCAACTCCCCAGATCTGTTCCGATCCATCCTTCTGGCGCCCTGCCTGTTTAGAGGGGTTGTCCGGGAGATGCTGTGATGGAGGGTTTCACGTGCACTGGTTAGGATCTATCCATCCAGTTACTACCGAGGCTTCTACATGTGCGAAACTGACAGATACCAGGTTTTTTCCCCAGTCCGGCAGCAACATCGCGCCGGTACATCCCAATGGCAGGGGCGGAAAGGCTGCACGTACGGCGGATGCCCGCGGAGAGCAGCCTGCAAGGAGTGTGTGCCTTCCCCCTTCCGGTCTCCTCTCTCGGGGGTGGAATCCGATCCCTGGAGAAATTCGCTTCTCCGGTAGAACGATCCTGGAGAAACCACGTGACATTACGGGTACTTCGGCAACCCCTGTGGCAGAACACCCGCAGTTCGCGGTTATCGCTCCTGCATACAACGAGGCCCTCGTCATCGGTTCCATCGTTCTTCAAGCGAAGAAGCACACCGACCGGGTGATCGTCGTCGACGACGGCTCGATCGATCAAACCGCCGAGATCGCCCGACTCGCCGGTGCCGATGTCATCAGACTGCCGGAAAACGCCGGTAAGGCAAAGGCGATGATGGCCGGATTTTCACGGGCACGTGAGCTCGGCTACGACGCCGTCGTGGTGATCGACGGCGACGGCCAGCACGATCCCGACGAGATCCCGGCTGTCGTGGCGCCGGTGATTGCCGGCGAGGCCGATCTGGTCATCGGCTCCCGGTTCCTGAACACCCGGGCTGAGATCCCTGCTTACCGGCGGGCCGGGCAGTTGGTGCTCAACAGGTTCACGAACCTCTCGGTTGACGGCGGCGGCTTCACGACGACGGATTCACAGTCGGGTTTTCGGGCCCTCTCCCGCCGGGCCCTTGAGAACCTCACCTTCGCATCGGAGGGCTACAACATCGAAACCGATATGATCGTCCAATTTGCCTCCCGCAACCTCCGGATGACCGAGGTCCCGATCTCCGTTACCTACGACGTTCCCCACAAGCACAAGAAGAATCCGCTTTCCCACGGCTTCGGGGTGCTTACCCGGATCGCGGGGCTGATCGGATATAAGCAACCGCTCCTCTTCTTTGGAGTACCGGGAGGAGTTATCGCGTTCTTCGGGATCGCTCTTGAGCTCTACACTTTCTCCGAGTTCTATCGGATCAATCAGTTCCATTACATTGTATTCACTTTGGGGATAACCGCACTCATTCTTGGGCTCCTGCTGGTCTCATCCGGGCTGATCCTCAATTTCTTAGTATCGATGATTGAACGGCGGGCGGGTGAAACGTAGGTACCTTACGCGATCACCGTCATCTCGCAAAGGATCTTCCTTGTCCGCCGGGCTGGTTGCCGAGATGCCGGAGAGCGGCGGCAAGACGAAGGTCGTGACGGCCGAATTTGCCTGAACGCATGAATCTGGCTGTGAGACCCTCGGGATGACCAACACTGATGGTCATCACAACCTGGAAGAGCCCCAATCGTGGCGGCGCCGGTGTTTGCGGGGGTTGCTGACCTCGTCGTTGGGTTGCGGATGATCGCCCATCTCGACTCGATCGGCCTTATGATGGTCGAGATCCCGATATCGGTCACCTATGGCGTCCCTCACAGGCACAGGAAAAGCTGGATCTCCCATGGCATGGGGTGCCCGAAAAGATCGTGAGACTCTTTAGCCATCGGCGACTGTTACAATTATGTCTCGATCCCGTAAGCGGGAACGAAGTTCCCTCGCTCCAATACGTTAAGACCTCTTGAAGATTGCAGTTACCTGACGTCTGTGCCGCCGCTATAAGGGTCCAGTCTATACCCGCACCTGGTCACGGAAGAGATCAATTGACACGGATCTAATGAGCTCGACGCAGGCTGTGCGTCGATATTGTTGGCCTGCCGGGAATCTTACCATGTTTGTGACTGCTATGGTGCGCTCTGTCGGTTACTCCCTCTCTTCAGAGATGGGAACGGAGGAGATCCTGGAACAAAGAGACGAAGCGATGCAAACGGGATAGGGCCTGCACGTCGGAAGCCGTCTACGATTTAAAACGACGGTCCCTACATTTTGCTCTGTACTCCATAGACTTTATATATTCAGTTTGTAATAGGCTCAACGATGCATAAAAAGAATATAGCATCAATCACCTTGGCAGCCTGGATGTTCACCGTGGGGGGTCTTATGTACCTGCTCCATGCATCGGAACTGAAAATGTTTCTGGCATTTACCCTTGTAGGGTTCTTTATTATTGTTTATATGATTCATCCGATGTATATGAAACCGCGCTATATCCGTAACGTGAATCGCTTGGCAATGGTCGCTACGGTGATCTTTGGTATTGTCATCTATCTGCGAGTGCTGGAACTCTTCAACTAGTATGGTGGATATCTCTCATGTCTGGTAGTTCAGTTTTGATGAAAGATGCGCCGGTAAAGCGATATGATCGTTATAGACTCGGTTCATTCATCCTAATCTGCTTTGCAGTTCTGCTTCTCTCTGCAGTCCTGCTCGCAGATCCGTTTGGGGTTATGCAGAATCCGCTAACCCTACTGAGTGCAACCAGTTTCATCGGTGGAGCGTTTCTCTTTGCGCTCGGTGGCGGCAGATCCGTAGATGCACGGTTAGCCAACTGGCTCTCCATGCAGGGAGTCTCCACCCTCGGCAGTATCATCCATGACCTGGGTGGTCACGGGGCTGCAGTTTTTCTTCCGCCGAATGGTGAAGGCGGAGAGGTTATGCAATTCATTCCTACACAGCCACCCAGCCAATCTCTTCTGGGGGATGGGGGCGGGTTTGCCTGCCACAACGGGATCACCGGGGCCCTGTACCGTCCCCTGGCAGGCCCAATCATCGAGATCCTAAAACGCGAGGATGGTCTCACCCTGCCTTCGGAGTACAGCCTGCTGAAGGTAGCGGTCCGGGAAGTCTGCGAGGATATACTCTCAGTTGCCGATTGGGTGGATATGAAACAAGAGGGTGATACTGTAACCTTTACGTTGCATAACTATCTGTTCTTCCCCGGCTGTGCTTCACTCCGTGAGGGGTCTTCCAAGTTCTGTGCACTCTGTCCCTGCTCGATCTGCAGTCTGCTTGCGTGTATGGTCGCGGAAGGCCTTAAGTCTGAAGTTTGCCTGGATCAGGTTATCCTGGATGACACCTCTCGCTCGCACAGCATGCAGATATCCTATATCCTGAAGAAAAGTGAGGGAGTGCCGACCTAAAGGGGGCCCGGCTGTGGCTGATATGGCGGGTGGTACATCCTTCTCACGGATAAAGGCCATGTCGCGCTTTTTTATTAACATTGTTCTGGCCATTGGGCTGTATAAGCCGATACCACCCTGTTCTATTACCAGCCTTGCAATCATCCTGCGGTTCTAAGTCAGAACTGACATATAGGCTCCAGCGATGCTTGGATGGAGCGGATCTAAACACCCAGGATGGGGGCAAAACATATATTTGGATGGGGATGTAGGCACTGAATGGGTTTCATGCCGAGTTTCCTCAGTAATCTCTTCAAACTGACGTCGGGCACCATGATCGCCCAGGCCTTTACTATACTCCTCATACCCGTGGTTACACGTATATATCCCCCGGAGTTCTTTGGGGTCAATCAACTCTTCCTTTCTATAGCAGCGGTGCTTCTGGTCGTCTCTTCCCTCTCTTACAACTTTGCAATAATGGTGACGGAAAAGGATGATGACTCCATGAACCTCCTCGTGCTCAGTACTATCTGTGCACTGGGTTTTGCGGTTGCATCCGGTGTAGTATTCGTTGGATATAGCGACTGGTTCGGGAGCCTCTTCAACATGCCCCTGATCGCCGGTTACTTTATCTGGCTGCCGTTTTACCTCCTCTTTAGCAGTCTTATCTTAATCCTGAATGAGTGGCTCTCCCGAAAGGTAAGGTATGGTGTTGTTGCCAGGGGCATCGTGGTGAACTCTGTTGCGGCACGGATATTCCAGATCGGAGGCGGGTTAATCTATGCCTCTCCTCTGGGTCTCATTCTCGGTTCGGTGATGGGGGCAGGCCTTGCCAACCTCTTGCTCCTCCGGGGATTAAAGGAGGATATTGCCCTCTTAAAGAAGGTTACAACAAAACGGATAAAGGAACTTGCCCATGAGTACAGGTATTTTTCGTTCTATGGTACTCTCGGAGCCCTTGCAAACAGCATGTCCTGGGAGTTGCCGGCATTCATGCTCGCTTATTTCTTTAATCCGACGATTGTTGGGTATTATTCTCTTGCCATGATGGCAGTGCGGATGCCCATGACAATAGTGGGAACGTCTATCACACAGGTGTTCTTTCAGAAAGCGAGTGAAGAGAGGATCCAGACTGGAAGCGTCCAGAACGTTGTGCATGAGGTTTATACACGGCTCATATCCATTGGGATCTTCCCGTTCGTCGTTTTAGCCATCCTTGCCGAAGATCTCTTTACATTTATCTTCGGTGCAAACTGGCTTTCTGCAGGCACTTATGCGGCGATCCTCGCTCCGTGGTTCTTTGCTGTATTTATATTCGCCCCCATCTCATCCCTCTTTAGTGTCCTCAACAGGCAAAAGGCGTATTTCTTCTTTGAGATCATGACCCTATGTGCATGGTCGCTCCTCTTTATCTTTGGTAGCAATATCCATGACCCCATTCTTGTGCTTATACTCTTCTCTGTCGGTGGCCTGCTCATATGGGGGTTAAAAAGTGTATACCTCATAATGGTGTCCGGCGCCGGGTATCGGAGCAGTATTAGCAGCCTGGCCCGGCACCTGGCACTCAGCATAACTATATCCATACCTCTTATCATCGCGACATACTTAGAGGCCCCATTCATCCTCCTGCTTACGGTTGCAGGGATAACTGCGGTTGCCTACTACCTCTTAATGTTCTTCACGGATACCCTGATTCGCCAAGAGGTCATGGGGATGATCCGGGGCTCTATCTCCCCGGATCGCATGAAATGGATGGAGCGGTTGGGCCTGCTTTGGTAAACAGTTCCAACGCTGGCGGGCAGAGTTGCCTGTATTGGGGTTATATCGACAAACAGGTCCGTTTGGGGTGCCAAATCCCCTGGCATAACGCCGTTAAGTGAGGACCGGTCTTTCGGCTTCGGCTCTTTTTGCCTCTGCTGGATAATATGAAAGCAGACCCCTGTCTGCCCTTCTGATAAAAAATCTCTTCTCCTTGTGGTTTCATCCCTTCAACTAGTTAAATGGTCTTAACATAGGATCGAGGTGACTCCTGTGGAAAGATGTTTTGGAGATGCAACGGATGGCATGATTTGCGAATCGACCGAATGGTTTCCCGGGTATGTGCCCGCTCTTTAGCAGCCTCCTGAAGTTGTAGGCTGAAGTCTGTGGTTGCCTACCTTTTCTGCCCTTTTGCTGCAGATCCCTTGTTTTGCAACAATCTCGTGAAAATGGTTGGGGTGTGTTCTCTCTCACAAACGCGTTGTTTGGACAGAACCGTCAGGTCTCCCTCGATGATGGGGCTGACTGGTAAACTGGCTGAAATGTCATCGGGTGAAAGGTACGCAAAGGGTGGCGGAGATCGGTGTCGTTGAATTTCGTGAGGCGATCTCATGCCGCCCTTCTGCCACCAGGTTTCAATTTCTTTGCAGTTTGTCATCCAAGCACCTCTCTCACGACCATACTTCAGGATCTTGCTGTAGAATCGAAGCGGCGCACCGGTCATGTACGTGTTATGCCAGAGGATGGTGATTACACCGTTATGCTTTTCGACTGTCTCAAGAAGGCCTTTTGTCAGGGTCCAAGCCTGCTCCATGTTTAATCGCATGTAGGAGAACAATGTCTGATCCATTATTGTGAGCGGGATTTCTAGAATCTCCATCCTCCGGTTGGTGTTTAAGTTGAACGGATGGAACGGGTGGCACATCCCGTTCCGAAACCCAACGCAGTCCGGATAGCCGAGGGTGGTATCATAGCGAAACCCCGCTCGCTCTAGCAGTTCCCAGGTGTCCGGGACCCTGAACTTGAGAAAATGATTTCGATATCCGTATACTGTCCGATTCAGGACTTTTTCCAGGTGCCGCTTCTCCCTCTGTAGTCGTTCAGAGTCGCGGTAAGCCTCGCCCCCTCCATGCAGGCCGATCTCCCACCCCCTATCTTGGAGCATACACATCTCCCGCTCCAGATCCTCGATCGCGTATGTGTAGTCCTCATCTCCCTTTTCAAGGGCCAGGAAATAGAAACTGGAGCATGCCCCATAGGACTCTTCGAGATCGACGATCTCGCTGAAATTCCACTCCGGACGCTTCTTCGAGCATAGTTGTGGAACGATGCAGCCGGCCTGAGCAAAGTCCCTGTGTTTCAGCGCACATACGATCTCGTACACCTTGGAATGGAGGGGCCTGTACACCGTGTCTATATCGTGAGTCAGGCAGATTGCAAAAGGTTGGTCATCTGGATATTCGCAGTAATAGCCATTTTCCATCAGCATTTCTGATGCCCGAGGCACAAATATGTCCCGATGGCGGCTCCTGTAGTATGGGAACCGGTCATAGCAATCACGACTGCACCCATCGTACTCTTCCTTTCTGGTAAATAACTCCCAGATCTCATTATCCTGCCTGAACAGGTCTATTCTCTGCAACCAGCTCCCCCTCCGCATACTTGCGGCAGTATGTATTATGCTTTTTCCTCCACTCCGTCTCTGTCTTGGAAAAAGACAAAGTATTTTTACATCATGTCCTGGGTCCAACCATTAATCTCGGTTTCCGGTAAGTGCAACCCAAAACTGCTATGAAGCCTCATATGGTTGTAGATTCATCTTCTGATGAAGATGCCTCCAGCTTTACCCTTCATCTCGCGTTGAAACTCTGGTTGAGTGTTGGAGGTCGGGCTCACAGAGATACATGATAGTGGTATATCTCCTGCCCACCATTATTCGGGCGCAGTGCCCGAAGACTGCTTTTCACCTGGGAAAAAAGGGTTTTGTCATCCTGCCATGAGCAAATACAACCTCGTGCGACAAAGTACAACAACATTTTTAATACCCTGGCACCGGGCTTCGTGGCAACATGCCAACGCGAGGAGTTTGGGTCTGTGGCCTATCGAAAACGAGAGTTCAGCAACGTTCAACCATCCTGAGATCCCGGGAACACCCGGAGCGGGGAAGGCCATGTCGGTTGATCCAATCCTATATATAGAAGAATAATCGGACGGTTCTTCAGATGGATCGAGGTGCCTAAGGAAAATGCTCCTCACTATGAGCGCTATGAGCACTCATTTTTCGGTTTGACTCACCAGATCTGTGCCTTATGATCTGGAGGGTTAACAAGGTTACCTTGATTTTAGACCGGGCGCTTCCACCGTCAGATCGTTCTTCCGATCAAGAATTGAGGATGTTCGCTCTTTCTCATCGATAGATGCACCCGTCGGCCTCTGTTGGGATCCGCACGAGTGCTTGGTGATGATATGAGTTTTGACCCTACTCGGTGGTACTCTGGATGACTCTGTTCGCAAACAGGTGCCCATACAGTCCTATGGTCCGGGTCGGCGGCCAATATGCCTGGGGTGTTCAATGCATCTTTTATCGAGCACGCTGGCTTCTAATTGTCTTACCGGTGTTCCTGTATCTAGGGGCATACTGTTTCTTCTGACGCGCAGTTTTCTTATCCGGTAGAGTAATGAGGTTGTTTTAGTGAATAGAACAATTTGTGAATATATTGGTTTATACTCCGCTCCAAAATCTGCCTTTATCTGGAAACGGGGATTTTTAGGATCCAATTTTTGCCGGCCAAAAGAGATCTTCTCATATCCGTTGTCCCATGCCCAGTTAAGTCCTTCCCAGAAGAGATAATAGGTGGGGTGATATGTATTAGGCAGGTTTCTATTCAATGATAGATACTGAAAATATGCAGTCTTGCTGGCTGGATGCATGAAGGTAAGTAACCCCCCGGCGTAAGTATCCCCTTTTGATAGTAATGTCACGCGCATCTCGTCGGATGAGAACACTTCTGGAAGTTTTTGAAAGAAAGTGAGCGGCAAAACGTCTGCATTTATGCGTATCAAGTTTTCGGCGTAGTATCGATGAAATATCTTCATATCCTCCGGTTCATGAGTTTCATGGATTTTAAATCCCTTTTCATCGAATCTGCGAATGAATTTTCTCTGTCCTTTTTTGGCTGAGAAGTTTTCCCAGATGGTCTCTGGCGGTTTCTGTTGCAAGTTCAATACCATATTCCCCACAATCTCATAGGGATAATGGTCGTATCCTATATAGTCCAGAAATTCCTGTCTGTTCGTATTCAGGAAAAAAAAGGAATACTTTGATGCGAACTGGGTAAGTACCTCGTGCAGATCACGGGGATCGAAATTATTATCCAGTAAGATACTGTTGAACTCCGAATGAGGGAGGGTGTCTAGCCCCTTTAGGTACGTTAATGTGCATTTTTTTGAAGGTACGATGCCGACTATCTTCTGCCCACTTGAAATGATCCAGTATTTTGGATCGATATGGAGTACATTTTCCAGTATTTTTTTCCATTTTATGCTGTGGAAAAATGTCCCCTCTGGACATTGGTTGTTAAACTCGTCCCAGGCCTCTGCAGTTTCTTCTGACAGTTCCTGTATCGAATAGCCCATTGATGGGCCACTATTCTTCCAGATACCAAAAAACTTTCTATGATACATCGTGCAGGTATCAGTAAGGGAATGATCGCCTTTGTGAGGGTTTTATGATCATAAAATGGTAAAGTTCAGCCCCTGCTCCTGCACGGCAGATGGCTGCTCTATTGGGGAACAGATTCGCGGTTGGATGATTGGATATTCAACACAACGGGTCCGTGACAGAGGATTTATATATTATTACTGCACTAGCCCCTGTCAAGTCAGGGTTCATGCCGGACATATTGCTCGATAGAATGTGAAAGTGTGGGATTGAATCTCGCACTTTAGACTGGCCAAAGAGATCCAAAAGTTAGTTTTTAGTATGGGGGGGAAATGTGAACAACCAAGTAAAGTCCTGTACCTTCATGGCTCAGGAGGTCTGTGAATTCACACGGCCATCATACAAATTTCGCATGCAGAGGGTGTGGGAGGATTCTATCAAGGCTTCGTTGGTATCTATTGTCAAACAGATTCCATATGTCGTTCCGCTGTGGAGGCAGGTTCAGCTTATAATATCACCTGCAAGTAACGACGCTAGCGATACAAAATTATCAACAATTGTTAAAAAGGACGTTATGCCTGTGGAGGAGAATCTTGATCTGCAGCCAGGTGAATTTGTTCAGGTCCGGTCTCTAGAAGAAATCCTTTCCACGCTTGATGAAAACGGGAAGTACAAGGGCTTGCTTTTCATGCCCGAAATGGAGGAATTTTGTGGAAAAAAATACCGCGTGTTTAAAAAGGTGCGCTCGATCACTCTTGAATTTAATGGTGAAGTAAGGATATTACGGAGTCCTACGGTTTTTCTGGAAGGGGTCTACTGCGATGGGAAAAGGCACCATGCGTGCGACAGGTCTTGCCTCCTTTTCTGGAGGGAAGCTTGGCTGAAACGAGTCGAGCCATGACCACTTCATTCTTCGTACTGAATGGTTAAAGTTGTAATATTCGGATTGGTTTCCTTTTTTTCGTTTGGTGACCGGTCAAGTGTAGCGTCCGTGTCGCGGACCCGACTGGAAATATTTATCATGAGAGTATCGATTTTAATCCCTTTAATATCCTATACTTTATTCTCTGCAGTTCTACGCCATAGTATGGGACGAGATCGGGATTGTAACTTGCTATGAAAGTACTCAGGTGCGCGGTGTTTCCTGCCATCAGATTGATCGATGTATAATCGCGATCTCTGATGTCGTTGAAAATTTCCCAGAGCAGAAGCGAAACGGCCCCCGAACCCAGATGTTCTTTCAAAGATGCAGCAGACCAACGATAAATATTCTTTGTATCTTTAAGTATTATTTCTGCGGCGGCAATTTCCTCTGAAGAGGTCTTGGCGATCCACATCTCACCTATGTTCTTATCCCTGATCATGTTCAGCATGCTCACAAGATGCTCTTTAGAGAAAGGAGGGGGAGATTTATGCTTTCTGAAGGTATCAGTGGTTAATTCCCAATACAACTCGGGATCGAAATGCTGCATTACATCTATGCCAAGTTTTTGGGCTTTACGAATACTTCTCCGTGCATTCTTTGATATCTTGTCGAAGAGATTCTCGTTGATAGGAAGTATATATGTGTAATACACTTTTGAATTCCACCCATTTTGGGTGAATGGCCGAATATCTTGCAATCCGGGAGAATTTATCAGGTTTACGTAGTCAAATCTCTGCTGAGTGAGATATTCCTGAATGGCTGCGATGACTTTATTGTTCTGCAATTCCAGCTCTCTTCGCTTTGTACTTTCTATACTGCCAACCACCACGCCGCCATAGGGTGTTAGCATTGCTATTGAAGAAGTTACTTTAAGCCATTTATACTGCTTTGGCTGGAGAAGGGAACAGCCCCCGATCAGTTCTTCGTCTTCATAGCAGCCGAGTATAATTGGATTCTGATTCAGAGATGCAGCAGTCCTGAGTAACCAGTCACTCGTATGGAAAACGGTTCCCTGAACTGAATCGGCGACTAACGCGTCCCACGCAGATAATTCACCGTCGTCCAGCCTTCTCACTTCTATTTTCCCGTTCATGATCTCTCATCCGTTGAAAGATGTAAATCCTGGTGCCCTGAAAATATCTCACTGGCTTTTTGACTAATTGATATCCAGCATTCTTCTGTTCCATAATGACAGGGGAACGCCCTAATTTCAATACATCTTCTGGCATAAGTCCCGGTATCATTTCATGAATTGGTTCTCCTGTCCTATTCACATATTTAAAATGTTTCTTCTGGACAAGTCTTTCCCGGCAATGCCTCACCTGTGGGACGATCATCTAGACGGGATGGGCGTCAGTAAGGGGATTGTTCCTATTGTTACCCAGAATCCTTCTTTGCGTGGATAACGCTCATCAAAGCAACTCAAGGTATTGCCTGCGGCAACTCAAACCGTCTGCAACCAAAGAAGGGCGAGCCTGTCCAAGCTGATCCCCATATCCGAAGGGGATCTTCATACCAGCGGGGATGCCCAGAAGGTTATATATCAGAGTACCTCTCTTAACGAGCCTATAGGCTCCATCCATAAGATGCGATTCATTACATCCGAATGCCTAAGGAATGTCTCCATTCAAAGAAAGGAACGGAAACTCTGATGAAGATCCGGTTGTTTGAGAATTTGGCCAACATTTTCCCGTACTTGCTAATACTTGCCTATATCGCAGGTTGCATATTCTGTCTTCTGATCGACAGAATTGGTTATCTGATCAACGGTTCGATCATGGCAGTGCCAGCAATTCTGGGATCTTTCATGTTTATTCTCATGAAAAAGAAGGATCTCGACTTTTCAAATAAAACTGAAGTATATTTCTCCAATCCCTCAACGTCGGTGATGTTGTTCTCGCTCTTTTACGTATTCACCATCCTGGCCTTTCTGATGACTCCGGCCGGATCAAACTGGGGTCTTCTGACGATACTTATCCTATATGCCATCATTTTCATCCAGATCTTATCCCGGAGACTGGTGCCTGCAGTGGTGCTCCTTGAGATCATGCTTAGCCTTACAGCCACGATCTACAACTATACCCTTCGGCCGGCCTTGTACTTCGGGTGGACAGATATTCTGCCCCACACCTACATGTCCACTGTCACCTATCTCTCTGGGCATGTCATCCCGGGAGAACTTGGGAATTACACTTACTTCCCTCTGTACCACGTGTTTGTGGCCATTTCGTCGCATATCCTCGGGCTGGATATTCAGACTTCGCTCTTTATCATCACGGGTCTGGTTTTCTCCTCAACGGTATTATTCCTGTATTACCTGGTCAACGTCATATTCCACGACGAGCAGATCTCGCTCATTATCGCTCTTATGTACGCTATGAACGCCGACGTCATATATTACGGCACATATATGGTGACAAGGACCATGGCCTATGTTGGATTTCTCATCCTTCTCTACCTCCTCTATTCTCTGACGACCTCCGAAGCAGATGCACGATACTCCACCGTCAAGCCCACGGCCAGGAAAGTTCTTGTTGTGATTACAGTTTTTTTCATGCTTTTGGTCCACCAGATATCTACGCCAATGATTATCGTCCTGCTTGGCCTCCTCTTTGTCTTTGAGTTGTATACTCACAATAAAATTCACGTAACTCCAGCCTTCCTGATGGTGCCTATTTCTCTATGCGCCTCCTACTGGCTCTTTATAGCCTACTCTTTCCTGGGAGAGTTGGCCCCACGCACCGATCTCTCACTGTATCAGAATATCGCCTTCACCGATGCGTTACACCATCTGGGCCTGAGTTTTCTGATGAACAATATCGATACAATACTAATCGTATTCTTCGCTTTGGCGGGGGCGATCTACCTCATATGGAAGCAACAGCCGAGATACTCGGTTGTGCTTGGTGTATTGGGGTTCTTAGCAATCCTCCTGAATGTTCCCAACATCCTTAGCACTGTCTTCCAACTGGTAGAGATCCTCAGGATAGACCGATATGCGCTCCTATTCCTGCCATTCCTTGCCGTTGCTATGGGTTTCGGGCTATCTATTTTCAGCCGCTATCTAACTGCCGGGAGGATACCGATAAGGGTGGTTGGGATTCTGCTGATCGCTCTGGTCGTCCTCTACGGCATTGGTTCTCTTGGGCTTATCAAGGTTGAGTCTGATGAACTGAGTTATACACGGGATTCTTTCAATCAGGATGAGGTGGTTGGATTTGATCATGTACTGAAGACAGTGCCGAGTGGGTCGTCCCTGTACTCAGATCACTATACGTCCCGATTCTTCGAACGGGGAAAATTCGATCAATCTGAACGCCTGGGGCTGCCTTACTACATCAGCTACTGGATGAACAACGATCTGAAGACGCCAGAAGAAAGCGGGTATATTATTCTCCTAGAGAATCAGTTCCAGCATGGTGGCCTTGTCTTCGGGAAGGGTAATGAACTAGATCCGGAGAATATTCAGCCTTATCTCCCGACAGAAGAGAATGTGCAAAAGATTGCGAGGAAATTGTCTGTGGAGGATAAAATTTACTCAAACGTTGGGGTCGACCTATATTACTTCTCGAACTGATGGATTCTGCGGGAACGCCCCTGCTGCTCTTCCGTACAGCATCGCTTCGAAGTGCTTGCCGGGCCTGGTTAAGGTATCATATCCACAACTGATTGTTGCAGTGATCGAGATCACGTGAACTGTCCCGTGCTATTGTCCGGCTCTTCCTGGTTATCATCTCCGCCTCGGGAACGGATCCACATAGGGCGGATGAAAGCCGGCTATAACCGAATCTCATCAATAATAGTGATCTTTTCGAGCACACGCTCCATATATTCTGAGGTAGTTTTCGTACCAGCAGGCCGCCAAAAAATTTATATTGGCGCTCTCCCCCTCAAGGTGTGGGGTTGATCACCATGTCAGGCATAGAGTTCGTCGATCCAGTGCCTCTCCAGAAATCCACAGAACACCTGGCTGTTCCAGAGCCTTTGAAGCGTTATTATGATACCCTGTAAAAAGCCAGAGTTATGCTTCTTCAGGTCATTGAGTTTCAGAGGCCGAGGGTGTAAGATACATGAAAGCCGCCGTGCTTCATTCCGATCTAATTAATCTGATGGAGTTCCTCTAAAATGGATGATACCGATCTTTGTGGTATTTCAGTGGTCTCTTTTCCCATTGGCACAGCCTTCAGTGTTCCGATATCGAATCTATCTAGAATATTATCTGCTACCAATGAAACACATGTTATCATCGGTGCATTCGGTCAAATTCATTTTCAAGAATCAAACGATTTGGTGCGCATACACTCCATTCCTTATCAACCTGGATCATCGATGATCATGCGAATTCTAAAATATGCTGTATTGGAACTAAAGGTTAGTTCTAAATTATTTTCATTGAGGAAAAAGTTTCAGAGCGTCATCTTCTTTAATGAGTTCCCTCCCCTCTTACCCATGATCACCGCGAAGATCTTTAACAATAAAGTCTACTGGTTATTGCCATCCAAAAATTCGCTCTCGCCAAATAGTATCTTATGCAGCCTAATTGCGGTCCCTTCGAAGGTCTGTTATAACTTGTGCACCAGTATCATACTGTACTCTACAAGCCTTATTTCATTCTGGAATCTTGAACCCTACCGTCAGAAGATTCGCATCGCCCACGAGCACTTCCTTAATCTCGAGACCTTCACCGTCACCACCCCTCTGGCCGCCCGCCCGCCTCTCATTGGTTACATTGGTCGGTTGAGCTGGGAGAAAGGTGTCCAGCACTTGGCCCGGGCCCTCCCTGCCATCCTCAATGACCGGCAGGATCTCCGTGTGCTCATCGGCGGGGATGGGGCGCTGAAAGAGACGATCGCCGCCTTCCTGCAGGAAGAGGGGCTTACCATCCGCGTCGACCTCCCGGGCTGGATCTCCCACGATGACCTTCCAAAATACTTCAACCAACTCCGGCTCCTTGTCCTTCCTTCTTACACCGAAGGGCTCCCGAACATCGTACTCGAGGCCATGGCCTGCGGGACCCCGGTGCTCGCAGCGAAGGTCGGGGCAATACCGGATATCATAACCGATGGCAAGACTGGATTTATCATGGAGAACAACTCGCCGGAGTGCATCGCGGAGAATGTCATCCGGGCGCTGAACACCCCCAATTTGGAAGAGATCTCAGAAAACGGGCGGAAGTTTGTAGAGGAGAATTTTACGTTTGAGTCGGCAGTTGCCCGGTGGAACGGGGTGCTTAAGGTCTAATAATCTCAAATCTATGAGTTCTTCTTAGAGGGTGTGGTTCCAGCGGACAGGGGAGTTCGCCTGACATATACGACCTATCCCCGTTATCATCTCGGGTTAGTTCCCTGCCTGGGACTTTACCGCACGCACGGTGATAAGGACCTGGTAATCAGGGTCCTGGTACCTGAAATACTCGGGTTTGAGTTCTTCAACAGCAAGGCCATGTAACAGGGCAGTCGCGATAAGAACATTCCCATATGCTCTTACCTGAACGTTTTTTTCTGTGAATTCTTTCTCGAAGAGCTGTTGCGCCGACTGGGTAGTAAAACGCCAGAATTCGCCCCATCTGTCCATATCGTAGCGAGAGATCTGGCTTATCCCGGGCATCGTTGCCAGGAGCACACCACCCGGCTTCAGGATGCGATGAAGATGGCTTATTGCTGAGGGGAGATCATAGATGAATTGAAGGGTCTGGGTCAGGATAATGCAGTCAAAGGTGTTGGAGGGAATATTATCCGCCCGTGTAATGTCAGCCACTATCGTGGCAGATGGAGTCCCTTTGACGTGAAGGATATCGGACTGCTCGACCTTATTGCCGCCGAAATTTCTTGTATATGTATTATCTCCGATTTCCAATACTCGGCCGTAAATATCATTTTTGTGCTGCGAAAGAAAGTCTTCAATATAATATCGATCAATTGGCTGCCCTCGGTCGTTGCCAAAGGAGGTGCTGATGGGGTGAAGACTATCCAATCTCCCTAGATCGATCGTGCTGAGGAACTTCCTCTCTATTCTCACGAAAACCTCCTTCATTTGCTGTGGTATGGATGGGAGAATAGATGCCATCAGGGCGAATGTTGCCGTTGGTATTTATAAATCTAACTCCCTCCATGCTTCACCACTCATCGATGCTTTGAAAGTGGTCTTTTTGGTTCGCTTGGCAAGAACAGTCGTTTCTACTGAAAGTACGTTAGAGCGATACATTTCATTATAGTCAATTGCAAATATCGGTGCCACTGCGAAGAGCAAAGATTTCTTTGGTCAACTTGAAGAGATCTTTGCTCCGGGTGGATCGGGTGGAGATCTTCCCAATGCTCTAGAAAAAGGTAAGAATTTACGGGGAATGGTCTTTTTAATCTCCTGAGTTTGCAGATGGTTGCAATGTGAGGTGATGGAGGAAAGACGATTCATTTCCGAAACAGTCTCCTGGTATTGAGAATCCTTCTTGGGAAGAACTGGAGTATGGCCTTGTAGTTCTTGATGCCGACGGTGTAATTGCCGTCCTTGGACTCGTCCGATGGTCGGTTCGCGGTCGCCTTGCATGATGCTTCTGAGAGGTAGATGGGGCTCAGTAACTACCTGGAGATAGCACTAGTTTCCAGAGTACTATGTACCCCATTCAAGTCTTCATTTCATAGAATGGGGATGACCGCATGATTTTGAGTACTGGATCGACTTCTCCGGACGGTTCTTGCCACCGAACCCAAGAGGTTCCATAACCATTCCTCTGACCCATACGCCTGATGGGGAACTTCAGGAGCATTCATGTATTGATTGAAACTATCTTCAGAAAACCCGAGTTTCTTCATCACGAAAATGCGATCCTGTTCCTCCAGTTCAGGATCCGGATAAGGGGAACCTTCTAGCAATTGCAGTGCCTCATCGCGCGTCATTTGTCCACTTACAATGAGGTTGGAAAGGTGTAGCCGCCGTTTATCGTATCCAAACTTGCGCGGAAGGATATACCCCTGATAAAATCTGGTGAATACCGATTCATAGTGTTTATATGGGTAGGGCTTATATCCGAACTTTTTGCGTAACAACTCCAGTGCTTCAGACTTATTATATGGGAAATAATCGAGGAACGAGACTGCTTTGATCTTATGTATGAGCCTATACCGCAAATAATCCATGGTCGAAAAGAGAGGGTGTGTTTTTATTGGAACACTGCCAAAACGCTTGTGGATCTGCCGGATATTGTAGGCGTCATATTTATAGTGATTCCAACCCGGAGGCATACTCATGCCTTCTGTTGCTATGTTAGTTCCGAGCAGAATATATTTGACTCCATATTTTGCCGCTTGCTGATAATTCAGGGCCGTCATGGCATTATCCATCAGCAGCTCGATATCGACGACGCTCGCCTTGAAAAAAGATCGTTGTAAATCTCGGTTTTCTTCCCAATCAATCACATGCGTGTGGAGATCTACACCTAACTTATCGATCATATTTGCGATATTCTGGGAAGCTTCATCTGAGTTCCAGCCGTTATCAAGGTGTACCGCTAATGGGTGCAGCCCATGCGTTACTGCGAGGTACAGTGCATATGAACTGTCCACACCGCCAGATACTCCCACAATGCAATCGTATTCCTTACCCTTCCCGGCGGCCTTAATCCTGGAGATGAGTTCATCGCAATGAGACTGGGAGTCTGCAGTTCTCGCCTTGAAATCCTCCATCTCTCTCAGAAACGCTGTACAATAGTTGCATCTGCCCTCCTCATCGAATACTATATCCTTTGCTGTGACATCCATTACGCAACGGGTACACACTTGATAACTGGGCATGCTTCATAACCTCACAGCAGTTGTCGCATGTGGATGCTAACAGTCATTTAAAAATATTTCGCAAATCCTCCTGCCCATAGACAACTTATCATGACCGCCCGATGTTAACTAACGTGGGCAAACATACGACCCGCTGCTACTTGGAGACGCACCTGCAACACTAGCCTCCTGGGGGTTTCCCCACCAAACCGGGATCTGCATCTCCTATTGAAGAAGGGACTCGGGCAGGCCCTACCCGAGTCCCAATATTCCCTGAAGCACGATCTCTGTTTCTCGGTACTCACGTTCGAGAGGCATTTCCGCTTGTCGCCAATTACCGGGAGATGATATCACTTCCCTTTTAAGTGGATAATTCAAAAAATTGTTCCTAAAGCGGTCGCCACGGGAGGATAACTACTAGAATTGTTATCATAGTAAAGTTCGTGAGTCCCTGAGATCATCCCTTTTATGCGGGGGGGCACCGATTATTCGTTCGCTGGGGTTTTTTCTTGTGAAATTACCGCGTTAGCACCCCCAGCCGGTCGAGAAGGCTCTCCCCCAGCCTTGAGCAGGCCGATGAAAAATATATATATTATAATAACCCACCGGCCCCCTGGCTTAGGTAGTAGTGTTCCATCCACCTTCCGGTCATCCCGATCCGGAAGAGGGCCGCCTGTTTCATCCCGGCAGGCAGTGATGTGGCTGGATGAGGGCCTGTGTATGGACGTGATTCTGTGGTGTCTGGGTGGATACCTTTCTATGTGGAGAGCGTAGTTCGGCTAGGGCGGATTGCGGTTGACGACCGGGTCCAGGTAGCCGGGGGTGTGGGAAATCCTCCTCACCACACGGTCTCCAGAGTGGTTGAGGTATTCTCAACTCGGGCTTGCGTTTCTCCCTATCCTGGGAGAGTTCCTGATAGGGAACCAGTTGTATTTCCTCCCGTCACCTATACGACTGAAGAGGCAGTCCGTTTCGCTAAGGGTCCAACAACCTACGCCCCAAGTTGGTTGCCACCGCAGCAGGCCCCTGCAGTCAGCACCCTCGTTGCCATGCCCGTCTATGACAAAGAGGCTTACATTGCAGAGATCATTGCCGATGCGCAGAAGCACATTGCTGCTGCCCTCGCTGTTGACGACGTGACAACAGATTTCTGCGTCTTATCAAGGAGGGTCATTGAGCCTACGATAATAAGTGGAATGCTCGAGGACCATGGGAATGCTATCGATGATAACAGAGTCCATTCTGAATTCATTCATACTGCTGACGAAATAGAGTTAGAGGGGTAGAGGTGTAATGAAAATTGCATTTCTCGATGTCTATAATCCAATTCCAATTAACAGTGGCGGAGACTGGTACCGATTCCACCTTCTGAATGATATGGGGCAAAGGCATGAAGTAACGGAATATTTCATGTACGAAGAAGATGGGAAAACGGGTTTTCTCCCCCCACGTATACCATTCAGTACTAGGCACATCCCTTCTATTCTACCCTGGGGAAAATTTACGAAAACTCTAGAGATTTACAAACCGGAATACCTGGTTCATCGGGAAGTCTTTAAGGATATCCCTGCCGACATCGTTTTCACCACTATTTACAGTTATCACTTTGGAAGAATGATTTCGAAGAATCGAAAGGTTCCTCTAGTGCTGGTGATGCATAATATCGAGTGGCAATACCTGAAGGGAAACAAATCTCTCCTATATATCCCTATGAAAATATACGAGCACTATGCGATGGCACACGCAGATGCAATCATCGCTCTTTCGCCAAGGGACTGTGAGTATGTCAGGAGTAATTTCCCTAAGCAAAAGGTATTCTACATCCCACTTGGAGTGGATACTACA
Source organism: Methanoculleus thermophilus (assembly GCF_001571405.1). NCBI lineage: Archaea > Methanobacteriati > Methanobacteriota > Methanomicrobia > Methanomicrobiales > Methanomicrobiaceae > Methanoculleus > Methanoculleus thermophilus. The sequence goes on along the minus strand of NZ_BCNX01000007.1, from coordinate 8,838 downwards.
AAGTATCAAAGCAACGGATCTAAATATGATTTCGGTGGCGATAAATTCAATCTTCTTTTCTATGGGGCTCTGGATAGGGAACAGAATGTTGAAGGTTTAAGATTTATTATATCTTCATTGATACCGGCGTTGAAACAATCTGGATTGATGCCAAAAATTCGAATGAACATTTTCGGATCGGGAAAACCACCAAAAGAGATCGATCTTAAGGGAAACCCCGATATAAACTATTTAGGTTATGTGGATAATGTGGAGAAATATATCCGGGGTGCGGATGCGATCCTTGTACCATTAAAGAATTCTGGTGGTGTAAAAGTCCGAATACTCGAATCTCTTGCGTGTGGTAAGCCGGTTATCGCTTCTCCAGAGGCAAAAGCCGGATTGCCTGAGGATATTAGTATGTGTGTTCATACAGCCTCCTCAACAAGCGAGTTCGTTCATAAAATCAATCAAATACTGACAAATGAATGCCCTGTGGAGGTAGACCTCGATTTCTCCAAAGGATACTTATCAGAGACCTCTACATCAGATATTATTGATTATTTCGAGGAGATTAAGAGGTCATCCCATAACTCTTCTAATCATAATGGCACAGTCTAAGTGCATCAATCCAGGTGCACCAATCCGAAAGGTGGATTGAATGATATGTTTACAGGCGTGCCTCGCCTAAATGCACCAGCCCCTTCCATCGATATAGTGTTATGAGCTTGACGAAGGTCTGCTATTCTATCCTCCATGCCGTTCTCACTCAAGCAACTTTCATCACCTCCATTCTTGGGTCGTCTCCCGGCTCATGCGTCGAAAGAAACCAAACCACAACACATTTCCGGAGAGATGCCTCCAGAGCAAAACGCTCCTGATGTTTCCCGGGAAGGAAAGAAAAAAATATAATGGTGCCAGATCATGGTGTTCTTCATGCCTCTGCCCGCACTTCATCGGTTGCGCATCCACTGTATAGCAAAGGGCTCCCGAAACATCATGCTTGAAGCAATGGCTTTTATATTTAGTGGCTCGTAGGGATTACGAACCCGTTTACAGCAAGAAGGTGGTGAGGTTATGGGTAACCTATCTCTACGGAGGGTAGATGGTGTATCTCGTTTACCGATGGAGCATGGATGCTTGAAGGCGACCTACTTTGAAGGGTATCTCACCAGAAAGACCTCTTCAAAATTGCTGGTGTTTAATAGAATAATGTCTACTTTTACCCAGATCTCAGACGAAAACGGGATTTTTTTTAATCGGGCGTGTGGTGAAGCATGATCAGAGATCGTTTATCCCAATATTATCAGGCAATGTTAAAAAAATCTCTGAGTTTTGTGAGACGGAACGCCAGTATCGAACGCTTCATATACTTTTGTATCAGGCACTCTGGATTACCTTTTATCTTCAGAGAGGTATTTCAGAAGAATAAGGTTAGTATATTACTCTTTCATGCAATCGAACCCAAGACCGCCGAAGTGGTATTTGAATATTTGGTAAGGAACTACAACATCATAAGCCTGAATGAATTTATTGACATATATAAGAAAAAGGAGACTTTCCCTAAAAAATCGCTTGTAATTACTTTTGACGACGGGCACAGGAGCAACTATGACCTGCTCCCGCTCTTTAAAAAGTATAACATTCCGGTAACCATATTTCTATGTTCCGGGATCATAAATACAAACAGACACTTTTGGTTCGAAGAGGCGTTATATCAGGAGATGCACCTCCCACTTACTGTAGAGGAGTTGAAAAAAGTACCAAATGGTGAAAGACTCCGAATTTTGAGAGAGATTGAATTTGGACAGGAGAAAGAATACACAAATCCTCATGCCCTATCTAAAAATCACATTAACGAAATGTTGCCTTATGTAAACTTCCAATCCCATACCTTATTTCATCCCTGCTTAACGCAGTGTGACGATAGAGAAGCACGTGATGAAATATTTATTTCAAAGGCCGTTCTTGAAGATGAATTCGGCTTACCCATAAATTCAATAGCATATCCGAATGGCGATTATTCTGATAGAGATATTCAATTGTGCATGGCTGCGGGATATGAGTTCGGCTTTACTACCGATCCCGGTTTTAACACCTGCCATACCAATCCATTCAAACTGAAAAGATTCTATGTCAATGAGAAGAGCAATGACCTAAATGAACTCATAGTTGACGTGAGCGGTGTTACAGGCTTTATCAGTAGAGTGGTCAACTATCCCGCCCTGAAGGGTAGGGCTTAGACCTGCATCAGGACACGCCACGATAGGCGGGTTGACAAGTTTTGCGTGAGTCACCCCCGAGTACGCGAGAATGAGGCTTCTTTGAGTACTACAACCGCCTGACTGTCTGTTCAATCATGACTGGGGAATGCCGGCGAAAATCCGCGGTTTAGATATTGGAATAAGGCATGACGAATCGGTACTCAATGCAAGTTCCATATCCGATCGATTTATTTATCTTGCATTAATCACAGGTGGATGAATGTCTGGTGAATTTGGTGAAAGTAAAATATTTTATATTTAATACCCATCATCCCAATGATGGCGTAAATAAGAAATTGCTGGGCCAGGTCTCGGAATTGAATCGATTAGACCTGGATGTTGAGATGGTGCTCGTCTGTATTGGAGATGCTTACTATCCTTCCTACGATCACCTTACAATATACAGGGTGGACAGGGTCTGGACTGGAAATATTTTTGGCTGGATCAAGCTTTTCCACGAGATAAACAAGATATTTGGTAAGACTATAGAATCGCTGGGTTCTGATGATATACTGTATTATCGGTATGATGGTCCATTCCCCATATATCCCCCAAAGAGCCACCGAAGAGGGTTTAGGGCATGCAAGGTTGTGATAGAGCATCAAGCAAAAGAACTGGAAGAGTTCAGACTATATAATAATCCCCTTATGTATTGGTTAGAATACCTTCTTGGAAAATCATTAAGACGCCAATCAGATGCCATAATCGGCGTCACTGATGAGATCACCCGGTATGAGATCGCCTATGCCGAAGATCCGACAAAACCCCATCTCACGATAGGGAATGGGTTTGCAGTTCAATCAGTCCCTGTGAGGCATGCTCCAGACTACGACGGCGACAGCCTCCACATACTCTGCGTCGCCAATGTCAGCCGCTGGCACGGGCTCGACCGGCTTATCAGGGGTATCAGCACGCATAATGGAATGCCGAAAGTAATACTCCACATTGCCGGGGACGGAACTGAACTATCCTATCTCCAGAAACTGGCCGGCGACCTTGGCATCAGCGATCGGGTAGTCTTCCACGGTTTCATCACAGGAAAAGCCCTCGACGCCCTCTTTGACCAGTGCCATATCGCAGTGGGGAGCCTTGGGATTCACAGGAAGGGGCTGACACAGACTTCTGAATTGAAAGGGCGGGAGTATTGTGCCCGGGGGATTCCTTATATTATTGCATGCGGCGATCCCGACTTCCCCGCAGATTTCCCATATATCCTTCATCTCCCCGCCGATGAGAGTCCCGTCGATATCGAGCAGATTCTCGCATTCGCGAGAGAGATCGGCGCCGATCCAGACCACCCGCAGAAGATGCACCGCTACGCTGAGGAGCACCTTGATTGGTCGGTGAAGATGCGCAAACTCAAAGGTTTCCTGGAGACGCTGGTCGGGAAGGGTACAGATAACGGCATCCAAAAGCCTGCCCCGCCTCTTCTGCCGCAAAAGGGCTGAAGGATTCTGGTGGCACGCGATATCAGGTGCAGGTAATAGTTTCTGGATCGTGGGTCACGAAGCCCCGGCGAGAGGGAAAATATGGTCACAGAGTTATGGAGTTCTCTTACCCATCTTCCCAATCATAAGTCCCAGGATACGTAATGTATCGGACCCGACGTTGAGAGTGTTTTATTTTCCCCGATCAGGCTGTACGTCATGGAAATATTTCCTTTTCCATTCATTTGCCAAACTGGCGCATGACTGGTGTAGTAGAACCAGTTATGGTCGATATAGGCTCCGACACGGGGTACACCGCGGATGACTATCGGGGGTGCAACCACAGGCTCTGTGCCGAGGAACGTGTTGTGGTGGATCTTGATGAGATCTCCCGCAATCTTCCCGGAGCCTGAGGGGTCGGGTTTGCCGTGCATGTCGAAATTCTGGGAAGTGGCGTGGGGACCGTTTATGTTATATCTCGCTTCGTACCCGCTTCCGGCAGACCCGTCTCCGGCGATCGAGTGCCGGGTGTAGTCGAAGTAGTTCGCCTCAATCAGGCAGACGGATCCGAGATAAGTGACGACACCGTAGCCAAAGCCCGATCCCTGGCAATGGTGGATATTATTGTGATGGACATATCCGCCGTCTTTCATATCCGTTGCAGATCCTGTGCCCCAGAAGACAATCGCGGCTCCACCCCAACCAGAGATCTCACAATTGTCTATCTCGGCCAACTGATGTTCAACCCGGATCCCGCTGCGCCACTCTGACACTCTCGCCCCTGTGTCCGGTCCATCTATACGCAGACCGGTAAATCTCACTCCAGAGCCTTTGGTAATGAATAACGGCCGGAGATCCGGCGCCTTTGGGTCGCTGAAAAGCCTTTTCTGATAGATCCGTCCTCCTGCCGCTCCATCCTCGCCCCGGTTGCTCGCGATGGTCACGCCGGCCGGCACTCCAACGTTGAAGTAGCCGCTCATGTCGATGTTCGCGTTACCTTCGACGTAAATAACATCTCCGGACCGTGCGTTCTTGAGGGCTGAAAGCAGTTCATCCCGCGTATCGACAATGAACTTCACACGTGGGTCATTCGGGCTGATGATCTCTGTATACCCTTCACCGCCACCGATGGGGTTTCCGGTCGGATTTGCATCCGCTCCGTATTCCCCACTGGGCGTCGACGTCGGTGCTGCCAGCGCAAACTCGACATACGCCAGATCTGCAAATCCGGTGTCCATGGTGATCTTCACCGTGTGCTTCCCGGCGGTGAGCGGGATCTGCACTGAGGTGGGGGCAAACGCATGCCAGTCGCCGGTGTTGGGCGCATAGACTGTAGCGACCTTTTTCCCGTCCACCAGAACCGAGAAGGACTTCTTATCTTCCGTGGTGCTGGTGTAGAACGTGGCAGCATAGGTGCCGGATTTGGCTACCTGCACTTCGGAGAACTGGATCCACTCTCCGGCATAGGTGTGGGAGACGACCGGGACGTCGGCACCGCTCCGCGTGCCGACGTCCACATCGACATTGTCCGTGCGGTATGCGTAACCGCCCAGGTTGCCCGCTTCGGTGTCGTGGTACGCAACACCTTCGCCTCCGAAGTCAAAGTCAACGAAGTTGATCCGACCGGGGATGGAGTGCGCCTTGTAAGGTTTCTGGACCTCAGAAGGTTCTTCCAGAGATGTTGGTATTCCTCCCCAGCTCCGCACCGATGGCACAGGGTGGTCGGTAAGCACAATCGAGGTCGCCAGCACTGCGCAAAGTAGGATGAGAGCAATGGAAATCATCTCACCTGGGCGCATTAAATCTCACTTTCTGATTCCTAGAACTGTAATAAACCTTTTGCTCGAAGGTGTTCTGTTGAACATAGGCATGCTTCAGTGCGTTGGGAGGGTTAATCCATGGAGCACTGAGACAGGGTGGGAAGAGCTCCTGCGTACGCTGGGGGAGGAGTGCTGTGCTTCTCTCTGCCGTCATGCCTCGAAAATTACATCTGAGATGGGAAGGAATCTCTTTTTAATAAAAAAGGGCAAGTTTTGGAGGGTTATACGGGTTTTTCTTACCCGTCCTACCTACTCATTCCAGGTAACGTAACGTATCGGGCCAGATGTGGAGAGTTTCTTATCTTTCCCGATCACGTTATCCGTTATGTAGATGCCTCCTTTTGAGTCGACCTGCCAAACTGGCGCATAACTGGTGTAGTAGAACCAGTTGTGGTCGATGTACGCTCCGACACGGGGTACGCCGCGGATGACGACCGGGGGTGCAACCGCAGGCTCTGTGCCGAGGAACGTGTTGTGGTGGATCTTGATGAGATCTCCCGCAATCTTCCCGGAGCCTGAGGAGTTGGGCTTGCCGTGCATGTCGAAGTTCTGATAGGTGGCATTGGGGCCGTTTATGTTATATCTCGCTTCGTACCCGCTTCCGGCAGACCCGTCTCCGGCGATCGAGTGTCGGGTGTAGTCGAAGTAGTTCGCCTCAATCAGGCAGACGGATCCGAGATAGGTGACGACACCGTAGCCAAAGCCCGATCCCTGGCAATGGTGGATATAATTGTGGTGGACATATCCGCCGTCTTTCATATCCTTTGCAGATCCTGTGCCCCAGAAGACAATCGCGGCTCCACCCCAGCCGGTGATCTCACAGTTGTCGATCTCGGCCATCGGGTGTTCAATACGGATCCCAGCGCGCCACTCCGAGACGCTCACTCCGGTGTCCGGTCCATCTATGCGCAGACCGGTAAATCTCACTCCAGAGCCTTTGGTAATGAATATTGGCCGAAGGTCCGGAGATTTTGAGTCGCTGGACAGCCGCTTCTGGTAGATCCGCCCTCCTGCTGCTCCGTCCTCGCCCCGGTTGCTCGCGATGGTCACGCCGGCCGGCACTCCAACGTTGAAGTAGCCGCTCATGTCGATGTTCGCGTTACCTTCGACGTAGATAACATCTCCGGACCGTGCGTTCTTGAGGGCCGAGAGCAGTTCATCCCGCGTATCGACGATGTACTTCACACGCGGGTCGTTTCGGCTGATGATCTCTGTATACCCTTCACCGCCGCCGATGGGGTTTCCGGTCGGGTTTGCATCCGCTCCGTAGACCTTGTCGCTGGGGGTTGGTGTTGGCGTCTGGGTCGGCTTTGGTGTCGGCGTCAGGGTTGGCTTAGGTGTCGCCGTTGCGGTAGGCGTCGGCGTCACGGTCGGTGTGGCTGTGGGCGTGGGTGTGGGTGCTTCAGTCGCAAACTCGACATACGCAAGGTCAGTATACCCGGTGTCCATGGTGACCCGCACCGTGTGCTTTCCAGCGGTGAGTGGGATCTGGACGGTGGTGGGTGCAAACGTATACCAGTCGCCGGTGTTGGGCGCATTGACCGTGGCGACCTTCTTTCCGTCCACCAGCACCGAGAAGGACATCTTATCTTCCGTGGTGCTGGTGTAGAAGGTGGCTGCATAGGTGCCGGACTTGGCTACCTGCACATCGGAGAACTGGATCCACTCTCCAGCATAGGTGTGGGCAACGACCGGGACATCAAGACCGTTCCGCCTGCCAGTATCCACGTCGGCACTGTCAGTGCGGTAGGTGTAGCCGCCCTGGTTGCCTGCTTCGGTGTCGTGGTACGCAACACCTTCGCCTCCGAAGTCAAAGTCAACGAAGTTGATCCGACCGGGGATGGAGTGCGCCTTGTAGGGCTTTACCCCATCGGATGGGGTTTGTGTTGGCGTGGGCGTCAGGGTTGGCTTTGGTGTCGCCGTTGCAGTGGGCGTCGGCGTCACGGTCGGTGTGGCCGTGGGCGTGGGCGTAGGTGCATTGGTTGCGAACTCGACGTAGGCCATGTCGGCCCACCCGGTCTCCATGGCAACCTGTATCGTGTGCACTCCTGCGGTGAGCGGGATCTTCACCGTGGTGGGGGCAAACGTGTACCAGCTGCCGGTGTTGGGGACCGTGACTGTGGAGACTTCTTTTCCATCGACCAGTACCTTAAAGGACATCTGGTCCTGTGTGGTGCTGGTGTAGAACGTCGCAGAATACGTTCCGGACTCAGCTACCTGTACCCCGGAGAACTGGAGCCACTCTCCAGCGTACGTGTGTGAGACGACCGGTGTGTTGACACCGTCTCTCTTACCGATATCGACATCGGCATTGTCAGTGCGGTAGGTGTAGCCGCCCTGGTTGCCTGCTTCGGTGTCGTGGTACGCAACACCTTCGCCTCCGAAGTCAAAGTCGACGAAGTTGATCCGACCGGGGATGGAGTGCGCCTTGTAGGGCTTTGCCCCGTCGGATGGGTCTTCTATGTCAGCCCCAGGGTTTGATACCCTGATCTTAGCCGGGCTGTTCAGGGTATAGGTTCCGGCCTGCAGGACAACTGTCCCATTGCTAATAGCCTTCACTGCGGCCTGTATGACGTTGCTGTCATCAATTCCCGCAGTTCCGCTGCTGATTAACTGGCCGTTGCTGTCTTCTGCAAGGATCTTTGTGCCGTTGATGTATACAACGGCATCATATGATCCCTGGGAGACTTCCTGGTTCTGGGCTGCCAGTGCTGGTGCAACAAAAGCTACCATCATGGATAGTGTCAGTACCAGAATTTGAGTCTTCTTCATGCATCATCTCCTTGGAATCCCCTCTGGAGACTGCATCTGTCTCCAGAAGGCTCGTAGAGGGTCTCCCCTCAGTATTACATTCGCAACTTCTCGTATTTATGCTCTTCCATGAATGGATATCAGATTATATCATTTATAATCTAATTATGATCAAAAATATCGTTGTTTTTACATTATTTCCTTATTACTATTATTGGACACTTTTGAGAAAAATATATATTATGCTTCGGCTCTGATCACTTTCTTGTGACATTACTGCCGATATATTAGAAAATCGATGCCACAGATGTCTGACTTCAGCCATCTGGCCGCCGAGATGGGTTCAACAATGAGGTGGGACGATATCGGCGGGCATTTTTTTCATGAAGCGTGCACCTGAAAGTCGCAGCATCGATATGGGATGTGGGGTTTCACTCTCCTGGGGAGCGCGACAATGTTAACGGAAAAACGGCTCTGTTGAATTCCTTCCAGACAACGACAATCACGACTGTTTGTACTGCCTTCGTTAGGTTATGGAGGATCACTTTGATCTTGATCTCTTTGACCTGGTACCAGTATTTTCGTGCCTTTAGTTCC